>JAIVHI010000240.1 GCA_020201155.1 Loktanella sp. | reverse complement strand
CTTGAGTACGTAGAGGGGCACGGTCACCGCCCCGCGCTTCTGGAAGATGATCAGGTTGCCAGCCCGCGAGCGGGCCACGAAAGTGTCTTTCCAGGATCGCGCGCTCTTGCGGCGCGGGGTGCCGCTCGATGTCAGCGCCGCGTCGAGCGGGATGGTGAGATATTGCGCGCCCGACGGGGTGAGGGTGCCGCCGGTCTCGTGGATCGCGTATTTCGCAGGGATGACGATCTTGCCCGTGATGGTGGTGAGGGACCTGCCGTCCACGCGGACGCTCTTGGCCAGCATCTGCACCAGGCGGCCGGAGCGCGTCGAAAGCGTGGTCTCGGAGGTGCCGCCGGGCCAGGGTTGGCTGTGTCTCTGGGCGAGGGCCTGGGCCACCCCGTCGAGATACTCGCGCATCGCGTCCTGCACGAGACGCGGGGAGCCGGTCCAGACCTTGTTCAGGCTGTCGATGACCTCGCGAAACCCCGCGCCCGCGTCAGTATAGGTGCGCCCCTTGAATTGCAGGCCGATGCTGAGGCGCTTGTTGGCCATGGCCGCTCACAGGGCCAGGATGGCATCCGGCGCGTAGCGGATATGCCGGTTCACGAGGGCGGCGTAATGCGCGTCGAGCACGCCCTTGTCCAGCTCGATCCCGGCATTGGTCACGGTGGGGTTGCTGGCCAGAGACCGCAGCGCGCCGATACGCGCGGCCTGCTTGAGCCAGTCGGGGACCTGGGCCTGGTCGTAGAGGGTGGGGTCGGTGCCGTCCGCGTCGAAGCCGCTGTCGAAGCTGATCTCGACATAGCTGTTGCGGAACGGCGTGCCGATGTCGCGCACCACGCCGCGCGCCTCGTCGATCAGCAGGGTCTCGGTGAGCGTTCGTGTGCCGTTGGTGGGGTCTTTTGCCGTGACGCCGACATTGGAGACGAAGCCCCGGCTCAGCCGGAACTCCGTGTAGCGGTGGCGGCCCTGGTCGACCCGCGGCTCCACCGCGAAGAACACATCCATGTGGCCGGTCTGCTTCTCGAATTCCGTGGCCAGCAGGCCCGCGATCTGAGGCTCGATGGCCTCGACGGCCATGGTGACGGCCGTGTTGATGTCCGGCATGTCGTCGAAGCCGAGCTGCTCGCGGATCTGCTGGGGCGGGAACAGGAGCATGGGTCAGACCGTGACGGCTGGTTCTTCCGGGGCAGGCTCATCCTCGGTGGTGATGCCCTCGGCGGTGTCCACGGGGGCCGGGTCCTGACCGGCCTTGGCCTTGCGGCTGGTCTTGAGCGGCGGGCGCGGCTTGCGCGCTTGGGTCTTGGCTTCCCCTTCGGCCTCGGCTGCGGTCTCGGCTGCGGTCTCGTCCGGGGTGTTGGTGGCCTGCCTGATGTCGGCCATGCTCACCTCGTAGCCCACCAGGTGCGAGATCGCGTAGGGGTTGGGGAACCCGTCCGAGAGCCACGCATATTCGTCGTCGGGGGCGAGCTTGCCGATGGCGTTGGTGATCTGGTTGAACAGCGAGACGCGGTTGGTCGGGCGGTTGCGGTTGCCATCCGGCTCGGTGACGCCGGGGATGCCCTCGACCTTGAAGCGCGGATCGCCGCGCAGGGACTGGGCCGTGCCCGCATTGACATGGACTGGAACATTGCGCTCCCAGAGACGGCCCTTCGAGTTCAGGCGCGCAGGCTTGATCAGTGTGACGGTCGGCATGAGGTCCTCCTTGCTGAAACTGACAAGGGGCAGGCTACACGAACCCGCCCCTTGCTGCAATTACTTGCAGGCCGCCGATCAGGCGGCGGCGATGTTTTCATACTTCACGAACGCTTCCGGCTCCTCGATCTGGAAGTCGATGCGCGCCGTGAGCACGATCTTGTAGACCCGCGCCGAGATGTCCTTGTCGAACTCCATCGACACGGCCCGCTGGATACCGAAGATCAGGTTCAGCGGGTCGGTGTAGATACCCTGGTCCTCGGGCATCAGGGCCACGGACCCGACCGGCGAGCCGTAAGCGGCAAGCGGGCTGTTGCCCTGGGTCATCTGGTCGCCGAGGGCCGTGCCGCGATCCGCGAGGGTGTCGCGGTATTCGGTCTCGTTGTTGACGCTGAGGAAGTGGGTCAGGCGCGTCTTGTTGCGCTGATACTGGGTCGGCATCGTCTTGAGACCGTCCTTGAACACGGCCTTGGAGATGGTCGCACCCGCGGCGTCGGAGATGTTGCCATCGTCGCTGCCGCGCTTGAGCCAGCCATCGAGCTGGGACATGTAGTCCTCGTCGTCCTGGTCAGCGGCATTGGTGTAGGTGGTGTCGGCGAGGAGGCCGAGTTCCTCCATGTCGAGCGCCGCGCGCTCGGCGATCAGGTCGATGATGGTCTGGCGCAGCCCGGCGGGGCCGGTGTTGGACGCCTCGTTGCTGGCCGTGGTGGCGCGCTCGATATTGTCTTCGAGCACGTCATAGGGCAGCCGGACTTCCGCGATCTGCTCCTTGGTGTTCAGCTCGATCTGCTCGGTGGAGGGCTTGGCGCGCTGGCTCTCGGTCAGGGCGACGCCGCTCACGGCCTTGCGCATGATCCGCGACCCGAAGCCGATCTTGTTGATCTTGCGCTGCGGGGCGGTCATCTCGACCACCCGCGCCTGGCGGATCAGGGTCGGCTGCTCGATCAGCTTGCGGATGAAGCGGTTGCCCTGTTCGGGGGTCAGCTCACCGCCGTTGCTCTGCAGGTCCGTGATGGCGAGGTCGGCCTTGCGGAGGAGGCTTTCGTTGCTTGGCATGGGTCTTGTCCTCTCGTCTCGTGGTTTTTGCGGGGGATCCGCGGTCAGGCCGCGCGGTGGCTGGAAATGGCGGTGTCGATGAGCGGCGGCGGGGCCGGGGGGCCGTCGGCCTTGGTGGCCTTGGTCCCGTCAGTGCCGCCGGGTTCGTTGAACACCGTTCCGTTCACGGCATCCTCGGCCTTGCGGGCGCGGGTTGCCGCATCGTCCACCTTGGCGCCCATGTCGTCCACCTTTTGGGTCAACCCCGACAGGGCCTCCACCGATTTGGTGAGCGCGGAGAGCGCGTCGGTGATCTGGCTCAGCTCGGCCTTGGTGACGCGGTCCTCGTCATCATCGGCCTGCTGTGCCCCGGCACCGGATTGGTGCTCGGGCAGCTTATTTCCGTGCTCGGGCTGGCCGACCTTTTCGTCGCCCGCGTTCTTGCGCACCGAGAGGCCCGCATTGCCGTCGGGGATCGAGCTGCCGCCGGTGCCGCCGTTCTGGGTGGAGCGGGCGTCATCGGCCGCGGCGCGGCGCTTGGCCTCCTCGCTGTCGGCGGGAGAGGCTGCGAACCCGTCAGGGTCGCCAGGCTCATAGCCCTGGGGATCGGGAAGACCATTCGCCTTCTTGGCGTGGTCCTTGCCGCTGCCCTTTTCCATTTCGTCCTCGTCCTCGTCCATGCCGGGCTTCTTCTTGCCCTTCTTGTCCTTGTCCTTGGCGTCGCTTTCCTTGGCGAGCGAGGAGGTCTGGTCGGTGGCGCTGTTCTTGTTGCTTGCGTCATCCTCGGAGGCGGCCTGGCTGGTGCCGGTGCCCTTGCCCGCCTCGGCGCCCGCGCCGGTGCCGTTCTCGGCCTTGGCGATGGCCTGCTCCATCTTGAAAGCGTGCTCGGGCAGCGAACTGGTCAGTGCCACGACATAGTTGCGGAAATCATCCGCGGCCTTGGACAAGCGCGATGCGGCATCCCCGGGGCTTTCGGCCTCGTGCAGGGATTTGCGCGCCACCTCGGAGAAGGCGTCCATCGCGTTGACCATCGACATGTAATGGCCGTGGACCTTGAGCACCTCGGCGAAGCTGGACCCCTCGAAGTCGAACTCGTCGAAGCCCTTCTCGATGCCTGTCACGACCAGCGCGATGTCGTCGGACATCTTGATCACCGAGGTGTTCTCGGTCTGCTCGGCGTCGGGCAGCGCCACGGTGGTGACGGTGTCGCCTTCTGTCTTCTGGAAGTCCTTGGGGTTCAGGCCCGCGTCCTTGAACATGCGGGCGACTTCGGCCATGTCGGTGCCGGTCTTGACGATGGCCGCCACGACCTTGGGGGTGGTTTCGGCCTTGCGGAACAGCGTGGAGCCGATTTTGTGCAGATCGAGCGGCATGTCAGTGTCCTCTTTCGTGATGCGAAACGGGATGCGGTTGGCACCCCTCTTGACGAGCGAGACGAAGTCGACATCGGTGCCGACCAGCTCGTTCGCGTTGACCTTAACCCTGGGCATTGAGCACCCCTTCCACGAAGGAGAAGCGGTGCTTGTGCCCGTTGGTCTCCTCGGTCACGGTGCCGCGCTGGATGCGGTGGACGTGCCCGTCGGGGCCGGGGCCGGTCTGGCCACCGAGAAATTCGCCCTCATCGGAGAAGCGCACCGAGAAGTCGTGGCTGTGATCCGCCACCTCGTCGGTCTCGCCCTTGACGATATCGGGCAGCTCATACTCGATGGTGCCGGGGATGCGCGCGCCATACCCGTCGAGCGAGAAGCCGTTGAGTTCTCCGGACTTCACCAGGCCCCAGAGCGCGGGGTCGGGGATCTTGACCCCGATCACCCAGGAGTCGGGGATGAAGACCGGGTCGCCGTCCCGCGCGATGAAGGACTCGACGATATAGGAGCCGGTCGGTTGCTGGGTGTGCTGGACGTCGATGTTCGACGTGATGCCCTTGCGCATGAACCCGTAGGCCATCTCTCGAATGCCCCCGGCCGTCATGTAGTCGCCCTGGCTGTCCGGCATGCCCGGAGCGTAGACCTCGCCATAGACGATCTGCTCCTCGTCATCGGCCTTCTTGATCGCGATGTCGGCGACAGGTTCGGTGGCCGCGGGCACGGGGTCGGCAGGGGCGGCCTCTGCCCCCCAGTCGTCCCTTGTGTCCCAGTCGGTATCAAACATGTCGCTCTGTCCGGATCATCTCGCGCGGTGTCTGGCAGGATACGCAACATCTTGAGTCTGGCAACAGAAAATGCAATTGATTGCAGGATGCGGTGCGGGACCTGAACCATCAGGCGAGGTCGGAGAGCACCGCTTCGGCCTCCGCGGGACCGCCCTCGATGTAGCTTGCGACCACCATCTGCTGTCCCTCGGGTCCCAGAAGGTCGCGCACCCGTCCCCGCAGATCCGGGTCGGCGATGACATCGAGGCTGAGATCATTATCCGACCGGCCGCGCAGGATCATCGGCAGCGCCGCCATCAGCCCGCCCACGGCAATGCCGCCGGTGACGGTGCCCGAGCGGGTGAGCAGGCCGCGGCAGCTCGGGTGGTAGGGCGGACTGCCATAGCCGCGCGCCTGCATCTCGGCCTCGTCGAGCCGGTTGAGGCGGCGCAGCCCGGCGCGCGACTGGTCGGGCCACGGTGCAATGGATTGCAAATCCTTGGGGTCGTCGGTGCCCAGGGCTTCCAATGTCCGCTCGTATTCGGCGGCGACATCGAAGGTGCGCCCGTGCATGTAGCGACAGACCGGGCAGGTGAGGCCGTCGAGCACCTCGGTGACCTGGTAGGTTGTCGCCCCGCCGATCCGCGCATCGGTCAGGAACCCGAAACTGGCGATCCGGCTGGCGGTGAGGTTGGCCACCATGTCGGCGACCTTTTGCGCCTCGCGGTCGATCAGGGTCTTCTCGGCCCCGTCGGCCTTGCGAAAGAGCGCGACGGCGGGATCAGTGCTGGTCTCCATGGCCCGCAGCATGGTGTGGGCAAAGTGGGAAAGCCTTGCCATGGCAGGCTGTGAGAGGCTCAAGGACAGCTGTGTGATGGCTTTGGCCAGTTCAGGGGGTATGGGTATGTCACCACGGGAAAGGGCAGTTGTGTGCGTGTTTCCCGAGTAGTTCTGCTCGCCGAAGATGAACGCGGCCACGGCCAGATCTTCCAGCTGGGGCCAGAAACCGTCCAGCGCGCCCGCGAGGTTCAGCCGGTCGACCAGATCATGCGCGGTGTCATAATCCCCGGCATCCACCGCCGACTGGACGGCCTGCACCAGCTCGCCCGAGGCGGTGCGCCAGCCGGTGGCGATGATGTCCGCGAAGGACCGCTCCAGGCTGATGAAGGCGCCGGGCAGGACCATCAGCAGCACCCGGCAGTCTGGCCGTGCTCAGGGCCGTGCTCGCGCATGATCACGCCCCGCGCCGCCTCGGCGAGATCGGCCAGCCCCTCGGGGTCGTGCTGAGGATCGGCGAAACTGATCGTGGCGCAGGCTTTGCGGAACGCGGTCATCCCCGCCGGGTCGAGCTTGCAGACCACGCTCATGCGGCTTTCCAGCGCCGGGAAATCCCGCTTGGTGATGGCGCTCATGGTCGCCTGCGCGAGATCGAGGACATTGATGCGCTCGGACTTGTCGAGGCGGCCCCGGCGCGGCTGGGGTTGCGTGGCGGGGGTGGCATTGCGCGTGTCCGGCTCGTTGTCGCCGGGTTTGGAGTCGTCATCCGCGTCATCGCCATTCGAGGGCACCACGTCGCCCCGGTCATCGACCGTGAGCGCGTTGGTGCTGCTGCGCTGGTCCTCGGGCACCAGCTTGAAATGCGTCCCGGCCGCGTCGTTGACCGCATCCACGACATCCTGGTCGGAGACGCGCGGATCGTTGAAGAACATCTTGATGGCGGCCATCTTGTGGTTGGTGTCCTCGATGATCAGCGGCTCGGAGACGATCTTGTGGTCGGGGTATCCCAGCTCGGGCAGAAGCTGCATGGTGATCGCCTTGTCGAACTCCTCGCGCTCGGGGGTGAAGACCTGGGCCTCGGTCACGGTCTGGGAGACGTAGGCGGTGGCGAAAGAGAAATCCTGGCTGGCCCCCAGAAACATCGGCGGCGGCCGGAACGCGCGCCGGATCCGTTGGGAGCACCGCTCGTCGTAAT
>JAIVHI010000340.1 GCA_020201155.1 Loktanella sp. | reverse complement strand
ACGTTCGGCAGCGTATCGGTGGAACGCCTTACGATGAAAACGCCGTCCGCTTCCTCAAGATGGCGGCAAGCTAAAGGGGCAATCCTTTCGAGGGCGAAGCACCAGCCCGATAACGGAAAGCCCGATGGCTGGCCCCTTAAGACATAGCGGCTTCAATCGGGCACGGTGCACCCCTTCCCCCCTAACCGGGGGAGGGGGTATATCAAGGTTGTAGCGGAGGGATACTGAAACCGGCTGCATACCGCGTTTCACACGTCCACACTTCAAACTTTCAGGAGGCATCATGCCGAATCATAAAACCCCGCTTGCTAAAGCGCGTTTGACTGGCGCTGACAAAGCCAACCCGCAGCGATACCGCGACCGTAAAGAACCCGCCACGAGCGGGCAGCCGGTGGGCGATGCGCCCGCATATATGGACAAGGAAGCGAAAGCCGCTTGGCGTGAATTGGCGAAGTCTTTGGGATGGCTGGCCCGAGAGGATAGGCACGCGGTGGAGGTTGCCGCCCTGGCAATCGGGCAGGTGCGCACAATGAGCAAGGCGGGGGAACCTGTTACCGCCGCGCTGGTATCGGCTTCACGGCAGGCGCTTGCCGCTTTGGGCGCGACCCCTGCTGACCGCTCGAAGATACACGTCACCGACGACGACGAGGCCAACGACCCTTTCGCCAAGTTTGGGATGCAATGAACCGCGAACCCGAGGCCCGGCTTTGGCACGCAATTTTAGCCCATGCGCTACACGACGCCGCGACCGGCAAGGATATGGCATATCTCGACAGCCCCGACTTTCGGATGGTCTGCAATCTGGCCGGGCTTGACCCGCAGGCGGTGGCAGAACGGTTTGACCCCGAACGATTCCGCCGCTTGATAAAGGCCGCGTGAAAACCGTTTGACATGATAAGCGCAAGCGGGCAATTTGCGTATGTCCTTGCGATGGTCAAGGCACGGAAAGGCAACTCAAGGTTCGGTAAGGCGCGGATGGCGCGGCAAGGTTTGGCGGTCACGAAATGGCCATCAACCTTGAAAGGGCTTTGAAGATGACACCTTACAAAGAACGAAAAGAACGAAACGAGACGCGCGAACGCTTCAAGACGGAAACCGGCTTGTCGCACGCTCACAAAGACGCCTTCCGGGCTTGGCTGGATGCAGCCGAACTCACTGACGCTGAAGCGGCGCGGGCATATCGTGTGGAATTGGCCAACCAGTTTGCCGCCGGATTGCGACTACATCCGCCGAAGCGCGAGACCTAAACCTTTCAGGCCGGGGCATGTGTCCCGGCCCATTTCATTTGAACCTTATGCCCGGACATTGCCGCACGGCGGGAACCGGTGGGTGACTTTTGCTTTCTCGCTGCGCGCCCGGAGGAAATTCCGAAGGCCCCAACCGGTTCACGGCAGGGGCGCAACAGCGCGGCATAAAGGTTTCCGTGTAGCGGATGTAGCGGGAGTAGCAGGCCCCCGGCGCTGAAATCAGCTTTTCAGGTTACACGCCCCGAGGGGCCGCTTATCCGGCATATTCCGACACAATCCGTGTTGACGTGGGGGATATATCGGGGGCACGCATTTTCACTTATTGTTTAATTTCAAAGGCTTAAATGGTGTAAATGGCGGAGCGGGTGGCTCACGCGCCCAACTCTCTCTCGTGCCAGTGTCGGTTGGTGGCGGTTCATGCGCAATTCTGACGCACATTGGAAAACGCGCCGTTCGGTTAGGCCCGAAAAACCAAAGCGAGCTTGAGCAGCCAGGTATGCATTCTGCGTGGGACGACCGGGCGCGGCGCAACCTCCATGCGCGGCAGAGATCCGGGCACGAAACTGGTGACACGAGGACACGGCCACATCGCTTGACAGGCCGGGACAGCATGACGGATACGTTGGAGAATAAAACAAGAACATTGAGGGAGTCGCGAATGCCCGTCCACATGATCAAATCCCCTGTCCTGTCGGAAGGACGGGTCGTCTCTTTGCTTTTGCCGCGGGCCAGTGCCGGCTTTCCGTCCCCGGCAGGCGATGACCTCGAGGATGAGATCGACCCGATTGCCTGGGTCGTGCGGCACCCGGCCTCGACCTTCTGGTGGCGCGTCGAGGGGGACTGTCTCTGGGATGTCGGGATCCGTGACGGCGACATCATCGCCGTGGACCGGGCCGGCAAGCGGCGCCTGGGACGTGCGGTTCTTGCCGTGGTCGACGGGGCGGTGACCGCCAAGATCCTGCGCAAGCGGGCGGGCAAGTTTTTTCTCGCGCCTGCCAACAGCCGTGAGGACTTCCCCGATATCGAGCTGATCGAGGACAGCGAAATCTGGGGCGTGATCGCCGGGGTCGTGCGTCGGTATGATCTGGCGTGATGCGGCCGATCGCGATCAGCGACAGCGCGAATTTCTATGTCAGCGCCGAACAGATATTCGATCCGAGCCTCAAGGATGTGCCGGTGATCGTGCTGTCAAACAACGATGGTTGCGCGGTGGCCCGCAGTGACCATTATGAGGAATCTGACTGAGGATTTTTTTCGTGCTATCTTGGTGCATCCTGGTCGGGGGGCTTGATGATGGACGAAGAAGCCGAACGCTGGTTGACGATCCAGGCGAACCTCGGGCGGGCGCGCAACACGATCCTCGCCTATCGGCACGCTCTGATTGACTATTTC
>JAIVHI010000239.1 GCA_020201155.1 Loktanella sp. | reverse complement strand
GCCGCATCCTGCTCGGCCACGGCAGGACCGTGACGGCGCATGCCGTGCGCCGCATGGAACCGGTCAAGCACCTGACCCGCGACATCGCTCATCACGGCCTTGACGGATGTCGTCCCGATATCGATCCCGATCAGAACCGGTTTGCCGCTTTCCGCCATTCATTCACCGCACTGGACGGGCCGCACCGGCCCTGACATAACTTTGCCGACACTAAAGACGAAAATGCAGGAAGGACAAGATGATGGCGACAAGGTCAATCTTCACGAGCGCGGTTCTGGTGGCTGGACTGTCCGGTGCGGCTGCGGCGCAGGAGGTGGCGGTCATCACGCCTTACCTTTCGCAACCCGGCACGCAGTTCTACGTCGACGGGTTCGAGGCGCGGGCAGAGGAGCTTGGCTGGGACGTGAACGTCGTCGACACCGCCGGCGATGTCGGGGCCGTGATCAGCCGGATCGAGGATGTCGTGACGCGTGGCGTCGATGCCATCGTGATCAGCGTCGACCCCGCGCAGGTCGGCGCGGGTCTGCAGACCGCTGCAGACGCCGGTATTCCCGTTGTGGGCATGGATGCGGGCAGCGATCCGCTTGTCGCGGTGAACATCACGTCCAACGGCTATGCGATGGCGGCGGAAACCGCTGTCTATGTCGCGAACCGGATCGGCGGCGAAGGGAATGTGGTGATGTTCACCTTCGACCCCTTTCCGCCGGTGCAGGTCAGAGGCGTGGTGGCCGATGCCATTTTCGGCAACTTCCCGGACATCGAGGTGATCGACCGCATCACGCCGGACGTCAGTGACGGCGGCATCGCGGACAGCCGGGCGCAGATGGAAGCAGTGCTTGCCGCAAATCCGGAACCGGGCGGCATCGCCGCCGTCTGGGCCGCTTGGGACCAGCCCGCGCTGGGTGCGCTGCAGGCCATCGAGGCGGCGGGCCGCGCTGAGGAAGGCATCGTGATCACGGGTATCGACGCAAATCCGCAGGCGCGCGACGCGATTGCCGACGGCGGCAATTTCGAGGCGTCGGTTGCGCAGGACTTCGAAGGCATCGGCCAGACGACTGCCGATACGGTTGCGCGGATCCTTGCGGGCGAGGAGCTGCGCCAGCGCGTGATCTACGTGCCGACGGAACTCGTCACGGCCGCAAACGCAGCCGATTGACGGCAGGTCCGTGCTGGCATGACCGAACTGGTTCTTGAAGGGCTGTCCCGCACCTTCGGTCGTGTCCGTGCGATCGACGGAGTGATGGTGCTTGACGGCACGCCGCTTCCACTTGGCAGCCCGACTGTCATGCGGGACGCGGGTCTGCGATTTATCCATCAGGAGCTGCATCCCGTCCGGGGCCTGAGCGTGGCCGAGAACATGCATCTCGACCGCCGCTATCCGCAGCGGCTGGGTCTGGGTCTGGTGGACTGGCGCAGGCTGAACCGGGCAGCGTCCACGGCACTTGACCGCATCGGCCTGTCGCGGATCTCGCCACGGGCGCGCATGTCCGACCTTGGTGTCGGCGACCAGATGCTCGTGCGGCTGGCGGGCACGCTAATCGAGGACGACGGCTCTGCGCTGCCTTGGCTCTACGTCATGGACGAACCGACAGCCGCCCTGACGGGCGAGGAAAGCGAGCGGCTGTTTTCGGTTATCGATGGTTTGACCATCCGTGGTGCCGGGGTTCTTTACGTGTCGCACCGGATGCCAGAGGTTCTGCGTCTGGCACACCGCGTCAGCGTGCTGCGCGACGGTTGGCACGTCTCGACGCGACAGATCGGCGAGACCAGTCAGGACCGCATCATCCGCGAAATGACGGGTCGTGACCTGTCCGCGCTTTATCCGCCCCGACTGACGGGGCGGCCCGGCGCGCCCGTGCTTGAGATCGAGCGGCTGACGGCACCTGGACTGACACGTGTGAGCCTTGGCCTGCGCGCAGGAGAAATCATGGGGGTCGCCGGGCTTGCGGGTGCCGGACGCGGTGCGCTGTTGCAGGCGATCATGGGTGCCGTGCCGCGACTCGGCGGCATTGTCCGACTTGACGATGAAGCGGTGCCTGCACGGCCCGCCGCCGCCTGGGCGCGCGGCCTTGCCTACGTTCCACGCGAACGGCGCAGCGAAGGGTTGTTGCTGCGCAAGTCGATCACCGACAACGTAATGCTGCCGCATCTTGCCGGCTTCGCGCGGGCGGGTGTCTTTGTCGACGCCATGCGGCAAACCCGGACGGCCAGGGCGCTGGGCGAGGAGGTCGGGCTTCGGGCCACGGGGCCGGGTCAGCCCTGCGAAGCGCTCTCGGGCGGCAATCAGCAGAAGGTCGTCTTTGCACGTGCCCTTGCCGGCAAGCCGCGTGTCCTGATCCTCGATGAGCCGACGCGCGGTGTCGACGTCGCGGCAAAGGCGGACATCTACCACCTGCTGCGGCGTCTCAGCGATGAAGGGGTCTCGATCCTCATGGCGTCGTCGGACCTGCCGGAACTGCTTGGCCTTGCAGACCGCATCATCGTCCTGCAAGGGGGGCGCCGGACGCATCTGCTGGAGAACCACGACATGACCGAGGCTGATCTGCTGGCGCACCTCTATGATGCGCCGCAGCCTGCGGAGACAATGGCATGACCGGTGCGCTCCGCCGGTCGGCCGGCATCGTGGGCATGGTGGCGATCCTCCTGTTTTTCACGGTAAGCCTGCCCGATACGTTCCTCACATTGCGCAACTGGCTCAATATCTCGCAGCAGATTTCAATGCTGGCGGTGGTCGCCGTGACGATGACGGTCGTCATGGCGATGGGCGATTTCGATCTTTCGGTCGGTTCCATGGCATCCCTGTCGGGGGTGGTCGCCGCGGCCGCCTTCCTGCAGGGCTGGCCCATCCCAGCGGCACTGGGCCTGTCGTTGGTCGTCGGTCTGATGGGGGGGGTTTTCAACGGCGTCATGGTTGCGCTGGTTGGTATTTTGCCATTCGTGGCGACCTTGGCTACACTCACCGTCTTCTCCGGCCTCGCCTTTCTTGTCAGCGACGGCCGCACCGTCTTTGGCCGGGATATCCCCTCCGCATTTTCGGACTTTGCGCGAAGCGGTCTGCCGTTGTCTTCGGGCGAGGGACCGGCGCTGGTTCTGCCGAACCTGACGCTCGTGGCTCTCGGCGTGGCTCTGGTGGTTTGGGTCGTTCTGGAACAGACAACCTACGGACGGCGGCTCTACGCACTTGGGGGAAATACCGAGGCCGCGCGTCTTGCGGGACTTCCTGTGCAGGCCTTGCGCCTCTCTGCTTACGCCTTTACGGGCGTCGGCGCGGCGATCGCGGGTCTGATGTACGCCAGCCGCGTCGCCTCGGCCAACCCGACGCAGGGCGACGGCCTGATGTTGACGGCCATCGCTTCAGTTTTCCTCGGGATGACGCTCACACGCGATGGAAGCCCACGTGTCTTCGCCACACTCGCCGGTGTTCTCGTTCTTGGCGTGCTCGACAACGGCCTGACACAGATGCGGGTCGACTCCTATGTCCGGGAGGTTCTCGTGGGTGCGATCATTCTGGTCGCTGTGGGTATGAGCGCGCTTGGACGGGGAAGTGCTCTTCGACGGAGCTAACAGCTCCTGCATTTTCGGACCGACCGCATTCTTTTTTGCTATGCTGGTAAGTTGGCAGGCGAAAGGATCTGAACTGTCGAAACCTCCGTGGAAGTATTCGGTACATTCAGACCGTGAAACCGCAGGAAAGACAAATAGGCGTTGCGGATGTCGATCCGTAAATCATGGTGCAGTACAAAGCTGATCTGGCCGCTTTTCAGTAAGTTTTTATTTTCAATATCAAGGTCGTGGGATATGAAAACGTCCGGTACCAACCGATGACCACCAAGGACATCTAGGATCGCTCTGTTGCCACCGCCCATTGAATAGACCGCGCGCAGATCGGTCAAATTTGCGATCTGACTGCGGATAAGCTCGGCGGTCCCATAGTGGATACCGCTGCCGCCGCTTACATCGATAACCCGCAGGTCCGGTCTAAGCATCGCGAGCGCCTGTCCAAAAGCGTCACCGCGCTCTCCTTCGCCCAGAAAACTGCTTTGACTCTTGGTCGTCAGCACGGAGCCTGCACCCGAAGTGACGGCCTGTCCAACAAGATAGGCTGCGGTGCGCCCTGCGCCGGCATTGTCCAGCCCGACATAGGCAAGCCGGTCAGAGTTGGGGATATCCGTCACGATCGTCACCACCGGAATTTTTGCACGCACCAAACTGTTGATGGCGGACGCGATCGCGGGCAGATTTCGCGCCTTTATGCAGACACCGTCGCTGCCTCGTTTTTCGATCCTTGAGAGGCAGGCCGTCACGTCTTGTTCAGTCATGACCTCTTGGACTACGAACCGCGGGCGGCAAACGGCAGAGCCGATCATAGCTGAGGCTTCTGACGCGGCCCGTTGCAGTTCGCGGCTGAATCGGGAGGGGGCCTCAACCACGAAATCAAAAAACAAGCGCCGCCCCCGCGCGGCCAACTGGTTTTCGTGCTGTTCAAGCTCGGCGATGGCGGCTTTTACCCGGCGCCGGGTCTGGGGACTCACATGGGCGCGATTATTAATGACACGGTCCACCGTTGCGGTGCCCAGACCAGCCTGAATTGCGATTTCTTTGATCGGAAAGCGATGCGTCATTGATTGATTATTGATGTGTTTTGGTCAACAGGACAAGACTGATCGATGCTACCTTTTCGGTGTAAAAAGGGAGAAGCGCGATGAAAGACATTACCTCAGCAAGCCACGGCTACTTCGATCCGTCAGCCTGCGATATCACCAGCTTTCGAGAGTTGATCGATCGGACAACAGATGTTGATGACTGGCCTCATGCCGCTGCGGTCGAAAAGAACATCCCCGTTTACGACATGGCCGCTCTGCGCCCCTCACTGGAGGATCGCGAAGCACGCCGCCAGATCATGGCGGAATGGGCGCAGGTTCTGATGAACGGCCCCGGTGTTCTTGCGTTGAAAGAGGCCTACGAAGATACGACCCCCCTCGATCAGGCGACAGCCGTCTACGAAGCAATCATCGCTGATGAAAAGGAATCCTCGGTGGGAGGCGCCGATCACTTTGCCGCCTCTGGTGCGAACGACCGAATCTGGAATTCGCTGCAGAAACTCTGCATGAAGGCGCCCGATGTGTTCCTGCATTATTTCTCGAATACTGCCCTTGATGCGGTTTGCGAGGCTTGGTTGGGGCCGAATTACCAAATGACGGCGCAGCTGAACCTCGTCCATCCGGGCGGTGCCGCGCAGCAGGCGCACAGGGATTATCATCTGGGCTTCCAGACGGCCGAGATCAGTGCAGACTATCCTGCGCATGTCCACGACCTGTCGCCCGTGCTGACCTTGCAGGGGGCTGTGGCGCATTGCGACATGCCCGTCGAAAGCGGACCGACGAAGCTACTGCCTTTTTCACAGGCCTACCGGGCGGGCTATGCCGCATGGCGCCGCGATGATTTTCGCCAGCTTTTCGAAGAGCGGCACGTGCAGCTGGCACTGGCTAAGGGTGATGCGCTGTTCTTCAATCCGGCGCTGTTCCATGCGGCTGGCGCGAATACGAGCGCCGATATCCAGCGCATGGCAAATCTGCTTCAGGTGTCATCGGCTTTTGGTCGCGCCATGGAGGCACTCGACCGCCGCGCGATGTGCAAGACGCTTTACCCCTACGCGGTCGCGGCACGTCGCGACGGCACATTGTCGCTGGCTGCCCTGGATGCCGCGATCGGGGCCACCGCCGAGGGGTATTCCTTTCCAACCAATCTGGATCGGGATCCACCCGTTGGGGGGTTGGCGCCAGAAACTCAACAATCCCTGTTCCGACGTGCGTTGAAGGACGGGATGGATGCAGACAGTTTTGCAGACGCACTCGATGCGATGAATGCCAGACAGCAGCCGTGACGCGAATGCGCCCGTTTTTGCCGGGCGCATTTGTCTGAGGGCCGACAGGCATGTCCCGCGTCAAGGTTGCTTTGGCGGATGGCCAAAGGCGCGCAACACCTCGCGGGCCTTTGCCACCATCGGATCATGTGTTTCTTGCAGGATCGCAACGCGGTCAAAGCGTGAAGTATCTCGGTTGACGGCGTCGCGCAGCGCGGCGCCAAAGGCCATGCGAAGTTCCGTGCCGATGTTGAACTTGCAAATGCTGGTGCCGGTCGCAAGCGACCTACGCTGCGCAACTGGCACGCCTGACCCACCGTGGATTACCAGCGGAATATCAGTGACAGCGTCGATGGCGCGGATTCGATCTTCGTCCAGGCCGCCTTCCTTGTCCTGCTGCAAATGCACGTTTCCCACCGAAATCGCCATCGCGTCGACGCCTGTTTCTCGCGCGAAGCGGGCCGCCTCGGCGGGGTCTGTGCCGGCAGAGCTTTCGCCCTGCGCATATCCGACAAAGCCGATTTCGCCCTCGCATGATATCCCGGTCGCGTGAGCCATTTCGGCGACGGCAGCTGTTTCCGCGATATTCTGGTTGAGGGGTTTACGCGACCCGTCGAACATCAAGGACGTGAATCCGCTGTCCAGCGCCTCTGTGCACTCGTCCAGTGTATAGCCGTGGTCCAGATGAGCCACGACGGGAACTGTCGCCTCTTCGGCAAGATGCCGGAACATCTTGCCGAGGATCGACAGAGGTGTATGGGCGCGGCAGGACGGCCCGGCCTGCAGGATGACGGGGCAGCCTTCTGCTTCAGCTGCAGCCACATAGGCGCGCATGTCTTCCCATCCAAGGGTAACGACGCCCACAACCGCGTAGTGACCCTTCAGCGCCGGCTGCAGCACCTCGGCCAGTGTAGCGAGGGTCATTTGAACTTGGCTACCATATCTTTGATGCCGGGAATGGTCTCGACCTGAGCGGCATGTGTCGGCTGAAAATACTGCACGAGGCTTCGCTGGCTGAGCCCGCCGAGGATGGTGAAGTAGTACATCTCGTATCCCGGCATAACGGCACAGGGGTGATACCCCTTGTCGATCATGATCGTCGATCCATCCATCAACTGATAGGCGTCACCGGGCTTACCTTCTTCGCGCTGCAGGATCTGGACTCCGGATCCGTGTTTGGGGCGAAACCGAAAATTGTAGGTTTCATCGTGGCGCGTCTCATGGGGCAGGTTGTCGGTATCGTGCTTGTGGGCGGGAAAGCCGGACCATCCTCCTTGGCCCACAGTGAACAGCTCGCTGACCAGCAGACGTCCGACCCTGTCATGCTGCTTTTGCCCCAGAATATGCTTGATTTTGCGATGGGTCTTGGTGTCGTCAGACCCGTATTGGACCTTATCGATTTCGGCGACACGCACATCGAAGGGTTCGAGAACCTTGTCGTATTTCGCACCCGCGATGAAGGTTTCAGTGTCGCGGATTGCAACAATCGTTACCTTTGCACCGACGGGCACATAGACGCCCTCAGGCTCACCGTCCCAGACGTCTTCGGTGCGATTGCCCAGCTTGTCGAATGCCACGCCTTCGACCGAGACGTCGATGGTCCCCGTCGCGGGCACGATACAGGTCTCGTAGCCCGGCACCTGATATTCGAACGCCTCGCCCGCCTTGAGCTTGACGATATTGAAGTAGGTCAGTGGAACCGTCGGATTATCGGCATCGACGATTGGTTTGTTCCGGTTATCATGTGGTGCGATGTGCATGGCTGGTCCTTAGGTGGCTTGAGTTGGGCCGGGGTGGTCGGCCAGAAACTTGTCAAGGTCTTGAGGATAAGGCATCGCCGGGGCGCAACCGGGTTTGGCCACGACGATCGCCGCGCAGGCAGACCCGCGCAGGACCGCTGTATTCAGGTCATGCCCATCCGCGATGGCGCAAAGTAGGCCGGCCATGAAACTGTCGCCCGCACCGGTCGGTTTCAGCGCGGTGACCGGATAGATACCCGTGTGAATCTCCTGCCCCTCGGCAAAGGTGATCGCGCCTTTTTCTCCCATCTTGTAGATGACGATTTCGGCGCTGGTTGTGGCAAGCGCCTGCGCCTTTGCAAGCCCCTTGTCCTTACTGCCCGCCATGAACCCGAATTCGTCGTCGTTCCCTACGATCACGTCTGACATTGCGCCCGCACGCGATAGAACCTCGGCTGCGACCTCGCGAGATGGCCAAGAATAGGGACGGTAATCCAC
>JAIVHI010000238.1:6255-13138 GCA_020201155.1 Loktanella sp. | reverse complement strand
GGTCATATCGTCGACGGACCCGACGCGGGGCGTCTGGTGGTCGTGAACCCCTATCTGTCCTGCGGCACGTGCCGGGCCTGCCAAAGGGGAAAACCGAACTGCTGCACCCGCATCGCGGTGCTTGGCGTTCACCGCGACGGTGGCCTATGCCCGCGTATCTCGGTTCCCGAACGCAATCTCTACCCCGCCGACGGTCTGACGGCAGAGCAGGCGGCCATGGTCGAGTTTCTGGCCATCGGTGCCCATGCGGTTGCGCGGTCGGGCTGTGCAGGGGGGGATCGCGTGCTGGTCACGGGGGCCGGTCCCATCGGTCTGGGAACAGCCCTTTTCGCCCGTCTGGCGGGGGCAGAGGTTCACCTGATGGACCTGAGCGAACCGCGACTGAACGCGATGCGCACGCTTTTCGGCTTTAACAGGCAACACCGGCCCGGATCCGATATCCTGACAGGCGACCTGTCGGACGGGTTCGATCTTGTCTTCGACGCGACCGGCAGTGCGGCGGCGATCGAAGCGGGGTTTCCGCTTGTGGCGCATGGCGGTGCGTCGGTTCTGGTCAGCGTCGTGAAGGACGATATCACCTTCACGGACTCGGAATTTCACAAAAGAGAGGCCAAGATCATCGGAAGCCGGAATGCGCTGCGAGAGGATTTCGATACCGTCATGCAGGCGATCCGCGATGGACATATTCCGACAGACGCGATTGTCTCGGCGATCATGCCGCTGGCGGAACTGCCCGACCGTTTCCCGGAACTCGCGAAAGATCGTGACCACATCATCAAGGTTCTAGTGACCCCGTGAAAGAGAGACCCGTGACCGAACAGCCCTTTGCGCTTTGTCTGAATGACACCGACAATATCCTGATCGCCCTGCGCACCGTGCCCGAAGGAACGGTGCTTCCGGCAGGGGTCACGGCGGGCGAGAAAATTCCCGCCGGTCACAAGATCGCCCTTTGCCCGATTGCGGCAGGTGAAAGCGTCATCAAGTATGGGCAGATTATTGGAGTTGCGACTTCTGATATTGCCAAAGGCGCACATGTTCACGTCCATAACCTTGGGATGGGTGCCCATAAGCAGGACTATGGTTTCGGCACCGCTGCCAGTGCGCTTCAGCCGGTCGAAAAGACCGCGACCTTTCAGGGGTTCCATCGCGCCTCGGGGCGTGTGGGAACGCGCAACTACATCGGCATCCTGACCTCGGTGAATTGCGCCGGATCGGTCGCGCGCTTCATCGCGGAAGAGGCCGCACGCGGGGATCTGCTTGCCGACTTTCCCAATGTCGACGGGATCGTCCCCATCGTGCATGGCACGGGGTGCGGCATGTCGGGCAAGGGCGAAGGTTACGAGACCCTTTTCCGCACGTTGGCGGGCTACGGTCACAACCCCAATTTCGGCGCGATCCTGATGGTGGGGCTGGGCTGCGAGGTCATGCAGATTCCCGACCTGATCGACCGCAAGGCGCTGAAGGACAGCGCCCGCTTTCGCTACATGACGATCCAGCAGCAGGGCGGCACCCGTGCGACGGTCGACAAGGGCGTGTCCATCCTGCGCGACCTTGCAGCCGAGGCCAACGTGGCGCAGCGGCAGGAAGCCAGCGCAGCGCAGCTTTCGCTGGGGATGCAGTGCGGTGGTTCCGATGGCTATTCGGGCATCACGGCGAATCCGGCACTTGGGGTCGCGTCCGACCTTCTGGTCCGCCACGGCGGCACGTCCATTCTGTCGGAAACCTCGGAAATCTACGGCGCCGAGCATTTGCTGACACGCCGGGCGGTCGATGTCGCGACAGGCCGCAAGCTGATCGACCTGATCGAGTGGTGGGAGGATTACACCGCCCGCAACTTCGGCGAGATGGACAACAACCCCTCGCCGGGCAACAAGCGGGGCGGGCTGACGACGATATTGGAAAAATCGCTGGGTGCCGTGGCCAAGGGCGGAGCGGCCCCGCTCTCTGGTGTGTACAAATACGCCGAGCCCATCAACGAGCCCGGGTTCGTCTTCATGGACAGCCCTGGCTACGACCCCTGTTCGGTCACGGGACAGATCGCATCGGGTGCCAATCTCATCGCGTTCACGACGGGGCGCGGAAGCGTGTCGGGCTACCAGCCTGTGCCTTCGATCAAGATCGCGTCGAACCCGGACCTGTGGGCCCGGATGGAGTGCGACATGGATATCAATTGCGGCGATATTCTGGACGGCGTGACGCTGGAAGACAAAGGACAGGAGATCTTCGATCTGCTGTTGCGGATCGCGTCCGGTGAAGAAACCAAGAGCGAGGCACAGGGCTTCGGCGCGGTCGAATTCGTGCCATGGCAAATCGGCGCGGTGATGTAGGCTGCACAGGTGAAGGATATCCCGATGACGATCAATCTATCCGGCCAGACGGTTCTGGTGACGGCTGCCGCTCAGGGCATCGGGCGCGCCAGCGCCGAGGCCTTTGCCCGCGCAGGTGCGCGCGTGATCGCGACCGATATCAACCAAGACGGGCTGGCGGGCATCGCTGGCTGCGAAACGGTCAGGCTTGACGTGCTCGACCCATCCTCGGTCGCTGCGGTCTGCAAGGACATCGGCACGGTCGATGTGCTGTTCAACTGCGCTGGCGTCGTTCATGCGGGAACGGTGCTGGAGTGTGACGACGAGGAGCTGGATTTCGCTTTCGATCTCAACGTGAAGGGCATGGTCCGGATGATCCGCGCGATCCTGCCCGGCATGCTGGAGCAGGGCAGCGGCACCATCATCAACATGTCGTCCGTCGCATCCTCGATCAAGGGTGTGCCGAACCGGTTCGTCTATGCGACCACCAAGGCGGCCGTGCTTGGATTGACGAAATCGATCGCCGCCGACTATGTCGCGCAG
Organism: Loktanella sp.; assembly: GCA_020201155.1. Taxonomy (GTDB): domain Bacteria; phylum Pseudomonadota; class Alphaproteobacteria; order Rhodobacterales; family Rhodobacteraceae; genus JAIVHI01. The sequence goes on along the minus strand of JAIVHI010000238.1, from coordinate 10,289 downwards.
GGGATCCGCTGCAATGCCATCTGTCCCGGCACCGTGCAGTCGCCGTCACTGGATCAGCGATTGGCCGATACAGGCGACTACGACACGGCGCGGACGGCCTTTGTCGCACGCCAGCCCATGGGTCGCATCGCGGACGCCGAAGAGGTCGCCGATTTGGCGGTTTACCTTGCCGGCGCGACCTATTCTACGGGACAGGCGCTGTGCGTCGACGGCGGTTGGACCATCTGACATCGAAAAAGGAATGAAAGTATGAAGCTATTGCGCTTTGGTGAAAGGGGTGCCGAAAAACCCGGCATGCTCGACAATGACGGGGCGATCCGCGATCTGTCCGGCGTGATCCCCGATCTGGCCGGTGATGCGCTTGCCCCCGCCAGCCTGTCGCGGCTTGCGATGCTCGACCTCGAAGAATTGCCCGTTGTAGAGGGCGATCCGCGGCTGGGCGCCCCGATCGCTGGCACGGGCAAGTTCATCTGCATCGGTCTGAACTATGCCGACCACGCCGCGGAAAGCGGTATGGACGTGCCGCCGGAACCGGTCATCTTCATGAAGGCCACATCTGCGATGTGCGGGCCGAACGATCCGATCATCATCCCGCGCGGGTCCGAGAAGACCGACTGGGAGGTCGAGCTGGCGGTCATCATCGGCAAGCCCGCAAAGTATGTCACCGAAGACGACGCGATGGACTATGTCGCGGGCTTTGCCGTCACCAACGACGTCTCCGAACGGTCCTTTCAGGCCGAGCGTGCGGGCCAGTGGACCAAGGGCAAAAGCTGCGACAACTTCGGCCAGATCGGCCCGTGGCTGGTCACGCCGGACGAGATCGACGATCCGCAGGACCTTGGCATGTGGCTGAAGGTCAACGACGAGACGATGCAGAACGGATCGTCCAGAACGATGGTTTATGGCGTGAGCTTCCTTGTTCATTACCTGAGCCAGTTCATGACGCTGCACCCCGGCGACGTGATCTCGACCGGCACGCCTCCGGGCGTGGGGCTGGGCATGAAGCCGCCGCGCTACCTGAAGGCTGGCGATACGGTCGAGCTTGGCATCGACGGTCTGGGCCGTCAGCGACAGGATGTCGTCGCGGATACGTGACGCTGATCAACACGTCACGTGACGCTTAAAAGAGCGCCCCGAGGGGCGCTCTTTTTCGTTCCGGCCTACATCGAGTTTGGCAGGAACAGGACCAGCCCCGGCAACAGGATGATGATTGCGAGGCGGATGATGTCGGTGACCACGAAGGGGGTCACGCCCGCAAAGATCGTGGTCAGCGGCACCTTGCGCGCGATGGTGTTGATGACAAAGACGTTCATGCCGATGGGTGGCGTGATCAGTCCAAGCTCGACGGTCATGACGATGATGATGCCGAACCAGATCGGATCAAAGCCCAGTTGCGTCACGACGGGAAACACGATCGGCACCATCAGGATGATCATCGCCATGGCGTCCAGAAAGCAGCCCATCACGAAAAACAGCAGCATGATCAGCAACAGCGTGCCGTAGGCCCCGAACCCCAGATCGATCAGGAAGGACGTCAGGTTCTGCGGCACCTGCGTGACCGCCAGAAAGTAGCCGAACAGGATCGCCCCGATCAGGATGGTGTAGATCGCGACCGATGTGCGCAGCGCCTCGACAAGGCAGTCAAGGATCAAGGGCAGCGTCAACCGCCCGCGCATGATGCCGATCAGCGCGGTCAGGACGGCGCCGACTGCCGCGGCCTCGGTCGCCGTGGCGATGCCCAGATAGATCGTCAGGATGACGGCAACGAACAACAGGACCACGGCCCAGACACCGCTGAGCGCAGAGAGCGCCTCTGACAGCGAAAAGGGTTCGCCCTTGGGCAGATTGCGCCCGAACCACAGGCGCACGGTCAGCATGTACATCACGACAGCCAGAATGCCGGGGATGATGCCGGCGATGAACAGTTTGCCGATGTCCTGTTCGGTGATGTAACCATAGACGGCCAGAACGACCGACGGCGGGATCAGGATGCCCAGCGTGCCGCCAGCGGCGATGACACCGGTCGAGACGCGGTCGTTGTAGCCTGCCTTTTTCATCTCGGGGTAGGCGATGTCGGTCATGGTGGCGGCGGTGGCAACCGACGACCCGCAGATCGCCGAGAAGCCTGCGCAGGCCCCGATGGTCGACATGCCAAGCCCGCCACGAAACGACCCCAGGGTGGCGTTGGCTGCGCGGAAAAGCTCCTTGCTCATACCCGTGCGGGTGGCAAGCACACCCATCAGGATGAAGAAGGGGATCAGCGTCAGATTGAAATCCGTCAGGGTGCGCAGCGGGGACGTGGCCAGCAGGTTCAACGCGGGCTTGAACCCTGTCACCATGCCGAAGCCGCCGACGCCCACGATACCCATGGCGATGCCGATCGGCACCCGGATCAGCATCAGCGCAAAAAGCGCAACGAAGCCGCCGATTGCAATCACTTCACGCTCGATCATTCTGACCACCTGTATTTTCGGGGATTTCGGTCTGTTCGTGCGACTCGAGGCTTTCGCCACGGACCACGACACGCCAGATCCGAAGGGCCGTCAGGACCAATGCGCCGATCAGCCCAAGAAAGACCACCAGAAGAAACGGCCAATGGGGCAGCCGCAGGTCCATGGTGACTTCGCCTCCGGGTATTTGCGACAGGACGCGCCCGCCGATCTTCCATGCCATCGCGGCGGTGAACAGCCAAAGGATGCACCATGCCAGTGCATCGAGGATGCGCCGCGTCCGCGGGCCCATCAAAGCGACCAGCAGGTCCACCTTGATGTGATTGCCGCGGAACCCCAGCGACGCAAAGCCCCAGATGACCGCGACGGCCAGCAGCAACCGCGACAGATCGAAGGCGTCGGGCACCGGCATTGCAAAGGCATATCGCCCGATCGCCGAGACGAAGATCAACAAGGTGACCAGTCCCAGAAGGACCGCAGCCACGCGTTCCACGAAAAGAACGATCGTATCGGTCACCGACCGCCGGTGTTGCATGGTGTTCCCCCCAGACGTGAAAAAGGGCGGGTGCGTCAGGCCCCCGCCCCGGTCAGCTCTTATTCGTACAAGGTACCATTCGCGGCCAGCGCATCGCGCAGACCCTGCAGGATGGCATCGGCATCGTGGCCGGCTTCTGTCGCATCGGCCTTCCATGCCTCGAGCGTGGGTTCCGCAGCTGCACGCCACAGCGCCACTTCCTCGTCGGTCGGCGTGTAGACGGTGTGGTCGGGATCGTTGAGGATGTCCTCGCGCACGCCCGTGTCATACTCTGACCAACCTTCCGAGAACCGCAGCGACCAGTCGGGCGTGCAGTGATCGTCGATCACCTGCCTTTGGTCGTCCGACAGGCCGTCAAAGGTGTTCTGGTTGAACAGCATCACCTGCGACGACAGGTAAAGCGGCATGTCGTTGTGAAACTTGGTGACCTCGCCCACGTTGAAGACCTCCATCGCCTCGTAGGGGAAGGTCACCGCATCTGCCGTGCCACGCTCCAGCGCCTCGCGGGCTTCGGGTGCGGGCACCTGCACGGATGAGGCACCCAGCGAGCTGACGAACCGCGCCATCGTCGAATGGGCCGGGCGCACGTTCAGACCGCGCACGTCTTCGGGCACGCGGATTTCGGCCTTGCCGTGAAAGCGACCGGGCTCGTGCGGGTTGACCAGACAGAAATAGACGTCGCTCATTTCAGCCGCCGCATGGTCGCCCTGATACCATTCATGGATCGCCTTGGCCGAGTTCATGCCGTCCAGCGCCAGAAAGGGCACGCCGGTCAGTTCATAGATCGGAAAGCGTCCGGCGGTATAGCCGGGGTTGACGTAGCCCACGTCGGCGATGCCGTCGCGCGTCATGTCATAGTGGTCGGGTGCGGCACCCAGTTGTTGGGCCGGATAGATATCGAAGGTGATCGAGCCCCCCGATGCTTCGGTGATGGATTCGGTCCAGTCCACCAGACCGGTTTGCGGCACGGCGTGCTGGGCCGGCAACCAGTGCGACAACCGCAGTGTCACGTCCTGCGCCTGCGCGGCCACGCCTGTCGCCAGCACGGC
>JAIVHI010000238.1:0-6173 GCA_020201155.1 Loktanella sp. | reverse complement strand
GCGATCCCGGCCTTGGCTGCGGCATAGCTGGTCTGGCCGAAGTTGCCGCGCTGCCCGGCGATGGACGACACGAGGATCAGCCGCCCGCCATCCCCCTGCGCGCGGAACACGCGTGCCGCCGCGCGGGCACAGGTAAAGGTGCCGCGCAAATGGGTGGCGATCACGGTGTCGAAATCATCATCCGTCGTGTTCCACAGCACGCGGTCACGTAGGACACCAGCGTTGCAGATCATGATATCGAGCCGGCCGAAATGGGTCGTCGCGGTCTCGACGCAGAGGTCTGCCGCAGCCGTGGGGCCAATGGCGGCCACCGCAGCGACCGACCGGCCACCGGCCTGCATGATCTCCTCCGCGACGGTGCCTGCGGCATCCGCGTCGATATCGTTGACGACGACGGCGGCCCCGGCCTCGGCCAGCGCCAAGGCAGCCGCCCGCCCGATACCGCGCCCGGCGCCCGTGACGACAGCCACCTTTTGATCCAGACGCAGCATATCAGCGCCCCACGAAGCGCGCCGGGCGCTTTTCCATGAAAGCCCGAGGGCCTTCGCGGGCGTCCTCGCTGGCCATGACGACATCGCGCGCGCGGTCTTCCAGCGCATAGCCTTCCGACAGGCTGCGACCGCTGGCGGCCAGCGTCGTGCGTTTGATCTGACTGGTGGCCAAGGGACCGTTCCGGGCGATCCGGCGGGCGATCTCCCACGCCTTGTCGAAAACAACGGCACCGGGCACGACGTGGTTGACCAGCCCGGCGGCAAGCGCTTCGTCGGCGGAAATCGCGTCGCCGGTGAGCAAAAGCTCCATCGCGCGGCATTGCGCCATCTGCCGCGGCAGGCGCACCAGCGCGCCGGCAAAGGGGATGAGGCCGCGCTTTGCCTCGGGCAGACCGAAGGTGGCGTGGTCTGCCGCGACGCGGATGTCGGTGGCCAGCATCGTCTCCATGCCGCCCGCAAGACAATGTCCGTTGATGGCTGCGATCAGCGGTGTCGTCAGTTCAAAGCGGCGCAGGGCGGACCGGTCCATCACCGTCGGGTCGTTCAGCACCCGTCTGTCCCAGTCGTCTTCAGGTTCGCGCGCGCCGGTCAGCAAGGGCAGCATCAGCGCCAGATCGCCACCGGCGCAGAATGCCTGATCGCCCGCGCCGGTGAGGATCACGCAGCGCACACTGCTGTCGGCTTCGATCGCGGTGAACGCATCCGCAAGGCGGCAGGCCATTTCGGGGCTGATCGCGTTGCGCGCGGCGGGTCTGTTCAGGGTCAGCGTGACGATCCCGTCGCGCTGTTCGGTCAGAAGGGCGGTCATGTCGGTGTGTCCAGCATCTGGGCCGCCATCCGGCGGAGTTCGAATTTCTGCACCTTGCCGTTCGCGGTCAGCGGCATGGCGTCGATGACGTGCAGGTGACGCGGCATCTTGTGGCGTGCGAAGGTCGCCTTGCACCAGTCCTTGACCGCATCGGGGTCCAGCGGTGCTGCCCCTGCGGGGGTGACAAAGGCGCAAATCTCTTCGCCCATCTGCTCGTCGGGCACGCCGATGACCTGCGCCTGCGCAATGTCGGGGTGCTGCAGCAGCGCTTCTTCGATCTCGACAGGATAGATGTTTTCGCCGCCGCGGATCAGCATATCCTTGATCCGTCCGACAATCCGCAGATGGCCCGTTTCCGCCAGCACGGCGAGATCGCCGGAACGGAGCCAGCCATCGGCGTCAATCGTCTCGGCGGTCTGATCGGGCATGTTGAAGTAACCACGCGTGACGCCGAAACCCTGGATCAGCAATTCGCCCGGTTCCCCAAAGGCGACGGGGCTGCCGGTGTCGGGGTCGATGATCCTGAGCGCGATATGTGGAAGGGGCTTACCTGCCGTGCTGATCCGGGTTTCGAAGTCATCCGCCGGGTCGGTCTGCGTGATGATCGGGCTGCATTCGGTCATGCCCATGATGATCATCGGATCGGCGCCCATCCGTTCCTTGAGGTCGCGCATCATCGCAGGGGGAATCGAGGTGCCCCCGGTAAAGGCGATGCGAAAGGACGACACGTCACGCCGGGGCAGGTCGGGGTGTTCCAGCATCCGCAGGTACATCGTCGGCACGGCGTTGATCGCGGTCGCGCCGTGATCTTCGATCGCGGCCAGCATGTCGCCTGCGTCGAAATCGGGCAGCGTGATCAGGCAGCCCCCGACCGCCAGCATCCCCAACACATTGCACACGCAGCCCGCCGTATGGAAAAACGGCATCGCGGACAGCAGGCGTTCATCGGGGCCAAAGCCCGCGCGGTCGGCCATCAGCCGTGCGTTGTTATAGGTGCCCTTGTGGGTCAGCATGGCCCCCTTGGGCTTGCCGGTGGTGCCGCTGGTGTACTGAATCTGGAAAACATCGTCCGGCTGCACGGCGGTGGCGCGCCGGGCCAGATCATCGGGTGTCACCTGGTCCGCCATCGTCAGCAGCCGGTCGAACGGCAGGGCCCCGGCAAGTGTATCCGGACCCAGTGACCCGACACGCCGCAAATCGGGCAGGACATCGCTGGTGCGACCGTTCACCGGATCGCTGGTTGAAAGGTCGGGCAGCAGCGTTTCCAGTACGGCGGCGATATCGACCTGCCGGTAGTGCGAGGCCGCGAAGAGCGTGCTGATCTGGCCTTGTTGCAGCAGGTAGGACAGTTCCTGCGTGCGGAACGACGGATTGACGGTGACGAGAACTGCGCCGATCTTGCCCAGCGCATATTCCAAAAGCACCCACGGCAGGCTGTTCGGCCCCATGACCGCCACATGATCGCCCCTGTCCACACCCCAGCCGATCAGCGCGCGGGCCAGAACGTCGACCTGTGCGGCAAGGGTGCCCCATGTCAGACGGTGATCGCCAAGGATCACTGCCATCGCGTCAGGACGCAGGCTGGCCTGCTCGTCGAGGGCCGCCCCGATCGTGATATCGCGCAAGGCAGGCCCATCGGTCCGGGCCGTCCAGACAGCCTGCATTATCTTGCCCACTTCACGCTTGTGGCGACAGATCGAGGATGTGACATTGTGTGATCTCCCCCTGAGCGAACGTCCTCTCCCCAGAACGTTCGATGTCGAACAGTACACGCGCTACCTTTTCTGTCAACAAGCATGAGCCGCCATTGTGTCAAACACCGAAATCTCCGCCCGGACCGATCAGGAAGCGACCGACGACAGGCTGGTCAGCCCTGCGGTCAGCGAACATGTCAGCTATAAATTGCGTCTGGCACAGATCGTGGCCTATCGCGCCTTCGAGGGGCAGGTGGACGGTTTCGGCGCCGCGCCGCGCTACCTCGGCCTGCTGTGGTTGATCCGGGATCATCCCGGCCAGCCGCAAAGCCGTCTTGCCGAAGCGGTGGCGCTTCAGCGGTCGTCGCTGGTCACGATCCTCGACAAGCTGGAGTCGGAAGGTCTGGTCGAGCGTTGTGCGGCGGCGGACGACCGGCGGCTGAAGCAAGTTTGGCTGACCGAACATGGTGCTCAGGTTCTCGATGCGCTTCAGGATCATGCGGCTGCCCACGAGGCCGCGATGACCAAGGGGCTGACCCCCGACGAAAAGGGTGTCCTGCTCCGCGCCCTGGATCAGGTGATCCGCAACCTCAGTTGATCAGGTGCGGCGGCCCTTTGCCCTTGGGCACACGCATTTTTTCAGAAAATCGTCCCAAAATTAAACTGGGGTAGGGAAAGCGGTATCCGTGGTCTTCGGGGCGTGTCGCAAGGTTGAAGACATCACGTTCCGGTGCGTAGGCTTGGCCCAGAACGCCGCCGCGCGGACGCTTTTGCAGCGTCGCCACGGGGCAATACGCACATAACAGGAGTCAGTGATGACGATGACGAGACGGGAACTCCTCGGGGCCGTTGGCCTCGCCGCGGGGTCGGCCGCGATGTATTCTGCGATGGTCAGCTTAGGCTTCGCGCAAGCCTCCACCTATGACGGCCCCATTAACCTGAGCGGCGCGCCCGATGGGTCGCGGGTGCTTGTTCTGGGCGCCGGTCTGGCCGGCATGACCGCAGCACTCGAGCTGCGCAGCGCAGGCTACGAGGTGCAGGTTCTGGAATACCGTGAAAAGGCCGGCGGACGCTGCTGGACCCTGCGCGGCGGCGATACCTACACCGAACTCGGCGGCGCCACGCAGACCGTCGACTTCGACGAGGGTGGTTATCTCAACCCCGGACCATGGCGCATCCCCTACAATCACCATGCCGTTCTCGATTACTGCAAGCGGCTGGGCGTGCGGCTGGAACCGTTCATCCAGAAGAACCACAATGCCTATCTGCACCGCAGCGATGCCTTCGATGGTGAACCGCAGCGGTTCCGCCATATCGCCACCGACTATCGCGGCCATGTGGCAGAGCTGTTGGCCAAGGCCACCAATCAAGGCGCTCTCGACCAAGAGGTGACGGCTGACGACAAGGAAAAGCTGCTGGCCTCGCTGCGCGAATACGGCGTGCTCACCGATGACAACGCTTATGTGTCCAGCGACGACACCAGCGACTATCGCGGCTATGACCGCGAGCCGGGCGGTGGCCGTGACGCGAAGGGTGTGGCGTCGGACCCGATACCAATGTCGGATATCCTGCAATCGGATCTCTGGCGCTGGCTCAGCGATGCCGAAAGTGTCCATCACCAGAACACGATCTTCCAGCCGGTCGGCGGGATGGACATGATCGCACAGGCTTTCGAGCGCGAGGTGGGCGATCTGATCACCTACAACGCCAAGGTCACGTCGATGCTGCAGGACGAGGATGGCGTGACCGTCCTTTACGAGGATGCGCAGGACGGCGGCGCGCCGGTCGAAGTCACGGCGGACTGGTGCGTCTGCACCATTCCCTTCTCGATCCTCGGCCAGATGGAGCACAACCTGTCGTCGGACAAGACCCGTGCCATCGACACGATGTACTACGCAGGGTCGGTCAAGTTCGGTCTCGAATTCAACCGTCGCTTCTGGGAAGAGGACGAACACATCTACGGCGGGATCACCTATACCGATCTGCCGATCTCGCTGATCAGCTATCCGTCGAACGACTATCTCAGCGGTGGCAAGGGTGTGCTTCTGGGCGGTTATGTCTGGGGTGCCAACGCCTACCAGTTCAACGCGATGCAACCCGAGGACCGGGTCAAATGGGCCGTCGAATACGGCTCGCGCATTCACCCGCAGTATTCGGACGAGTTCAGCAGCGGCATCAGCGTGTCCTGGCACAAGGTGCCTTTCGTTCTGGGCTGCTACGGCATCTGGGACGACAAGGACCGCGACTACGAGCCTGCGGTCACCATGGAGCCGGAGGAACGCATCGTACTGGCGGGTGAGCACCTGTCCTATCTGCCCGCATGGCAGGAAGGTGCGATCCTGTCGGCGCTCGACGCGATCCAGCAGCTTCACCAGCATGCGACCAACGGCTGAACAGGAGAAATATCATGAAAACCCTCACCAAGACGCTCCTCGCCGCCGGACTTCTGACCGGAGCAGCACTGACGGCAATCGCGCAGGATGCCCCGGCGCCAGAGGCCGAAGGCGGCGAAAGCCGGACTTCGGAGTTCCGCACGTTCGATCCGACCGAAGACGACTGGGAAACCTTCCGGTCTTCGGGCGAGATCACCCATCAGGGCGGCGAAGCCGTCTACAATTCGGTCTGTGCCGGATGTCACATGCCCGAGGGCGAAGGCGCGGACGGGGCCGGTTACTATCCTGCCCTTGCCGACAACGAGATGATCGCGGCACCGTCCTACCCGACCTATGTGATCCTCGAAGGTCAGAAGGCGATGCCGCCTTTCGCGGGGATTCTCGACGACCAGCAGGTCGCCGATGTCGTCAACTACATCCGCTCGAACTTCGGAAACGACTTCATCGAAGAATGGGGTGAGGCGACAGCGGAAGACGTGGAGGCGACCCGCCAATGAGTATCAATCGCATGACATTGCGTCGCGGCGCAGCCGGCCTTGCGCTTTGCGCTTTCATGGTGCCCGCACCGGCAGTTGCTCAGGATGGCACCGACACGGATGGAGTCGTCCGCCACGCGACGCCGGGGTCGTCCTTTCCCATCGCCCGCGCGGTGGAGATTCCGGCAGATGCCACCGTCGTCTATCTCAGCGGCGCGGTCCCTTCGGTGATCGACGATACCGCAGAGCGCGGATCGCCCGAAGCCTACGGCGACACCGAGGCGCAGACGGTTTCGGTCCTCGAGTCGATC
>JAIVHI010000237.1 GCA_020201155.1 Loktanella sp. | reverse complement strand
CCGCGCCCGTGCTTCAAGCTTGGCGAAAGCGCCTTCGTCCGGCAGCGCGGTCCACGCATCGCTTGGCAGGGCAGGCATCGGATAGGGCACAGGGTTTATGCCCGTAGAGAGGTCCAGCCAGTCGCCGCGCGCGCCGCCGTAGTGCGCAATCGCCGCGTCGATCCGGCCCCCGTGGTCGCGCGTGCGGGCCTCGCTCATGCGTCGTCGTCCGGCAGGGGCGGATGGCGTGTCACGAAGTGGCCTTTGACGGCCTGTGGCCAGTTTCGATAGGGCACCTGACCCGTCTCGCTTTGCGCATGAAGGGCCGCATAGCCCACGATCCCGTCGGCGGCTTCGCTTTCGGGTTCGAATTCGCCCAGGGTGTAATTCAGCTTGCCCGGGCCCTGGATCGCCACGTTGCAGCCACGCTTGCAGCCCATCAGGCAGGACACGCGGCGTGTCCGCACATCCGCGATCCCAGCTGCCGCCGCTTCGACAAGCGCCGCCAGACGCTCGCCGTCGGTCTGGCCCATGTCGCCCGCCTCCCAGCCGTCGCGTTTGCAGGTATCGCAGACGGTGATCCAGGTGGTCGGCATGGCGGCTCCGGGGTGCGGTCAGGGTTGCACAGCGTTAAGCGGATTTGCCGCGCTGTGACAACCCTTTCACCTCAGCCGCGTCCGTGTGGCGCGTCGAAATCCAGTTGCGGATTGATCGGGATGATCCGGTGCGGGTTCACCGTGTCGTGGCTGTAATGGTAGTGGCGCACGATGTGATCGAAGTTCACTGTCCCGGCGATGCCCGGCACCTGATAAAGCTCGCGCGTAAAGCCCCAGAGGTTCGGATAGTCGCGCAGGAAGTTGCGATTGCACTTGAAGTGGGTGTGATAGACAGAATCGAACCGCACCAGTGTCGTCCACAGCCGCCAGTCGGCCTCGGTCATCCGGTCGCCCGTCAGGTAGCGGTTTTCGGACAGGATGCCTTCCAGCCAGTCAAGGCTTTCGAACAGCGGATAGACCGCTTCTTTGTAGGCCTTCTGCGTGGTGGCAAATCCCGCCATGTAGACGCCGTTGTTGACAGTGTCGTAGACTCGGGCGTTGATCTCCTCGATCCGGTCGTGCAGCTCTTCCGGCCAGTAATCGTCGGTGTTTCCGGTGAGCCCGTCGAAGGCGGAATTGAGCATCCGGATGATCTCGGCGCTTTCGTTCGACACGATGGCCTCACGCTCGGTGTCCCAGAGGATCGGCACCGTCACACGCCCGGAAATGGTCGGATCGGCCTTGAGGTAGATGTCCCGTGCGAAGGGCAGGCCATAAAGCCTGTCGCCCGTGGCGCCCTCGTAGCTGTCGTCGAAGGTCCAGCCTTCGCCAAGCATTTCGGGATGGACCACCGACACGCCGATATGATCCTCTAGCCCCTTGAGCGTGCGAAACACCAGCGCCCGATGTGCCCAGGGGCAGGCATAGGAGACGTAGAGGTGATAGCGCCCGCTTTCCGCCGGGAAGCCGCCTTCGCCGCTGGGGCCAGCCGATCCATCCGGCGTGATCCAGTTGCGGAACTGGGTCGTCGTGCGCTCGAACTTGCCGCCCGTACTTTCGGTGTCGTACCATTGGTCTTTCCAGACCCCGTCTACCAGCTTGCCCATCGTGTCATCCTTTCGGGTCATGTTGGTCTTTAGGTAATGCGCGCCTGCTGCGACACAACGCACGGGCAGGCTGCGCCGTTGCACAGTGTCGCGCGTGGACGCCAATCGCCGGAATCGTTTGCGCCTGCGGAACGACCCCCCTATACCCCGCAAAAGACGAAGCCCGCAGGGCCAGAGAGGTTGGTGCGACAGCGTTGGTTGACCCGAACGGGAACCGGCTCGCACGTCGTCACATGCGCAGCATCGCTGCGCGCCGTCCTTTCTGCCGTGCGATACGCCCCGTGAAAGGACCGACATGCGCCATTTTCTGATACTCTTCCTGACGCTGACCGCCAGCGGGGCCGCCGCCCATCCGGGTCACATCGCCGACGTGGCCGGTCATGGTCACTGGGTCGCGGGTGCTGCCATCGGTGCCGCCATCGCACTCGGCCTGTGGGAGGCTCTCAAGGGTCGCCGCAAGACGGGCGCCAAGCAGGGCGAGGGAAAGAAAGCCAAGTCTCACGACACCGACGAGGAAGCGGCGGCATGAAGACCGGCGTGATGATCTGCGGTCATGGCTCGCGCAGCCAGTCCGCCGTTGATGAATTCAGCGTGCTGGCTGAAAAGCTGCCAGCCTACCTGCCCGACGACTGGCTGTGCGACTACGGCTATCTCGAATTCGCGAACCCGGTGATCCGTGACGGACTCGACCGCCTGCGCGACGCGGGCTGCGACCGCATCCTTGCGGTGCCGGGAATGCTGTTTGCCGCCATGCACGCCAAGAACGATATCCCGACCGTGCTGAACACCTATGCCGCCAAACACGGGCTGGACGTGCGCTACGGGCGTGAACTGGGCGTCGACCCCAAGATGATCGCCGCGGCGGCAGGCCGCATCCGCGATGCTGTGGATCAAGCGAACGCGGACCACGGCGAACTGCCGCTCACCGAAACCTGCCTTGTCGTCATCGGGCGTGGGGCATCCGACCCCGACGCCAACGGCAACGTCGCCAAGATCGCGCGCATGCTGGCCGAGGGCATGGGCTTTGGCTGGCACGAGGTCGGCTATTCCGGCGTGACCTTCCCGCTGGTGGAACCCTGCCTGCAGCACGCAGCCCTGTTGCCCTACAAGCGCGTCATCGTCTTCCCCTATTTTCTGTTTTCGGGCATCCTGATCGACCGGATCTACGGCTTCACCGACCGCGTCGCGGCCCAGTATCCCGACATCCGGTTCGTCAAGGCGGGTTATCTGGGCGACCACCCCAAGGTGCTCGAAACCTTCGCCGAACGGATCAAGGAACAGGACAGCGACACCCCGCCACCGAACTGCGGTCTCTGCGGTTACCGCGAACAGGTGCTGGCGCTCGAAAACGGCGAGCATGTGCACATCACACCCGACCAACGCCAGCATCCCGCATTCGGCGCGGTGCCCCCCGCGCTTTGCGTGCTGTGCAAATACCGCACGCAGGTTCTGGGCTTCGAAGGTGAGGTCGGCGCGGTACAGGAAAGCCACCATCATCACGTCGAAGGGCAGGGCGCGAACGCACCCGGCTCCAACGTGGCCGATTGCGCGCTTTGCGACACTTTCTGCACGGGCCTGTGCCGGTTGGAGGCGCAGGCGACCCATCACCACCACCATCACCACGACGGCGATCACGGTCACGACCATGACCACCACCACGCCGAATATCCGCACGCCAAGCACCCGCATGGCCCCGAAAGCGCCCGCAAGACGCGCCAGTAGCATCATCTTGCCAAAAATATCCCCGCCGGAGGCATCCTGCCCCCGCCGCCAGCCCGAAAGCCCGCCTTGCGCCCCTACGTCAAAGACCCCAGCGCCATCTACGCCGAAAGCTTTGCCACCGTCACGCGCGAGGCGCGGCTCGACCGCTTTGTGCCTGCGATGCGCCCCCTGATCACGCGGGTCATCCACGCCTGCGGCATGATCGAGGTGGCGGATCGGCTGGTATGGTCCGACGGCGCGGCAGAGGCAGGTGCTGCGGCGCTGGCGGGGGGCGCGCCGATCCTCTGCGACTGCGAGATGGTCGCGGCGGGGGTCATCCGTCGGAACCTGCCTGCAGAGAACCCCGTGATCGTCACCCTGAACGATCCTGCGACGCCGGATCTGGCCAGATCCATCGGCAATACCCGATCTGCCGCCGCCGTCACGCTCTGGGACGACCATCTTGACGGCGCCGTCGTGGCGATCGGCAATGCGCCGACGGCGCTTTTCCACCTGTTGGAGAGGATTGAGGCCGGGGCGCCGAAGCCCGCGGTCATCCTCGGATTTCCAGTGGGGTTCGTGGGTGCGGCTGAAAGCAAGGCGGAACTGGCGGCGCACCCGCGCGGCTGTCACTTCGTGGCGCTGCGGGGGCGGCGCGGTGGGTCGGCCATGGCCTCGGCTGCCGTGAATGCTCTTGCCGCCGGCCTGCCCGAGGTCGCGGCATGAGCGCGATAGCCCCCTGGCTTCATATCGTGGGTATCGGTGAAGACGGCATCGCCGGGCTGACCCCTGCCAGCCGCGCCGTGGTCGAAGCGGCCGAGGTCATCCTGGGCGGCGACCGGCACCACACGCTGGCCGAGAACCCCACGGCCGAACGCATCGCCTGGCCCTCGCCCTTCGACGCCATGGTCGACACCATTCGCGGCCTGCGCGGTCGCCGCGCCGTGGTCCTTGTGACCGGCGATCCGTTGTGGTTTTCGGTCGGTGCGCGCATCGGGCGGGCGATAGATGCGGCTGAAATCGTCTATCACCCGCAGCTGTCGGCCTTTCAACTCGCCGCCGCCCGTATGGGGTGGAGCCTGGCCGACGTGGAAACGCTGACCGTTCACGGGCGGCCCGTGGCACAGATGATCGCCTTCATCCAGCCTGACGCGCGTCTGTTGATCCTGACGACGGGGTCCGAAACGCCGGGCCAGATCGCGGCTTTCCTGACGGAACGTGGCTTTGGCCAATCGCGGATGACCGTGCTGGCGGCCATGGGCGGCGCGCAGGAACAACGCTTTGACGGTCTTGCCGAAGGCTGGTCGCATGAGGTGCCGGCCTTCAACACCCTCGCGGTCGAGTGCATCGCCGCCCCCGACGCCGCACTCGTGCCACGTGTGCCGGGCTTGTCTGACGCCCTGTTCCAGTCCGATGGCACGATGACCAAGCAGGAGGTCCGCGCGGCGACGCTGGCCAAGCTGATGCCGATGCGCGGGGCTTTGCTGTGGGACATCGGCGCAGGCTCGGGCTCGGTCGGGATCGAATGGATGCGCGCGGCCCGCTATGCGCGCGCCATCGGGATCGAACCCCGCGCCGACAGGCGGGCCATGGCCGCCGCCAATGCGCTGGCGCTGGGGACCCCCAAGTTCGAGATCATCGAAGGCACGGCACCTGCCGCCCTCGCGGGGCTGGACCCGCCCGATGCGATCTTCATCGGTGGCGGTCTGTCGCAAACGGTATTCGAAGGCGCGTGGGACGCGCTGCGTCCCCTCGGGCGGCTGGTCGCCAATGCGGTGACACTGGAAAGCGAGGCGACCCTGATGGCGCTTCACGCGGCACACGGGGGCGAACTGGTCAAGATCATGGTGCATCGGGCTGAACCCGTGGGGGCTTTGACGGGCTGGCGCGCCGCGATGCCGGTGACCCAGTGGAGCCTTGTGAAAAGATGAGCGGTGGGACCCTCCGGGGGGGATATTTGGGGCAAGATGATGAGAAGGGCACGCTTTATGGTGTGGGCGTGGGTCCGGGAGCCCCGGATCTGATCACGTTGCGGGCCGCGCGGCTGATCGAAGGGGCCGCGGTCATCGCCTATCCCACGCTGGCCGGGGCTGACAGCTTTGCGCGGTCGATCGCGGCGGGGCTGATCCCCGCAGGTGCCGAGGAAATCGTGATGGACGTGCCCATGACGACCGACCGCGCGCCGGCGCAGGCGGCCTATGACGCGGGTGCGGCCCGCATCGCGGCGGCGCTGGACCGGGGGCAGGATGTGGTGTGCCTGTGTGAGGGCGATCCGTTCTTTTATGGCTCGTTCATGTATCTCTTTGCCCGTCTGGCCGGGACCTACCGTTGTGACGTCGTGCCGGGCGTGACCTCGGTGACTGCCTGCGCCGCACGCGCGGGTCGTCCTTTGGTGGCGCGCAACGAACGCCTGACGGTCCTGCCCGGCCCCCTGCCCGAAGCGGAACTGCGCGACCGGATCGCGGGGGCCGAAAGCGTGGCGATCATGAAGGTCGGGCGTCACCTGCCCAAGGTGCGCGCCGTGATCGCCGACCTCGGGCTGACCGGGGCCGCGACCTATGTCGAACGGGCGAGCCTGCCGGACGAGGTTGTGCTGCCCTTGGCTGATGCCCCTGACACGGCACCCTATTTTTCGATGATCCTGCTGACGAAAGGGGCCGATCCTTGGCTTTGAAACCCGTTGTTCTGGCTCTGTCCCGCGCGGGTGAGGCCACGGCCCGCCGTGTCGCAACCCTGTTGGAGGCCGATCTGCACGGGCGTGCAGGTCGCGTCGATGACGCCGATGCCTATTTCCCAAACGCACTGGATCATGCCCGCGATCTCTTTGCGGCGGGCCGTCCCATCGTCGGTGTCTGTGCGGCCGGAATCCTGATCCGTGCGATAGCCCCCCTGTTGGCCGACAAGCGGGACGAGCCACCGGTTCTGGCGGTCAGCGACGACGGCGCGGTCGTCGTGCCGCTGCTTGGCGGGCATCGCGGGGCCAACAAGCTGGCGGCACGCATCGCGTCCGAGCTTGGCGCGACTGCCGCCGTCACGACGGCGGGCGACGTGGCGCTGGGCGTGGCGCTGGACGAGCCGCCTGCGGGCTATGCGCTTGTGAACCGCGACGATGCGAAAGAGGCGATGGCGACACTGTTGTCCGGGGGCGGTGCGACTGTCACCGGCGAAGCGCCGTGGCTGGCAGACCTGCCGACCGGGGATGGGCTGCGGATTTCGGTCACTGCCGCGCCGCTGGATGACTTGGGCGGGTCGCATCTGCAATTCGCACCGCAAAGCTACACTTTGGGCGTGGGTTGCGCGCGCAACTGTCCACCCGAAGAACTGTCGGCGCTTGTCCATGACACCTTGGATGCGGCGGGGCTGTCGGTTGCGGCCATCCATTCTGTCAGCACCATCGGGCTGAAAGCGGACGAACCGGCGATCCTTGACCTCGCGGCGGCGCTGGACCGGCCCCTGCGCCTTTTCGATGCGGTCGCACTGGAGGCCGAAACGCCCCGGTTGGCGACGCCATCCGACATTGTCTTTGCCGAGGTCGGCACACATGGCGTCTCCGAGGCGGCAG
>JAIVHI010000054.1 GCA_020201155.1 Loktanella sp. | reverse complement strand
CAGACCTGCGCATGGGCGCCGTCCAAGGTGGTTATTGATGCGGTCGATGGCCCGTCCGTTCTGCCGGGCGACGCCGTGTCGCTGGCGGCGTGGTTCGCAGAGCAGATGCAGGCGAAGGAGCTTCTGGTCATTGATGCGCCGGCCCCCAAGACCTCGGTCGCGGTCCGCCACGTCTCTCGCATCGAGGGGCCGTAGAGGATGCTGCAACCTGTCATCCTGCCCGCCACCCTGCCGCTTGACGGCGCGCCTGTCGCTGGCAGCCGCTTTTGCCAGATACGCGATGTCATCCGGTTCGGTGAAACGCGGCCGACCCCGGTCTCCGACCTGCCCGAGACCGACCGACAGCGGCTGGTGACGCTCAGGCCGGAAATGATGGGCCTGACCCTCGATCGCCCTTTGATCATGGGCATCCTCAACGTCACGCCAGACAGTTTCTCGGACGGTGGTCTGCTGGGCAGTGTCGCGGGGGCAGTCGCACGGGCAGCCGAGATGGCCAAAGACGTGGCCATCCTCGATATCGGCGGGGAAAGCACACGCCCGGGTGCCGCCGAAGTCACGGTGGCTGAAGAGATCGACCGCACCGCCCCGGTGATCCGCGCGATCCGCGATGCGGGCATAGCAACCCCGATCTCGATCGACACGCGCAAGGCGGCGGTGGCGCAGGCCGCGTTGGCGGCAGGGGCCGACATGGTCAACGATGTCACGGCCCTGCGGTTCGATCCCGACATGGCGGGTGTTGTGGCAGAGGCGGGTTGCCCCGTCTGCCTGATGCATTCCAAGGGGCGCCCCGAGACGATGCAGAACGACCCGCGCTACGCCGATGTGGTGGGCGAGGTCTGGCGCCATCTGGCCGACCGCATCGCCGTAGCGGAAGAGGCAGGCATCCCACGCGCCAACATCATCGCGGACCCCGGCATCGGGTTTGGTAAAACGATGGATCATAACCTCGCTTTGTTGCAGAATATTTCGGTTTTTCACGATCTGGGCGTCGCGGTTTTGCTGGGCGCGTCCCGCAAAACCTTTATCGGCAAGCTGTCCGGGGTCGACGTGGCCGCGGACCGGGTGGCGGGTTCTCTCTCGGTTGCGTTGCATGGCGCGTCTCAGGCTATCCAGCTTCTGCGGGTTCATGATACATCCCAGACAAGACAGGCTTTAGACCTGTGGGCAGCCCAAAACGGGAGATAACATCATGGCAGGCAAACTTTTCGGCACCGACGGTGTCCGCGGGACGGCAAACACCTATCCGATCACTGCCGAGATGGCGCTGAAGATCGGCGCCGCCGCCGGGCGCTACTTTCGCAACGATGGATCGAACGGTCACCGCGTCGTGATCGGCAAGGATACGCGCCTGTCTGGCTATATGCTGGAAAACGCACTGACCGCCGGGCTGACCAGCACCGGGATGAACACCCTGCTGCTTGGCCCCGTGCCGACCCCGGCTGTCGGGCTTCTGACCGTGTCCATGCGGGCGGATGTGGGCATCATGATCTCGGCCAGCCACAACCCGCACTGCGACAACGGCATCAAGTTCTTCGGCCCCGATGGCTTCAAGCTGTCGGACGAGGCCGAGGCGGAAATCGAGCGACTGGTCTTCGCAGGCGTGGAGCCGGTGCAGGCCGGCAATATCGGACGGGCCAAGCGCGTTGACGACGCCCGTTTCCGCTATGGTGAACGGGTCAAGTCGACCATTCCGTCGGGCCGCCGGCTGGACGGGCTGAAGGTCGTGATCGATTGCGCCAATGGCGCGGCGCACCGCATCGCGCCTCAGGTCCTGTGGGAGCTGGGCGCGACCGTCATTCCCGTCGGGGTGAGCCCTGACGGCTACAACATCAACGCCAACTGCGGCTCGACCAGCACCAACACCGCAGCCGAGACCATCGTGAGCCATGGCGCGCACGTCGGTATCTGCCTTGATGGTGATGCCGACCGCGTCATGATCCTTGATGAAAACGGCGAGGTCGCGGATGGCGATCAGATCATGGCGCTGTTTGCGGGCATGTGGGCGAAAGAAGAGCGTCTGAAGGGTGACACCCTTGTCGCCACGGTCATGTCCAATCTCGGGCTTGAACGCTTCCTGCAGGGCAAGAACCTGTCCCTGCACCGGACAGGCGTCGGCGATCGCTATGTCGTCGAAGCGATGCGCGCCGGTGGCTTCAACCTTGGCGGAGAGCAGTCGGGGCATATCGTGATGACCGATTATGCGACCACCGGCGATGGCTTGCTGGCGGGGCTGCAATTCCTGCTGGCGATGATCGATTCGGGCAACGCCGCCTCGACCCTTACGCGCAACTTCGACACCGTTCCGCAATTGCTCAAGAACGTGCGCTATGCCGCCGGAACGGACCCCCTGACCGCCGAGATGGTCGCCCGGGTCATTGCCGATGCCGAAGGCAAGTTGTCGGGCAAGGGGCGTTTGCTGATCCGCAAGTCGGGGACCGAGCCGCTTGTCCGCGTCATGGCCGAATGCGAGGACTCCGCACTGCTGGAGCAGGTGGTCAACGACATCGTGGCCGAGGTCGAGCGCGCGGCCTAGGCGCGCACGATCTTGCGCAGGCTGCGCCACTGGCTGGTGGCCAGCCCGGTCAGGATCAGTCCGAGGGCCGCGAAAAAGCGGAAGGGCAGGTCCTCGCTCAGGATCCACACACCAAAGAGCATCGACCACACCGGCACCTGATAATTCACCAAGGTCATGAAGACCGATCCCGCGCTGCGGATCACCTGCACGCGCAGCAGGGCCGCCATTGCGGTCGGCACGACCCCCAGAAACAGAATCGCCAGCGTGGTGTGCGGGCTGGTGGGCTGCGGCACGCCCTCGAATGTCAGCATGGCGGGCACCAGAATGCAGGTGCCGACGACCAGCGTTCCCGCCGCAAGGGCGATCGGGTCGATAGGGGGGCAGCGCCGTGTCATGATGGATGCGATGGCATAGGACAGGGCAGCGGCAAGGCAGGCGATCTGGCCCAGAGGTTCCCATCCCTGACCGATGCGCAAGACGCCCGGACCGATCAAGACGACCGCCCCGGCAAAACCGATGATGACACCGATCAGCTTGCGCAGGCTCAGGGCCTCGTCAGTGAAGACATGCGCCAGCGGCAGCACGAAAAGCGGAAGCGCGGCCATGGAAATGCCGGCAAAGGCCGAAGGCACATACTGCTGGCCCCAAGACAGCAGGGCGAAGGGCAGGGCGGTGTTCAGCGCGCCGATCACCAGCAGGTACTTGGCGATCCGCCGGTCCCAGACGGGCCAGTGCCGCCCGAGAAGACGCATCAGGACCAGCAGTGCCAAGGCCCCCAGCGTCGTGCGGGCGCAGGCCACCGTCAGCGGGCCAAACCCCTCAAGAGCGATGGCCACGACCATGAAGGTGCCGCCCCAAATCACGCCAAGGGCTGCAATCGACAGCCAGTTGGCCAGCGTGGGTTGAGTGGTCATGTTGGAACTTCGCGCTGAGGGGGGCGTTCTTTCAACTGAACTATCAAACCGCTGACCCCTTTTGAAGGAGAGATCACGATGGACTTCCCGCTACTTTGGATATTGCCGCTGGCGACATTCGCAATCGTCCTTGGTTTCGTGTTGTGGAGCAAACGCAAGACCGAAAAGACCCACCACGACCGGCTTGAAGAGAAATCGAGCCTCGCAAAGGACGGCCCCGGCCCGAACCCGGTGGGACCGGACCACAAGCGATAGAAAAAGGCGGCCAGATCGGCCGCCTTTCGCATTTTCGGGCCTGAAACGCCTTCGCTTAGTTCTTGGCCTTGTCGACCATGCGGCCTTCGGAAATCCACGGCATCATGCCGCGCAGCTTTTCCCCGACCTTCTCGATCTCGTGCTCGTCGTTGATCCGGCGTGTCGCCTTGAACGACGGCTGGCCGACTGCGTTTTCCTGCATGAAGTCCCGGACGAACTTGCCGTTCTGGATATCCGTCAGGACGTCCTTCATGCGCTTTTTCGTCTCGTCGTAGGGCAGGATGCGCGGGCCGCTGACGTATTCGCCGTATTCAGCCGTGTTGCTGATCGAATAGTTCATGTTCGCGATGCCGCCTTCGTAGATCAGGTCCACGATCAGCTTCACCTCGTGCAGACATTCGAAATAGGCCATCTCGGGCTCGTAACCGGCTTCGACCAGCGTCTCGAACCCCATACGGATCAGCTCGACCAGACCACCGCACAGCACGGCCTGTTCACCGAAAAGGTCGGTTTCGCATTCCTGACGGAAGTTGGTTTCGATGATGCCGGACCGGCCGCCGCCGATGGCCGAGCAATAGGACAGGCCGATTTCCATCGCCTTGCCGGTCGCATCCCGATCCACGGCCACGAGGCAGGGCACGCCGCCGCCCTTGGTGTATTCACCGCGCACGGTATGGCCGGGGCCCTTGGGGGCCATCATGATGACATCGACGCCCGCCTTGGGTTCGATCAGGCCGAAATGGACGTTCAGGCCGTGGGCAAAGGCAATCGCGCTGCCTTCCTTGAGATTGTCATGAACGTATTTCTTGTAGGTCTCGGCCTGCAATTCGTCGGGCATGGTGAACATGATGAGATCGCACCAGGCGGCCGCTTCCGCGATCCCCATGACCTTGAGGCCTTCGCCTTCGGCCTTCGCCTGGCTGGGCGAGCCTTCGCGCAGGGCGACGACCACGTTCTTGGCGCCGCTGTCGCGCAGGTTCAGCGCATGGGCGTGACCCTGAGAGCCGTAGCCCAGAATGGCGACCTTCTTGTCCTTGATGAGATTAACGTCGCAATCGCGATCATAGTAAACGCGCATAATACGTCCCCTTTTGTTTGTATTCCCGGCGGTTGTAGGATGCCATTCGACGGAATGCACGGGCCGTATCCTGAATTTTACCACCGAAACGGTGATTGTTATTCATATCTGCTGCACTTAAGGCTAAAGCTATGCTTGAAGACATTGATCGCCAGATCCTGCGCCACATGCAGCGCGACCCTGGCATGGGGGTGCCTGCCCTGGCCGAGGCGGTGCGCCTGACGCCCGCGCGCGTGTCGCGCAGGCTGGACCGGCTGCGGGACACCGGGGTGCTGAAAGGCAGCCGCCGGGTGATCGACTGGCGGGCGCTGGGCTTTGCGGTCGAGGTGTCCTTGCGGATCACGCTGGACAAGACGACGTCCGGGTCGTTCGACGCCTTCCTTGCCGCCGCGCGTCAGGTGCCAGAGGTCACTGAAATCCAGACCTTTCTGGGCCGCGTCGACGTGCGCCTGTCGCTCGTTGCGCGCGACCTGCCCGATTATCAGCGCGTCTACCGCGACGCCATCCTGACCCTTCCGCATATCGCGGATATCGAGGCGCTGATGACCGTGGCTACCGTCAAGACGGTCCGGCGGCTGGAAGAGACGGGCATCCTGGGCGACCGTGTGCTCGATCTCGATCTTGCGGCGGTGGGGTTCGGCGTGACCGTGTTTCTGGGCGTGAAGCTGGCCACCAAGGGGCGCGTCAGCCTTGAAGACTTCGAACGCGCGGTCGGCGCGATCCCCGAGGTGCAGACGGTCGAACACATGCTGGGCCTCTACGATTACCGCCTGCGCGTGGTCGCACGCGATCTGGCGGATTTCGAACGGGTGCTGCGCCGCCGGATCATGGCGCTGCCCGGCGTCGGCAACGTCGAGGCAAACGTGCTGCTGAGCGAGGAACGCCTGACCGGCCCTCTCTGACGGCTTGGCCTTTGCACGGCGCTCTGGCAATCTGCGCCCAACGCAAAGGAGCATCCCATGTCCAACCTGCACGCCCCTGTCGATCCCGATGGCCTGATGGAGTTCTCGGTCGTCTTCACCGACCGCTCGCTCAACCATATGTCGCAAACCTTCCAACAGGTGATGCGCGACATCAACGACATGCTGAAAGAGGTCTATACCGCCGATCACGTGGCCCTTGTCCCCGGCGGTGGCACCTTCGCGATGGAGGCTGTGGCCCGCCAGTTCGGGCGTGACGCCAATGTTTTCGTCGTGCGCAACGGCTGGTTCTCTTACCGCTGGAGCCAGATCTTCGACGCGGGCGACTTCACGGCGCAGACTCATGTGATGAAGGCCCGCCCGCAGGGCAACGCGCCCCACGCGCCCTACGCCCCCGCACCGATCGAGGATGTCACCGCGGAAATCAGGGCGGTGAAACCGGATGTTGTCTTCGCACCGCATGTCGAGACCAGCGCCGGCATCATCCTGCCCGACGACTACCTGACCGCGCTGGCAGAGGCCGCGCACGAGGTCGGCGCGCTGTTCGTGCTGGATTGCATCGCCTCCGGCTGCATCTGGGTCGACATGGCGAAGACCGGCGTCGATGTGCTTATCTCGGCCCCGCAAAAGGGCTGGTCCGCCACGCCCTGCGCGGGGTTGGTGATGATGCGGCAATCGGCGGTGGACCGGCTGGCGCAGACCGAGTCGGACAGCTTCGCCGTCAACCTCAAGACGTGGTCCAACATCATGAAAGCCTACGAGGGCGGCGGTCATGCCTATCACGCCACGATGCCGACCGACGGCCTGCGCCAGTTCCGCGACACCATGCTCGAAACCAAGGCTTTCGGCTTTCAGCGGTTGCGCATGGCCCAGTGGAACCTTGGCGACCGGGTGCGCGGTGCGCTGGCCGACAAGGGGGTGGTTTCGGTCGCCGCAGAAGGCTTCGGCGCGCCGGGCGTCGTGGTCAGCTATACCGACGATCCCGAGATCAAGACAGGCAAGGCCTTCGCGGCCCAAGGTGCGCAGATCGCGGCAGGCGTGCCCCTGCAAGTGGGCGAGCCGGAAGGTTTCAGCACGTTCCGGATCGGGCTTTTCGGGCTGGACAAGCGCGCGCGCGCATAGGCGTCCAGCATCGGCGCTTCGCCAAGACGGTCGCCCGCCTGACGGGATTGCTCCAGCAGGACCGTCAGGTCCTTGAGCGATGTGTTCAGCCCCTGTGCCCCGATGGGGGGCATCACATGGGCCGCTTCCGCCACCAGTGCGGTGCGTTCTGCCGTGATACGGTCCGCCAACTGACTGATGATCGGCCAGCTTGTGCGACCTGTGGCCAGTTTCAGTGGCCCGTATAGCCCCGCTGAGCGGTCCGTTGCGGCTGCGTTGAAATCAGCCTCGGCCAAACTTTCGAGATGGTCCGCCTCGGCAGCCTCCGACATCCAGACGACTGCGGAACAGGGCTGGCCTTCGTGGTCGGGCAGGGGAACAAGGGTGAACGGCCCGCCTGCCCTGTGGATTTCGGTCGAGACGTTGTCGTGCGGTGCGGCATGGGTCACGGCAAAGGTCAGCGCGCGCTGTCCGTAGCGCGTCGTCCGCACGCCGATGCCTGCCGCGTCGCGCACCGGTGATCCGCGCCCGTCGGCGCCGATGACAAGCCGTGCCTGCACCGCACTGCCGTCCGACAGCCGCACCTTGACGCCCGACGACCGCGTCAGCATCGACGCAAAACCTGTTCCGGGGCGGAAATCCACGGTATCCAGTTCTGCCAGTCGCGCGACCATCTCGCGGCGCAGCAGCCAGTTCGACAGGTTCCAGCCAAATGGTTGGTCCGAAATGTCGGCGGCGTCGAAATCCCGCGTCGTCCGCACGCTGCCGCCGCGCCCGCTGGCATCGACCATGCGCATGACCTGCAAGGGTGTGGCAAAGGGGGCCAGACGATCCCAGAGCCCGGCCATCTCCAGAAAGTCGCGGGCGGGCTGCAGGAAGGCCGTGGTGCGCAAATCGGCGCCTTCATCGGCGATGTCGGTGACGGGCGGTGCGGGGTCGACGATGCAGACCGTGAAGCCCGCCGCGCCGAAAGCGCCTGCGGCTGTCAGCCCTGCGACACCGCCGCCCGAAATGAGAATGTCGAATTGATCCATGAGCGAGACATAGGCCGAGGCGCAGGCCCGGCCAAGCCCCCGCGCTTGCCTGTCGCACCGTCCTGCGACTAGTCTTTGTAAAATCTGACGAAAGCACCCGCATGACCTCGCCACCCAAAGACGCCTATGCCCTGATCCTTGAAGCCATCGACAGCCACATCTACACCCCCGGCGACCGGCTGGTGGAAAGCGAACTGGCCGAACGCTTCAAGGTCAGCCGGACCCCCGTGCGCGAGGCGTTGCAAAGGCTCGAGACGCAGTCGCTGCTCAAGCGAGAGGGGAGGTCGCTGATCGTGGCCTCGCTTGACCACACAGAACTGGCGGAACTTTACGTCGTGCGTGGCACGCTCGAAGGTCTGGCCGCCCGCTTGGCCGCCACCCATGCCACGCCCGAGGAAATCCGCGTGCTTGACGACATGTTGCAGGCGGATGCGCGTCTGGTGAACGACCCCAGCGCCCTGAGCCGTGCGAACCGACGGTTTCACAAGCAGATCCATCTGGCCTCGCACAACCGCTTTCTGGTGCGTCAGCTCGATCTCGTTCACCGCTCCATGGCCCTTCTGGCGACCACGTCGCTGTCCGCCGAAGGCCGGTCGGCGGATACGCTTGCGGAACACACCGACATCGTGACCGCGATTTCAAGACGTGATCCGGATGCCGCCGACGCCGCCCTGCGCGACCACATCTCCAAGGCCTTCGTCACCCGTCTGAAACTGGATGCCGCGCAAGAGGAGAAAGGTCACTGACGCGTGGTGTCAGCCGCGGCAAAAGCCTGCCATGTTCGGTCTTGTCCCAGAAAAACGGCTTCCAGCACAGCTCGCACAAGCCCTTCCACATGGCAATCAGACCAAGCGGGAAATAAAGCGGCAGCGTCAGGGCCCAGGGCAAAAGCCAGCCCTTGCCGGCCCGGCTGACCCCCAGCGCCGCCACCCAGAGGTTCAATAGTCCTGTGGCTGCGAACAGCATCGCACCGGTCAGCAGCGCCCATGTCGGCAGACTGTCTGCAACCGGATGCGGCAAGCCCAGCGGCACCAGCCAGAACGACCAGATCACCGGTGCCAGCGCGAACTGGATCAACGTGCCAAGGATCAGCACTTGCAGGCCAAGGAACCGCCACGCCCCTATGTCGCGCCACAGCCGGGCGGGCCCGCGCATGTGAACACCGTAGGTCATCGCATAGCCCTTGAGCCAGCGGGATCTTTGCTTGACCCAGGGCCACGCATGGCCGTTCGCCTCTTCGAATGTGACGGTCTCGATCAGCTCGGTCCGATAGCCCCGCCGCGCTAGCCTGATGCCTAGATCGGCGTCCTCGGTCACGTTATGCGCGTCCCAGCCGTCAAGCGCCTCAAGCGTCGCGCGCCGGAAGAAAAGCGTCGTTCCTCCAAGGGGCACGATCAGCCCCATCCGGGCGAAGCCAGGGAGAACCACACGGAACCACGCGGCATATTCCAGCGCGAAACAACGCGTAAGCCAGTTGGCGCGGGGGTTGTAGTAATCCAGCACGCCCTGCAGGCAGGCCAGCCCCGCGTCAGCCTGGGCAAAGCGGTGGGCCACCTGCAAAAGCTGGTTCGGCTCGGGCGCGTCTTCGGCGTCCCAGACGCCGATAATGTCGCCGTCCGTGAAGTTCAGCGCATAATTCAGCGCGCGGGGCTTGGTCTTGACCGCGCCCGGCGGGACGGTGACGTGGCGCATCCAGCGGGGCAATTTCGCATTGCCGATCGCCCGCCGCGTCTTCAGGTCCCCGGCCTCCATGACAAAGCAGATGTCCAAGAGTTCGACCGGGTAGTCGATCGCATGCAGATGATGCAGCAAATGCGCCGCGATCGCGGTCTCGTCGAAGAGCGGGATCAGCATGGTGATGCGGGGCAGGCGTTCGGGCAGGACCTGCGGGCGCTCCGGCGTTTTGAATACGCCTCGGGACGCAATCAAGGCCGCTGCCTTCAGACCGGTCTGCGCCAGCATCGTCACGATGCAAACCGCGCTAAGACCGGTCAGCAAGACAAAGGGCGCCCATGCCACCCCGGCAGTCACGATCAAAAGTCCGACGGCGCAAACCAGCGCGGCCGTGCTGCGTTTCCACGTCCGGCAGCTGTCCCGTGCAGGAACTTTGGCTTCGGCTTGCCGCACGAGGCTGCGATCGAAGGCCCGCGTTTGGGCCGCGACCAGATGGTCCCGCGTGCTGATGGCCATGCGCACGGGGCCATAGTGCGCCGCAAGCCTTTCGATCCCGATGAAGGCGGCGGGATCGGCTGTCAGGACGATGGTCGCACCTCCCATCCTGCGCCAAGGCAGGTATCCCCCACTAATGGCCTCGGCGGGTGAGGTGACGGCGATCAAACGCGGGTCAGGGGGGTGGGTCAGCGGATCGACCTGCCGTGCCTGATAAAGCGTGGCCCAGGCTGCGGCGATCTGGTTTTGCGATACGCCGGCCACAACATCGAGGACGTGGGACAGGGGCAGGGCGTAGGATCTGGCGCGAACCTCCAAGTCGTGCGCCGCGTCCGCAGAAAGCGCGCCGGCCTGAACGAGCGCATCCATCAAAAGGGACTGCAGCCCCCCGTCGCCGGCCATCTTTTCATCGAGCCGCCAGTTCTGCCCCATCGACCTCTCCCGCGCTTTCGGGAAAAGTTAACCATAAGACAGTTAACAGGCGCTTAATCCGCGGAGGCGGCGCGTCAGCGGCGGTCGGTCATCGCAGCGGTGAACCGCTCGAAAAGGTAGTAGCTGTCCTGTGGCCCGGGCGAGGCTTCCGGGTGATACTGGACCGAGAACACGGGGCGATCCTTCAGCCTGATGCCGCAATTCGACCCGTCGAAAAGCGAGATATGTGTCTCTTCCACGTTCTCGGGCAGTGTCTGGCTGTCGACGGCAAACCCGTGGTTCATCGACGTGATCTCGACCTTGCCGGTGGTATGATCCTTGACGGGGTGATTGGCGCCGTGGTGGCCGTGGTTCATCTTGACGGTCTGTCCGCCCAGCGCCAGCGCCAGTATCTGGTGGCCAAGGCAGATCCCGAACACCGGCAGGTTCTTCTCCAGCACGCCCCTGATCGTGGGGACGGCATAAACTCCGGTTGCCGCAGGATCCCCCGGACCGTTGGACAGGAAGACGCCGTCGGGGTCCAGTGCCAGCACGTCCTCGGCGGTCGCACTGGCCGGCAGAACCGTCACGTCGCATCCGGCACTGGCAAGGCTGCGCAGGATGTTGCGTTTCGCGCCATAGTCGATCGCCACGACCTTGTAGGTCGGATTCTTCTGCCGCGTATAGCCTTCGGGCCAGGCCCAGCGCATCTCGTCCCAGCGATAGGACTGCACGCAGGTCACGTCCTTGGCCAGATCGCGCCCGACCAGCCCCGCGAAGTCCCGCGCGGCCTTGACCAGCGCTTCCACATCGAACTGGCCGTCAGGATTATGGGCCAGCGCCACGTGCGGCGCGCCCTGCTGGCGAATGGCGCGGGTCAGCCGGCGCGTGTCGACACCGCCCATGCCGATCCGGCCCCGCCGGGCCAGCCAGGCCGTCAGTTCCTCGGTCGCGCGCCAGTTCGACGGCTCGGTCGGATCCCATTTCACGATCATCCCGTCCGCCACGGGGTCCGATGTCTCGTCGTCTTCGGGGTTCACGCCGGTATTGCCGATATGCGGGAACGTGAAGGTCACGACCTGTCCCGCATAGGACGGGTCCGTCATGATCTCCTGGTAGCCGGTCATCGCGGTGTTGAAGCAAAGCTCGGCGGTGGTCTGACCGGTCGCACCAAAGCCGCGTCCGTAGAAGATCGTGCCATCGGCCAGTGCCAGACAAGCCGTCGGTGTCTCCGCATTCATGTCGCTCATGGCTCAACCCCTACCTGTCTGAAATCGACCTGCATCTAAGGGCAGGGCAGGGCAGGGTCAAGCGCACTGACGTGGGGTCCGCGTGGCTTGTCTCCCTGCGCGACACCGCCTAGTGTCGAATACCTTAGCCCGAAGAATGGACTGCCCTTCACATGGATTTGCGTACCCGCATCACGACCTCTCTCAAGGACGCGATGAAATCGAAAGAGGCGGACCGCCTCGCGACCCTTCGCCTGATCAATGCCGCCATCAAGGACCGGGACATCGCCCTGCGCGGCACCGAGGCCGAAGAGGCCGGGGTCAGCGACGCCGACGTGCTGGCGATCCTTGGCCGCATGGTCAAGCAGCGGCACGAAAGCGCGCGCGCCTACGAAGAGGGCGGGCGTCTGGAGCTGGCGGAAAAAGAGCTGGCCGAAATCAAGGTGATCGAGGACTTTCTGCCGCGTCAGCTGTCCGATGCGGAAACCCAAGCCGCCGTCGACGCCGCCATTGCGGAAACCGGCGCCGACAGCATTCGCGACATGGGCAAGGTGATGGGCGCGCTCAAGGCGAAATACACGGGCCGGATGGATTTCGGCAAGATCGGCCCCGTGGTCAAGGACCGGTTGGCCTGAACCGGGCTCCCCTTCATCTTGGCCGATAAACTCCGGGGGTCCGGGGGCTGGCCCCCGAGCGACGGTCGGACTTGCGCGTAGCGATTACGATTGCTCGGCGGCCGGTTGCCCCCGCAACGCGCGTTTCAGATCGTCATACAGCGCCAGCCGTTCGCCCGCGTCCAGAAACGCACCGATTTCGACCTCGCGCGGTCCGCCCCGCAGCGTGATGTAATTGGCGACCGGGCCGCCGTCGGTGTGCAGGTGGACGCTGACCCAGTATCGGTTCGCCTCCCAGTCCTGCACATCGCCCTTGGGGTTGTGCCGTACCAGATGCGCGCGCTCCTGCGTCACCGTCAGTTCTTCCAGCACCTCGCCGCGCTTGTAGCTGACGTGCAGCGCGAACCAGACCCCCCAGATCATCAGCAGGAAAAAGGGCAGCAACCCCCACAGGATGGCAGAGCCCAGCACGACCAGCAGCGGCAGCGCCACGATCAGGCAGGTCGCCCCCATGAAAAGGACGAAGTCCTTACGCAGGAGCGATCGGTAAGGCCAAAGGCTCAATTGCCATTCTGACATATCGGGTTTCGGCGGAGGGGACCATTCATAAGGCATGACCGGGTTTTAGCGCTGCCTTCGAAAGAGGCAAATGCGCCTTGTCGTCGCCCCGCGGCTTCCCTACACCGATCCGGACACGTTTTCGGAGTTGTTCATGCGCCTGTCCCGCTACTTTCTGCCCGTCCTCAAGGAAACCCCCCGCGAGGCCCAGATCGTCAGTCATCGCCTGATGCTGCAAGCGGGCCTGATCAAGCAGGCCAGCGCGGGCATCTATTCGTGGCTGCCGATGGGCTTCAAGGTCCTGCAACGCATCCAGCAGATCGTGCACGAAGAGCAGGCGCGGGCGGGTCATCACGCGTTGTTGATGCCGACGATGCAATCCGCCGATCTCTGGCGCGAATCGGGCCGCTACGATGCCTACGGCGAAGAGATGCTGCGCGTGAAGGATCGCGGCGGACGCGACATGCTCTTTTCGCCCACCGCCGAGGAACTGGTGACCGATATCTTCCGGTCCTACGTGAAATCCTACAAGGACCTTCCGCTGACGCTCTACCAGATCCAGTGGAAGTTCCGCGACGCGTGCTGGCCGAAACCGGCGAAAGCGAGGTCTTCTACGACAGCGCGATCACCGACCTGACCTTCGGCGACCGCGTCATCGACTTCGACGATCACGCCGCCTGCCAGTCGGTGATGGACGAATTTACCTCGCGCTACGCCCGCACGGACGAAACCCACGACGCAGCCAAGTTTGCGGAAATCCCGGAAGACCGCCGCCGCACCGCCCGTGGCATCGAAGTGGGTCAGATCTTCTACTTCGGCACCAAGTATTCCGAAGCCCTCGGCGCCACGGTGCAAGGCCCGGACGGCAAGCCCGTGCCCGTGCACATGGGCAGCCACGGCATCGGCGTCAGCCGCCTGCTGGGCGCGATCATCGAGGCCTCCCACGACGACAAGGGCATCATCTGGCCCGAAGGCGTGACGCCCTTCCACTGCGGCATCGTGAACCTCAAGCAGGGCGACGATCAGGCCGACGCCGCATGCCAATCGCTCTACGATGCGCTGACCGCCGCCGGGCTCGATCCGCTTTACGATGACCGCAACGAACGGGCGGGCGGCAAATTCGCCAAGATGGACCTCATCGGTCTGCCGTGGCGGATCACCGTCGGCCCGCGCGGGCTGGCGAACGGCGTGGTGGAAGTCACCTCGCGCCGCACCGGGATCAGCACCGAGATGCCGCCTCAAGAGGCCGTGGCGAAGATCATCGGCATCTACGCCGGTCTTTGATGATCTGTGCCGGACAGGCAAAGGCAAGGAGAGTTCGCCCATGTCCCTGACCGACATCGACTGGTCCGAGATTCCGGCACCCGAAGACGACGGGAAAGCGAACCATCTTCAGGGCGCAGAGCTGCCCGCGGTCGGCCTGCCCGCCACCGACGGACGCACGGTCGATCTCGGCGTCTACATCTACCCCCGGACGGGTCACCCCGACGTCGACCTGCCAGAGGGCTGGAACGACATCCCCGGCGCGCGGGGCTGCACACCGCAGTCCTGCGCCTTTCGCGACCATTATGCGCAACTCAAGGCGCTGGGCGTCGATCAGGTCTACGGGCTGTCCGCGCAGGCGACCGCCGATCAATCCGAAGCGGCCGAGCGGCTGAACCTGCCCTATCCGCTGCTGTCGGATGCAGACGGCAAGCTGCGCCGGGCGCTGGATTTGCCGGCCTTCGAGGCGGACGGCCAGACCTTGCTGAAACGTCTGACCCTGATCCTGCGCGATGCCGCGATCGTCGATGTGGGCTACCCGGTCTTCCCGCCCGACGCCGACGTGCTGCGCGTGATCGCATGGCTCGACCGCGAAGATTGAACAGCGGCCTTTGCGCGAATCTCCCGCTCTGATATCATCACGCCAACAAGACCAAGAAAACGGGCAGAGCAGCCATGTCTTACATCTCTCAGCGGGCTCCGGCATGATCCGTGCGGTCTGTCTTTGCGCGGGTCTTGCCGGGGCGACAGCCGCCTCGCAGTACCCTGCTTTCACGCAGGCCTACCTGCAACGCCTCGCGGGTCAGGTCGATGCGCTGACCGTGGTGGTCAAGGACTTCGACACCTCCGCCATCGCCGCCGGTCTGGGGCGGGAAGAGGCGCTGGAGCAGATGACCGGCACGCCCTTCCTGACCGCCCGCCAGTCCGACATGCGCCGCACCTTCGCACGCCACGCCCGCCTCACAACGACCCTGATGGACCTGCGCGCGGCGACCCCGCTGGAACGCATTGCCATGCCGCAGCGCATGGCCGATCCCCAGATCGTGCAGGCCGCTTGGTCCGATTTCGAACCGGCGATGCCCCTCTCTGCCGCCGGGGCGGTCAGCGCGGGCGGCGGCTTTGCCGCAGGCTGGGCCGTGATGCTTGCCGCGCTGTCGCTTTTTGCGCGCCCCTTCCGGCGCCGCGCGCCCAAACCGGCACCCCCGCGCCCTGTGAAATCCGACCCTCCGGTCGCCCGCCAGAAACCGGTTCTGCTCTTGACGAACCCCGACCGACCGCGCCTCATGGGCGAAAGGAGACAGGCATGAAAGCACTGATCACATGGGGTGGCTGGGATGGCCACGAGCCCGACAAGGTGGCAGAGATCTTCCGCGCCATGATCGAAGCCGAAGGCGGCGAGGCGCAGGTCATCGACCACCTGAAACCCTTCGACGACGCGGAAGACGCCGGCATCGCTGATTTCGACGTCGAAACCGAACAATATTACCTGCACACCGATCCGGCGAACACCGTGCTCGCCACCACCCGCACCGACGTGGTGACGTGGTATCACAGCCCCAACGGCGCCGTGGACATGCCCGTCGCCTGGACCCGGCATTGGGGGCTGGGGCGCGTCTACTACAACGCGCTTGGCCACAAGGCCGAGGTCATCGCCGAAGGTCCCGCGCACGAGATGCTTCGCCGCGGTATTCTCTGGGCGGCAGACGGCAAGGCCCGGGCCGCGGGCCAAAGCCCCGCACAATGGCAGAACGCGGGCAATCACGGCTGATCATCATCTTGCCCCAAATATCCCGGGGGGTCCGCAGGACGGGGGCAGCGCCCCCCGGAGACCCGCCGATCACACCGACGTGCCGTTGACCCCTCACGATAAACCGCCCACATAGGCGCGAAACAACGCGAAGGCCGCAGCAATGGCATCCACCGCCCCTTTTGCCAAATTCGAATGGATGATCGCCTGGCGCTATATCCGTGCCAAGCGGGCCGAGGGCGGTGTCAGTGTGATGACATGGATCAGCCTCATCGGCGTGACCCTCGCCGTCTTCGCGCTTATCGCGACCTTGGCCGTCCGGTCGGGCTTCCGCGCCGAGTTCGTCGATACGATCCTCGGGGCGAATGCCCATGTGACGGTCTACAAGCAGACCGAGGTCGAGGGGACGGATATCGTCTCGCGACAGATCACGGACTATCAGGACCTTGCCTCCGATCTTGCCGCGGTGCCCGGTGTGATCCGGGCCGCCCCGCTGGTGCGCGGGCAGGTGATGGCGAACCGCGGCAACGAGAACGTCGGCATCGAGGTTTACGGCATTTCGGGCGAAGACCTTGCCGGCATTCCCCGCGTCGCCCAGACCCCGGAAGACAGCCAGGGCAGTCTCGACCGTTTCGACGAAGGCATCGCCATCGGCTCGGTGGCGGCGCGCGAACTGGGGGCCAATCTGGGCGACCGCATCCGGATCATCTCGCCCAACGGGGCCCGTACCGCGATGGGCACCACGCCCCGCGTCTCGGCCTACGAAATCGTCTATATCTTCACCGCAGGCCGCTACGACATCGACCGCACGCGGGTCTACATGCCCTTGGCCGAGGCCCAGACATTCTTCAACCGCGACGGCGTGGTCGACGAGATCGAGGTCATGGTCGAAGACCCCGACGCTATCGACGAGATCACACCCGCGATCACCGACGCGACGGGGCAGGGTGCCTTGCTCTGGACGTGGCGCGATTCGGCCTCCGGCTTCCTGCGCGCGCTGACGGTCGAGGACAACGTGATGTTCATCATCCTCAGCATCCTCGTGCTGATCGCGTCGATGAACATCATTTCGGGGCTCATCATGCTGGTCAAGAACAAGGGCCGCGACATCGGCATATTGCGCACCATGGGGCTGACCGAAGGCTCGATCCTGCGGATCTTCTTCATCTGCGGTGCGGGGATCGGCACATTCGGAACCATCCTCGGCGTGATCCTCGGCTGCCTCTTCGCGCTCTATATCGACCCGATCTTTTCCTTCGTGAACTACTACGCAGGCGGCGGGGTCTGGGATCCGTCGATCAGGGGCATCTATTCGCTGCCCGCCGAACTGAACCTGTCGGATGTGCTCAAATCCGTCGTCCTTTCGCTGGGCCTGTCGTGGATCGTCACGATCTTTCCCGCGCGCCGCGCGGCCCGCATGAACCCGGTCGAGGCCCTGCGCTATGAGTGATACGCTTTCCCTTCATGGCATCCGGAAAGCCTACAATCACGGCAAGCCGAACGAGGTCACCGTCCTGCGCGGCGTCGACCTGACGGTCAAGGCGGGCGAGATCGTGGCGCTTGTCGCGCCCTCGGGTGCCGGCAAATCGACCCTGCTGCATATCGCGGGGCTGCTGGACACGCCCGACGCGGGCACCGTGACCATGTCGGGCACGGACCTCACGAACCTGTCCGACCGCAGACGGACCGCGACGCGGCGCGGCGATGTGGGCTTCATCTACCAGTTCCACCACCTGCTTCCCGAATTCACCGCGCTCGAGAACATCGTGCTGCCGCAACTGGCCAACGGCGTGTCCGATCAGCACGCACAGGACCGCGCCATGCAGTTGCTGGCCGAAGTCGGCGTGGCCGAACGGGCAGGGCACCGCCCCGCGGCCCTGTCGGGCGGCGAACAGCAGCGGGTCGCCTTCTGCCGTGCGCTGGCCAATGCGCCGAAACTCCTGCTGGCGGACGAGCCGACCGGCAACCTCGATCCCGGCACGTCCGACCGTGTGTTCGACGCGCTGATGTCGCTGGTGCGCGGCACCGGGCTGTCGGCGCTGATCGCAACCCACAACCTGGAACTCGCCTCGCGGATGGACCGGATCGTTCGGCTGGATCAGGGGCATTTGACCGCCGGTTGATCTGGGTCAGTGACAGCGGCCGCCAGTCCGCCTATCCTGCTTAAAAAAACAGGAGCAGACCATGACACGCCTTTTTCTTCTGGCCCTCGCCCCCTTCATCGCCGCCTGTGAACCGGTCGAGCGTGAAAAGTCGGGCCGCGATCTATATCTCGACGATTGCGCCGCCTGCCACGGCCCGCAGGGCAAGGGCGACGGCCCCTTGGTCGCATCGCTCGATGCGCCCGTGCCGGACCTGACCACGATCGCCGCCCGCTACGGCGGCTTTCCGCGCGATCAGGTCATGTCCACCATCGACGGTCTGGACCGGGGCACCCACTTTTCCGGTGCCATGCCCGAATTCGGCGCGGGCGACATGGGCGATACCATCATCGTCGAACGCGACGGTCTGGGCACGCCGATCCCCACCGGGTTGCTGGCGATCACCGACTATCTGGAGAGCATTCAGTCCTGAGCGGCGAAATCGGTCGCGGGCACGCGACCGGCGATTTCCAGTATCAGCTTGCGCCGGACGGCATCGGCAAAGCTCGCGCTGTCTTCGGCGGTGACCATGAAGGCCCCGGTGCCGCCGATGATGCGGGTCGCGTATTCCTCTTCAAGGTTCGATCCGGCCCGTCGCGGGCTGTCGGGGCGCAGGATCGGCAGGGCGTTGATCGTGGTGCCCTGCGCCAGCACGGCGTCGCGGGCCTGCGCGATGGGCGGGCCGGACGAATTGCCGATGCTGTCGCCGGAAAAGTCGATCACCCGCCTGAAGCCGTCGAAGGCATTGTCGTCGATCTGCCGCTGCGCCTCCAGCAGGGCGCCCCCGATGGCGTTGGCGCCATAGACCTGACGCGGCTGGTTGTCGAAGCCGGCGGCGAAAGTCGCGGCAGAGGCCGGCCCGTCGATCAGCGCCCAGTCGACCACGACCGCCTGATTGGTGGCCCATTCCATGTAGACCACCGCGATATGCCCGTGCAGCGTGCTCTCGATGGCCGACAGCACCTCGGGCGAGGTGATCGCCTCGGCGTAGCCCTGCCGCTGGAACGCCAGTTCATCGGCGTCGATAGACCCCGACCCGTCCGCCAGCAGGACGAGCTCCAGCGAGGTTTCGGTGGGCTGCGCGAATACAGGTTGCGCCGCAAGGGCAAGGGCGAAGACAGGGGCAAGACATCTCATGCCAAGAGCGTAACACGAAATATTCGGCGTCACGGTCTGACAATTGCGCGAGGGGGATCCGAAACTTGTCACGGCCCTGCTACGT
>JAIVHI010000053.1 GCA_020201155.1 Loktanella sp. | reverse complement strand
CGCTGATCGAACACCGTCGTTACGGCGACACCCACATCACCTTTCTGGAGCGCCATCCGTGACTGTAAAGCTTGTCATTTTCGACTGCGACGGTGTGATCGTCGACAGCGAACCCATGACCGACCGCATCCTGTCGGACGACCTGACCGCACACGGGCTTCCGATCTCGGCAGAAGAGATACATCATCTCTTTACCGGCGGCACGATGGAGTGGGTCGAGGCGGAATCCCGGCGCCGTGGTGCCAAACTGCCGGATGACTGGCTGGATCACATTTACGGACGCATCTTTGCCGCACTGGATCAGGGGGTGCCGATCATCGAAGGCTTCGTGCCGCTGCTCGACCGCATCGAAGAAGCGGGGGTTGCAGTCGCCGTCGCCTCGAATGGGCCCATCCCCAAGATGTCGCGGTCGCTTGGCCCGTCGGGGCTTTTCGCCCGTCTGGACGGGCGCATCCTGTCGGGGCATGACTTCAAGCCCAAGCCTCACCCCGCCATGCTGCTTCACGCGATGAAACAGGTAGGCGCCGCGCCGGAAGAAACCGTAATGGTCGACGATATGCCGGCGGGCACGAAAGCCGCACAGGCAGCCGGAGTGCGCTGCTTCGGGCTATGCATCCACGGCACCCCCGACCGCTTTGACGGGACGGGTGCCGAAGTGGTGCGTGACCTGATGGCCGTGGAAAAAGCGCTTGGCCTGTAAGCCCGTTCAGCCGTGCAGGCCGTCCTGCGTGACCGTGTCTTCGCTTTCATAGGTCGGGTGGAACCTGTTCGCGGGTGACAACGTGAAGATCTCGGCCCCATGCGCCGTGATGCCGATCGAATGCTCGTACTGCGCCGACAGAGATTTGTCGCGCGTCACCGCAGTCCAGTCATCGGCCAGCACCTTGGTTTCGGGGCGGCCGAGATTGATCATCGGCTCGATGGTAAAGAACATGCCTTCTTCCAGCACGGCGCCGGTGCCGGGCCGGCCGTAGTGCAGAACGTTGGGTGGTGCGTGAAACACGCGGCCCAGCCCGTGACCGCAAAAGTCGCGGACGACGGACATCCGGTTGCTTTCGGCGTATTTCTGGATCGCAGCGCCGATGTCGCCGAAGGTATTCCCGGGGCGGGCGGCGTCGATCCCCTTCATCAGCGCGTCATGGGTGACCTGCAACAGCCGCTCGGCCTTGCGCGACGGTTTGCCCGCCACATACATGCGCGACGTATCGCCAAACCAGCCGTCGACGATGACGGTCACGTCGATGTTCAGGATGTCGCCATCCTTGAGCAGCTTGTCACCCGGGATGCCGTGACAGACCACGTGATTGACGCTGATGCAGGACGCGTGCTGATAGCCCTTGTAGCCGATCGTGGCCGAAGCGGCGCCCGCCTGCTCGACCCATTCGGTGATCAACTCGTCCAGTTTGGCGGTGGTCTGCCCCGGCACGACATGCGCTGCGATATCGTCAAGGATCTGCGCGGCCAGCCGTCCGGCCCGGTTCATGCCTGCGAAATCGGCAGGGTCATAAATGCGGATGCCGTCCTTGGTCACGCGGCCTTGATTGGTATTCACTGTGGCGCTCCTTTTTCGATGTGGATCATGTAAGGCATCATGCAGGCGGATAAAAGGGAAGGGCGTCGCCCAAGCTGACACCATCAGGGCTGATGCGGCAGCCGAACGCCAGTGTTTCGAGCCCGGCCCCGGCGAAGGCCCGTGCATAGGTCGGATCAAGGTCGGCAGCCAGCGTGACCCGGGCGGCATCCGTCCGCTGCACGAGGTACAGCATGACGGCGCGATGCCCCTGCGCCTTTATCGCGGCGAGTTCGCGCAGATGTTTCGCCCCGCGTGCGGTCACGCTGTCAGGAAATTCGGCAAGGCCGGGCTGTCGGGACAGGGTGACGGACTTGACCTCGACGAAAGCATCGGGCCGCCCGTCGCCACTCAGCAGAAAATCGATGCGGCTGCCCTGCCCGTACTTCACCTCTGGTCGCACAAGGTCGTAGCCCTGCAGCCCCGGCACCTGTCCTGCCATCAACGCAGCCTTGAGCATCCGGTTCGGCAGGCTCGTATCGACGCCCGTAAAGTGACCGCCCTCATGTTCCACCAGACGCCAGCCGTATTTGAGCTTTTTCTTCGGATCGTCGTTGGGCTCGACCCAGATGCGCGTTTCGGGTTCGGCCAGCCCCATCATGCTGCCGGGATTGGCGCAATGGGCCGTCACCTCGCGGCCGTCGGCCAGCCGGATGTCGGCCAGAAAGCGCTTGTAGCGACGGATCAGCGTGGCGGGGATCAGGGGTGTGGCAAACTGCATGGCGAAGGCTATACCAAGGGCCGACACACAGGAGAAGCCAATGCCGAACCCCACCGCCGCCATGCTCGTGATCGGAGACGAAATTCTGTCGGGCCGCACACGCGACGCCAATACCCACCACCTTGCGGGTGTGCTGACCGAGCGGGGCATCGACCTGAAAGAGGTCCGCGTGGTGAGCGACGACCACGGTGCCATCGTGGCTGCAGTCAAGGCGCTGTCGAAAGCCGTCGATCACGTTTTCACCAGCGGCGGCATCGGCCCGACCCATGACGACATCACGGCGGATGCTGTCGCTGCGGCATTTGATCGCCCCATCGACGTGCGGGACGACGCGCGCGCCCTGCTGCAGGCCCATTACGACCGGTCGGGGCAGGAATTGAACGCCGCGCGATTGCGAATGGCGCGAATCCCCGAGGGCGCGACCCTGATCGACAATCCCGTCAGCACCGCACCGGGTTTCACCATCGAAAACGTCCATGTCATGGCCGGCGTGCCGTCCGTCTTCAACGCCATGGTGCAAAGCGTGATTCCCACCTTGACCGGCGGTGCCCCGATGCTGTCCGAGACATGGCGGGTGCAGCGCGGCGAAGGCGATCTGGCCGAACCGCTGGCCCTGATCGCAGCCGAGTTCGCCGACCTGTCCGTTGGATCCTACCCTTTCCAGAAGGACGGGCGTTATGGGTCGAACATCGTCATTCGCGGCCAGGACGCCGCGCGTCTCGATGTGGCGATGGCCAAGCTGAAGGATATTTTTCCCGCATGAGCCTGCCCGATGTCGCGACACTCTTGCGCGTGCGGGATGCGACCTGGCCTGCGGCAGAGGTGCGCCATTGCGGCCCCGTTATCTTGCGCGCGGGCGGGGGCGGAGGAAACCGCGTCTCTGCGGCCTCTTTGACAGGGGCTTTCACCGATGCCGACCTTGATATGGCAGAGTCCGACATGCGGGCTATGGGCCAACCGCGACTGTTCACGCTGGCACAATCGGAACAGGCATTGGACGCGGCCTTGGCGGAACGGGGCTACGGTATCCGCGACGCCACGTGGATTTATGCCGCTCCTATCGACCTTATTGCCGACAATCCCCCGCCGGTCACGACCTTCGACGTCTGGCCGCCGCTGGCCGTGCAGGCAGACATCTGGGCAGAAGGCGGTATCGGCCCTGCAAGACTGGCGGTCATGCACCGGACGGCTGGGCCGAAGACAACCATTCTGGGTCGAATCAACGACCGCCCCGCAGGGACCGTTTTCGTCGCGGTCGCGGAGGGCTGCGCCATGATCCACGCGCTCGAAATCGCCCCGCGCGACCGCAGGCAGGGGCTGGCCCGCAACCTCACGCAGGCCTGTGCCCGTTGGGGTCAGGCCAACGGCGCATCCTGGCTGACGCTGCTCACAACGGTGTCGAACGCCGCGTCGAACGCCCTCTATGCTTCCCTCGGGATGCGGATCGTGGGACGCTATCACTACCGCATACACCCGGAGGATGCGATGTGAGCGATCCCTCGCGCGCAGGCCAGATGATCCGAACCGCCGCTTGTCTGGCACTGCTGACCGGACCTGCAGCCGCGCAATCCCTGTCCTTCCCCGGCAATGCAGAGCAGACCGCCAAAGCCGAACCGGGTCTGGACACACTGG
Organism: Loktanella sp.; assembly: GCA_020201155.1. Taxonomy (GTDB): domain Bacteria; phylum Pseudomonadota; class Alphaproteobacteria; order Rhodobacterales; family Rhodobacteraceae; genus JAIVHI01. The sequence goes on along the minus strand of JAIVHI010000053.1, from coordinate 3,021 downwards.
ACCTGGCCACCGGACCTTGGACCGACGACGCTTTGCCTCTGATGCCCGTCGAAGGCGAAGTGCGGCAAGAGGCATGGCTGATCCGTGCGGGCGGGCTGACCACGCTTCAGCTGCTGCGTCCCCTGCGCGAGCAGCTTGACAACGCCGGTTTCGACACGGTTTTCGAGTGCGAAACAGAAGGATGCGGCGGGTTCGATTTCCGCTTTGCCATTCCGGTCATGCTGCCACCCGCCATGCAGGTGAACCTTGCGGATTTTCGCTATCTGGCGGCGTTGCGGGCCACTGGCGACACCACGCAGGCCGTCACGCTTCTGGTCAGCCGCACACCCGGCGCGGGTCACGTGCAGGTCATGACTGCAGGCACGGCCACCGAAACGGACACCACCGCTGACGCGCAGCAGACGACGAGAGCAACGGCACCGGGTTCGCTGTCCGAGGCGCTGGAGACAACGGGCCGCGCCGTGCTGACCGGCGTGGACTTCGATACCGGCTCCGTCACCCTGTCTTCGGACGATATCGCAAGCCTGCGCGATCTGGCGGCCTACCTTTCGGACCGTCCCGACCGGTCGGTCGCACTGGTCGGGCACACGGATGTCGAAGGCTCGCTTGACGGGAACATCGGCTTGTCGAAACGTCGTGCAGGCGCGGTTCTGGAACGGTTGGTGACGGACTACGCTGTGCCGCGCCGCCAACTGACTGCCGAAGGGAACGGCTATCTTGCCCCCATCGCCAGCAACCTGACGGAGGCCGGCCGCGAGGCGAACCGCCGGGTCGAGGTCATCGTTCTGGAATGAAAAACGCGGCCCCGAAAGGCCGCGTTAAGTTGAGGTGAACATCACCTTTGGGAATTGGAAACAGGGGTCAGCACCAGCCGTCCGGCCCCTTGTCGGCAAATTCATGCACCAGAAAGTCGATGAAGGCGCGGACCTTGGGCTGCGTGAAACGGCCCGGCGGATAGACGGCGTAGATGCCTTGCGTCTCGACCGGCAGATCGGGGATCGCTTCGACCACCAGACCCTTTTTCATCGAATCGGCGTAGAGAAAGCTGGGCAGATAGGCGATGCCAAGGCCGCCGATACAGGCGTTCAGCAGGGATTGACCGTCATTGACCGTCAACCAGCCCGCCGTACGCACCTGACGCCGCTCGCCCGAGGGGGCGGTCAGCTTCCAGACGGCGGAATTGGCGGCGTTGGAATAATGCAGCAGCTTGTGTTCGTTCAGGTCATCGATCTTTTCAGGGCGGCCATGTTCCTTGAAATAGTTCGGTGACGCGATCATCCGGCGGGTCGTGTCGGTCAGCTTGCGGGCGCGCAGCGAGCTGTCCTCCAGCTCGCCGATTCGCACGGCCATGTCGAAACCTTCCGAGATCAGTTCGACGTAGCGGTTGTTCAGCACCATGTTCACGGTGATGTCCGGAAACTCGGACAGGAAGTCACCCAGAACGGGCGACAGGTGGTTCACCCCGAAATCGGTCGCGACGGAAATGCGCAGCAAGCCCGATGGGGCCGACTGCATCGACGTGACCAAGGCGTCGGCTTCACCCGCGTCGTTCAACACACGGCGGGCGCGGTCATAGTAGGCAAGCCCGATCTCGGTCGGAGAGACGCGGCGCGTCGTGCGGTTCAGCAGGCGCGCACCAAGCCGGGCTTCGAGAGAGGAGACGTGCTTGGACACGGCGGATTTGGAGATCCCCATCTTCTTGGCCGCATCCGTGAAGCCCCCTTGGTCCACTACCGTGGCAAAGGCTTCCATTTCGGTCAAACGATCCATTTCACGTCCTTCACAATCAGTCGTCTCGTGAAGGATTGTTTCCCAGTGAATTCTGTCGACTTCGGGGCATATGTCGGACATTACGGCGATTTCGCCGAAGATTGACCCCTGACGCTAGATCTTTGCAGCCAGCCGGGTCCCCTGATCGATGGCCCGCTTGGCGTCCAGTTCTGCCGCCACATCCGCGCCACCGATGACGTGGCAGGCGATTCCCCTGACCTCGAGCGCGTCGGCCAGCGACCTTTCGGGCACCTGCCCCGCACAAAGCACGATGGTTTCGGCAGCGATCAGCGTGGGGTTCTCGCGCGCCTCACCATAGGTGACATGCAGCCCGTCCGCGTCGATGCGTTCGTAGTTCACGCCGCCCACCATTTCGACCGCTTTCATCTGCAACCCGGCGCGGTGGATCCAGCCGGTCGTCTTGCCAAGGGTCTTGCCCAGTTTCTGCGCCTTGCGCTGCAGCAGCGTCACCTGCCGGGCGGCGGGTTCGGGTTTCGGGCCTTCGGGGGCGACGCCGCCGCGCGCCGTTTCGGGGTCGGTGACGCCCCATTCCTCCAGCCACTCGGGCAGATCGTCGGTCAGGCTGTCGTCGGTCACCAGAAACTCGGACACGTCAAAGCCGATCCCCCCCGCGCCGATCACGGCGACGGTCTTGCCGGGCTTTCGCGTGCCGCGTAGGATCTCGATGTAGGACGCCACGTTGGGACCGTCCTGACCGGCAATCTGCGGGTCACGGGGGTTGACGCCGGTGGCCACGATGACCTCGTCGAAACCGCTCAGCGCGTCGGCGGTGACGTCGGTTTTGAGCTTTACGGTTATTCCTGCAGCATCGACCGCTGCCTTGTAGTAATCGACCAGACCCCAGAACTCTTCCTTGCCCGGCACCTGCTTGGCCAGATTCAACTGACCTCCGATCTCGTCCGCACGGTCGAACAGGGTGACGGCATGACCACGCTCGGCTGCTGTCAGCGCAGCGGAAAGCCCTGCCGGCCCTGCGCCGACGACTGCGATCGCCTTGGGTGTTTCGACGGGTGTGACCACAAGTTCGGTTTCGTGGCAGGCCCGTGGGTTCACGAGGCAGGAGGTCATCTTGCCACTGAAGGTATGGTCAAGGCAGGCTTGGTTGCAGGCGATGCAGGGGGTGATCAAATCCGACTTGCCCGCCTTGGCCTTGCCGAGGAAGTCGGGGTCGGCAAGGAAGGGGCGCGCCATCGACACCATGTCGGCGCAGCCCTCGGCAAGCACGTCTTC
>JAIVHI010000236.1 GCA_020201155.1 Loktanella sp. | reverse complement strand
CATCAACGCGATGGTCACGCCGGGCACGGGTTGATGCGGCGGAGCTGCACAAGGCGGCGCATGTTGTAGGCGATGTTCTTCATCCCGATCTTCGCCTTACCTTGCAAACGTGAAATCATCCGCCTCAGAAACGGCGACTGGGAGGAGATTAATCTAGAATGGTCTGACGCGCTGCCTGTGCAGAAGCTGAACGAACCGCCTGATGTCCTTATGGATTGCGACCGTATCTTTCTTGAAACGATCGCGGAAGGACACGTGCGTTCGCAAATCGAAAAGTTGATGATCGAGGCCGTCAAGCAGAAGGTGGAGCGCCTTCCGCCTGATGCAGTCTCCATAGGGGCGCTGGTTGCAGGGCAACGCATGAGTCACGGTGATCCGGTCTATTTCGATTTTCTCCCTCGTATCTCCACAATCGTCGCGGAAAACGGCGAGCCGCAGAATTTCGACCTTATCGACGAAAAAGAAACGCTCGAAGCAGGTCAGGTATATCGTAGTCCGCGACCGGCGACACTCGCGATCCCTAAGGGTTACGACGAGATCCCCATATATCTTCGTAAAGACGCAGAGCCGCATCCCCGGAAGGCCGTTGTCAAGCTCAACTCTGCACTGGAAAAGGATACACCTGTGTCGGTCTGGGTCGAACAGAAACCGGCAGCAGGTCGTGCTAGGATTGTTATGCACGCCTCGTCACTCGTTCGCACCTTTACCGTCGATTGGGAGAGTGCGGAAGATGATTTACGCGCTTGGGACGAGATCATCGCCTCACTCGCCACTCCCCCGCCCGCGATACCCGACCGCCTAGTGCTCAAGTGCGGATTACATCCGTGGGAGGATTCGCCTAAGGCTCCTGGCTTGCTCACCCTCCTCAAGGAGGCGGAGAAGAAGCAGGTTTTTGATTGGCATAGCTTGGCCCAGAAGGCTATGGCGCGACCATTTCAGGAATACTGCATTTCGAGTGATGGCGAATTGCCAGCCAATCTGCCAGATGACGCTGCTCGGCAGCTTGACGCCGTTACGCGTGCTGCGGTCGCTGTCACTCGGGCCAGACTTGATGGAGATGGCCGGACCTCAGAAGATAACGCAGCGCTTCAGTTCTTGACTTGGCAATTCCGTCGCTGTCCGGCAGAGGTTACTGGGTGGCTTGCACACTGTATCGAGAAGCATGCCGGCAAGATTGGCACGCATCCCTTTGTGTGGCATCAGAGCAATTGGGTCCTGATCTATCAGGGCGTCGCCAGAACCGTGCAGGATGCCGAAATGGAGAAGCGGCTTTTGCGCGCGGTGCTTTGCCGAAGAACAAGGTCTTGGAGCTATCGTGCTGAGAGTGCTTGTGTGTCACTCATTTTGTCGAGGTCCGAGACCGCACCCCTGTCTCTCTCGAGGGACGATGTCGAGGTTATCGCACAAAGGGCGATCATAGAATTCCAAGAAGCCTACGGCTCGCAATACACCCGATTTAACTATACGCCTTTTCTTGTCGGCGGTCTCATTAGGTGGAGACTAAAGGAACCACAAGCATTAGTCATGGGGCGGGACCCCCTCGCGGATTTGCTGGCCGTTTCGTTGGAGCAAGCAAAGAACGACTTGATGACAAGACGTGGCGTGGACGCGGCCTTTAAGAAAAAAAGAGAAAAATACGTGCCGATACTCGAAGGGCTATTGGATTATCTCGAGGGTGAAAACGGGAACCCAAACTTGCTTTTAGATATATATGACGCCTAACAAGGGCGCGCAGATCGGCGAAGCGCCTGCGAGCCTTGACCGCTATGAAGTCGATTATCTCCAAAATCGCGGCGAGGAATGGCTGCGCTTCCGCAACTCACCGGATCCCACGCGAGAGGTTACAGGAGGTTGCCCAAGGTTTACTCACAAAAATAGTTGGAAACTTGAAGCGCGCCGAAACCAGTCCGAATGGCGCGAAATCCCGGGGAAAGGTTTACGCTAAGTTTCCACTAAGTTGACAGATTTAACCCTGAAAACCCGTTTTTCTGGCGTCCGTGGAAACCATTGAGACGAAAGGACATTGAAAAACCTGAAGGTTCTGGTGGAGGAGCTTAAGCGCACGCTGGCAAAAACGCGCCCTGGCTGGCGTGATACCTGGCGCAGCCTCACTGTCGTCAGAAAGTGAGGATCAATGCCATGGACCGGCCCAGAGCGCTCCGGGGGCCAACCTATACAGGGGCGATGTGTGGCAGGGCTGAGAGGCAAGAAGATGGCGATCAGCAGAGGCGCTACGTCAGTGTGGATGGTGAATGGAAGGAACGAGAGGGTGACCGCGAGATGGTGACGCTGGCAGGATCGAGTGTGGGAGTGTGGGGTAGCAGACGTGCGGCCAGGCTTGGATCTTTGGCACGCCCGGTGTGCCTCCGATTAAAAAGACGGGTGCACAGTCAAAAACGCGTGATTGTCGTAGCAAAATCGAGATGAAAGATGAAAATAATCCGTATAAGATTGATGTGCGCAAACATGGACACACGACTAAACGAGTGTCAGCTAAACCCATCCGAATTGCCAGGAAATGGAAACTGCAAAGTCGGTTTTTTTTTGGGCCACACATCTCATAAGCGGACCTTCGCTGTAGGCTCTCACAACCGGGCACCGGCCCAAAAGCAGTTTTAGTCCGCCGCGGAATAACGGACTTCCGGAAGAGGATCGAAGGCGGCGCAGTCACGCCACTGCGTGATCATATCCCCAGTTACACCCTTCCGGCTAAGGGCACTCGCGAGCCGAACTGCGTTGGCTCGTGCGAATGGAGCCGAGATCAAGGAGTGCGACGAAGCTTCCAGCACGCCGAGAGTCGTATAGTCTAGGCGTGTCCAGAGGTCGTCGAGCACCGGTTCAAGCCCTGCCATATCCGCGCTTGTCAGCTTTTCAGCCTCGACGAGTGTCTCGACCAATCTCAGGAGAACATGAATGGCCGCCGGGGGTTGAAACGCAGTCGCAGTTAGCGTCGCGTCAATTAACTCCCGCGGGATCTCTCTCTCCCGATGGACTGCAATCGTCAGCGCACGTGAGAACGAGGATGTCTGCGAAAATGCTCCCGTAGAAGCGAGACGGCGCAGAGATGTGACGAGATCCGGACGGTCCGAAAACGCGAGCCCCCCAATCAGCGCTTTCTCCGATCCGACATCTCGCGTGAAGGACGTCAAGGCATCGGCCCGGTCTGACGTGCGGTCAGCCTCGCCAAGATGCCAACAAAGGTTCCCAAATGCGGCAGATACTTCCCGTCGTTTTTGCTCCCATTCCCTTTCCATGGCGCGCCCGCTAAGCATCCGCTCCATTGGGTCCTGCTCAGGAAGGGGCGTGGGCCTCCATGCAGCGATATGATCGAACATCTTCAACGCGAGAGCAGTATCCGGTGGAAGCGGGCCCGTTATCGGTTCTAGCGCGTGTCTTATGAATTCCGCATTAGCGATCAAGTCGCCATCGTATAAGTGCGACCGCAGGCGCGCTTCCACGTCAATACCGTCGGGTGCCGGAGCTTTCATGAAGACGTCTGGGTAGAGCGTCGTCTTGCCGGGTAGTTCACCTTCAGGAACATTATTCCAAAGACCATCACTGAAGCGGATGACCTCATCTGGGAGCAAGACTCCTAGCTTGTGCAGAACCAAGAGCAGATGGACTGCCTCTGCCCTTCTAGAATCTTCCGAAGGCATCATCGAAAGAAGGTCCGCGACACGGTTTGCGAGCCCTTCCGGTCGATCTGCTGGCTCCACAAGGGCCGCGTGATGGTTGGATAGGTCACGATGTTGATCATTGCGTTCACCCGGTATCGGATAATCTATAACCTCTGGTAAAATCCGCCACCTCTCCTTCTGCGACAGAGTCAAAATTGCATTCTCCATTAGGTGATCTGCCTGCTTCGAGACCAAGTGCCATTGCTTCACTCTTGCAAGCCGACCTGCTAAGCGTGCATGACGTTCCGCATCTTCAACGTGCCCTCTAACTGCGAGGCGCGCGAGGACTTCCACGAAAATTTGAATGCGATCTGTCGCTACGAGGCGACTCTGATCTGTCATCAGGCAGAGTAAGTGCTCGATCATGCACTCGCACCGCTTCATGAGTTGGCGACACGTATCCTCATCGAGAGCAGCGATGCCGATGCGGGTGAGCCACCGGCCCAGAAGCGGACCTTTTTCATTCGGTCCCGCTGCAAGGGCGCGACTGACACCGGACAGGGCGCAATTCTCAGAGGCGAGAATTGCCCGCTCAGTTCGAGTGCGCAGGAGGTTTATTCGGTGCATGCCATAGGGCAGCCCGACGCGTTCACGAAGCCATGCCAATTCATCCGCCGGGGTCACGGGGGAGCCGAAGTGTATGGTTTGCGGCTCTCGGTAGGTTCCCGCACGGAACTGTATGTCGATTTTAGGCTGCTCTCGAAACTTGCGTTCAGCCTCTTCCGCCTCGGTATCACAATGCCTTAATTCGTCCCACGGATCGTAGCGGTCGATTCTGAAGCGGTGCGGTAACTCGACCTTCTCTTCATCACCGAGATTGCGGCAGGCATTCGAGACGAGTCGGGCCCAAGCGAGACGAGACCGTAGCGCGATACTGAATGGTTGTCGCCGACAACGATCAAGAAGGTCGGACCATGCATCTGCGATCAAATCGCGGGCCTTTTCCTCATCGCACAGCCATGCGTGGGCTGAGGCGCGACGCAAGAGCCAGATTGGATCATCCGCAGTGATCTCGTTGATGCTCTCTGATACCTGCTCGACATCAAGTCTGTCAATTCCGTCAGAGAGGCGTGCATAAGCAATCGTTGCTGCAACTTCCGGCACGTCACCCAGATGCGACCAGATTTTGATAGCCTGCTCGAGGTCGTCTGTCGCCCGCGCAGCCAACATTCGAGCCGCAACCGTCGCCCGCACGAGTTCATGATTGGCTGAAGATGTTAAAGTAGGAGCAACTTGGTCGAGTCGCTCAGCAAGCCAAGGTGGCAGAAGGTCGGAGGCGACGTCGTAACGCCAAGCCAGCTCGAGAAGCACATCGGTCGCCTCATCGGGCTTCAACACGTCAATTGCTTCGCCTAACCTTACCGGTGCGTCTGTGCCGAAGCGCATTCTTTCGCGCTTGTCCCACGGACAAACGATCCAGCCGGGATAAGTTACCCGATCCTCACGCCAGCCCTTTAGGACTCCGCGAAGATTGTCAGCAAGCAGACCGCGATCGTTTTTAATGCGATCCTGCTCTTTTGAGTTCGAGGGGTGCCTGAATTGGGCTGAGCTCAGAGGCTTCCAGTCAGACGGTGTTGGTGGTGCCTGATCGGCGAGGCGAGCGAGAAACCAGTCAATCGCTGCCTTGTGTTTGTCCGCCGCGTTCTCCGACACGATGGGAGATAGATCGATTGGGATTACGCTGAGGCGCTCAAGGACGCTACGGTCAATCGGATCAAGATCGAGAGGGCCGACGATAAATACGCGACGGTTTAATCCCCGCAAGCGGTCACGCACCCATCCAACCCATGCGCGGAAGTTCGGGTCATTGCCGGAGAAGCCAAGCAGGCAGAGGTCGTTTTCGATAAGGGCTTGGCGCGCCGTGTTGACCATTGCCGCATGGACATCCGGATATCGACGATAGTCTTCCTCAGTGATAACTAAATCGGTATCATCCTCGATCGTGCCGTGCAGCTTTATAATTCGGGGGGCGAGAAGGCCGGAGAGATCCCCTTCGCGCCGAACGATACCATATCCTCTGGCGGATCCTGACGCGGCGCGCTCGAGTAGCGTGTCATAGTTCGTCGTTAGAACATCGGTCCAAGGCAAATCGAGGAGGACGGAATGTGCATCACCGGATCGCCATGCTTGGTCGTTTACCTCATGTCGAACTAGCCTTACCAGCGCGGCGCGACCGAAGACTGTCTCATAAGTCTCAGCGAGCCGTAGAGGATCATCATTTGTCATTTCCTCCGGCGAGCGCCCCAGTCCACGCGCCATTGCCTGCGCAAGATCAGACCATAGTGGCGGAGATGCCCCAGCGATCTCGGGACGTTCACACTGCTTTGAAAATCCTGCGCCAACCAGAACCGCAGCACCACTTCCCGAACGCGCCCAAAGCGCGTCGCTGAGCCGTCGTAGCGCCGGTGCGTCTGGCAGTTCTCGTTCTGTCGCCATCTTGCCTTCCTATCCATAGAGTATTGCGCGGGCCGTAAGGATCGATCTTTATATAGCGAATTAGGACCTCCCATTCAGCCCCAGGTCCATTCTGGACTAGCATGATGAGCCGGTGTAGTGGCGCCATCTTAGCTGAGCGCACTAAAATTGCAAAGTTCCACTGCGCGGATGCCGTGGCGCGGCTTTAATGATACCTGACGATGTCCCGGTGCCTTAGCCTGAATGAAGAATGTCCGCCACTACACCAAGCAAGCCACATGTGAAAAGATCCAACCGAACCTCTGATATTATCCATGGATAATTCTCGTCGGTTCTGTTCCGAGGAATGGCTCGACGTCCCGGTATAAGCACCAGCTGAAATACACGGGATAGATCGTGAAGTCTTAGGTTTTTTTGCAGATCATGATGGGGATGCGTTCTGGCGCCGCAGCTGCCCCGTGATGAAAGCTCCCATGCCACGGCGATCATACATGACTTTGTGTCACGCAATACGGCCGGACACGACCCGAAGGAAATAGTCCGGCGTTCGTTTCGCCCTGACATTGCCATCGGCCATCCGCGACCCAAGTTCCCAACAAGATCGTGGCGCCGTAATTGCCGCCAGAGGTTCGCTATAGCCCGGCCTGCATCGAGGTAAGGTCATCGGCGCGGCTGAATTAGACAAGGCGAATATTTGCGTGCAACTCGGGCTGATCGGCGCGGGGTCGTCGAAGGGGCACCTCTAAAAATTGCCCTGAACCCGGCGCTGGGGTATGATCGGGGTGGCAAACCGGCATGGGGGTAAGACGATGGCGCAGATGGGTTTCTTTGATCTTTCCGACCGGTATGCGAGC
>JAIVHI010000052.1 GCA_020201155.1 Loktanella sp. | reverse complement strand
CGCGCCGCCGAACAGCGCCATTCGGTCGATCAGCAGTTGCGCCTGCTTGTGGTGACACGTCAGCACGGCCCATTGCTCGGCGTCCTCGGGCAACGTGACGGGGTGGAACGTCATGCCGCGTTCGGCGTCTTGTTCAGGCGCGCGCACCGGCCAGCCCGGAAAGCATCGGCCACGGCCTCCGGGTCGAAGCCCGCGAGCGTGCAGACCATGCGGAAGTCTTTCGTGCCGATCCACGCCCCGTCGCCCCGGTGCTGGGCGTCGCTCAGCGCCACCTCAAGAACCGCCTGCCAGAGCTTCGTGGCCGGGTCCATGTCACGGATTGCCCGCTTCGGTTTCCTTGGCTGCTTTGCGTCTGCGCCTCAGCTTCTTGCGCCGGTAGTAGAGCAAGGCCTGCCACATCGCCTCAATCGCGCCCACCTTGTCCTCGGGCGGGTCGAACCTCACCTCGGGCGGATGGGGCATCACTCGCCCCCAAGGTCCAGCGGCGATGAAATGGCATCGTCCGCCGCCCGCGCCGCCGCCTCAATGTCGTCAGCCCGCGAGTCACGCAGCCGGTTCGCCGCGCCCATGTATTTCGTCCAGCCGTCTTCCAGTTGCCCGACCGCCGCCTCAAGCTGATTCCGCCGCGCCACGTTCTCGCCGTGGATTGTGCGCTCATACTGGTCACGGAAACCCGCCCGCTCGGTTTTGGTCATTCCCGACGCCACCGGCTCGGGGTGCGCAAGGATCGCGGCGATGGGCGCGAAGTTCTGTTCCTTCATCGCGGCGCTGAGATATTTCCGCCGTTCTTCGCGGGTCATTCCCCGGACGATTGCCCGGAGTTCCTGCGCATCTTCGCGGTCCATTTTCGTGCGGAAGCTGGCCTCAATCTCGGTGTTGATCCCGTCGATTTCCGCCAGCAGGGTCGCGCGGGCAGTCTCGACATTGTCGGCGGGCGCGTTCAGGTTCTTGTCCACCATCTGCGCGATGCTCATTTTGTGATGCTCGACGGTCTTTGATCCATCGGCCCGGATTGTGCGCTCGCGCTTGTGCAGATCGGTCAGGACGCGGGACAGGCCAACGAAGGCTCGGTGCGCGCCAATCAGGGCGGGGTCTTCATTGTCCCTTGACGACCGCCCCGCCATTGTTGTTCAGCGCGACGGCCACCACCCCGGCCACCGCGTTCGATCTGTCGTCGTGCCCGCCCGGTGGGTGGTCGATCATGTCGCGCCCGGAGCGGCCCGTTCGGCGTTCTAGCCCTGCCATCTGGCGCGCTGTTTTCTGGCAGTTGGGCAGTTCGACCCGGCCCGAGTTGAGGGCGGCGAGCAATTCGAGATACAGCCCGTTGCGGTCGAGTTCGCTGACCTCATAATCGACGCCGTGCTTGCCAAACTCATCGCGGGGCCACCGGCCTGCATAGCGGTCGCCCGTCACCCGGTTGATGCCGTAGGTTTTCACCAGCTTGGCATACTCGCCTGCGATTTCGGCGGGGCTTCCGTGCATCCCGCGCACGAGGTCCGTCACCACTGCGTCGCCTTCCCGGTGCCCGATTGCCAGCGTGAATTCATCAGCGCCCCCGCCCGATGGGTCCACGAACGCAGTGTATTCCAGCCCGGTCGCGTGGGGCAGTTCCAGCGGCTTCGGGCGGGTGGCGTCCTCGATCAGCGCCGGGTCGAGCAGGCTGGAAATGTCGGAGCGGAATTGCGCGAGATACTCGGCACAGGCGCGGGGGGCGTCGTCGCGCATGGCGTCGTCCACGACCCGCGCGGGCAGCTTGGGGTTCATGGTCCGGGACGGGGCTTGCGCCACGAGGATGCGGGACTCATGGCCGTAATGGCCTTGGTAGGTGTTCCACAAGACGCCGCGCTTGGCGTAGGGGCTGGACAAGGCGATCAGCGGCCCGCCCAAGGTGGCGAGGGCAGGTCGAAGGGCGGCGATGATCTCGGCGTCCGGGCGCGCGCCGTCGGAGTGCCAGAAGGCAATTTCGTCGCACACCACTGCGGCCAGCGTGTAGCCCCGGACGGAGCGGAAGGACGCCGTGCCCACCTCGATGGCGCAGCGGTTGGTGAGCTCAAGCCCGTCGCCCATCTCGCGCTTCACCAGCGGCTTGAGCAAGGGATCCGCCAGAAGCGCCCGCCACGCGGCGAAGGACTCGCCCCCGAAGGTCCGCCCGAACAGGTTGGGGTCCGTCATGGCGTCGCGGATCGTGACCTCAGCCATCGTTTTCATCCATCACGGCGGTTGTGAGGTCGCTCAGAAGGGTGCAAGCGGCTGCGAGGTCCAGCGCCACCCGCGCCACCTCAACGCCGTTGCGCCAGACGTGGACCGTGGGGCCGGGGGTGATGGTCACATAATCAGCCGTCATTGGCTTGGGCCTTTGCGTTGAGGTATTCGCCCAAGGTCGGGGGCGTCACGTCGCGGGACCGGCGCTCAAGCCCGAGGTCCGAGAGCAGGCGGCGCATGGCGTTGCTGATCGTGGCATAGGCTTGGGCGTCGAAGTCCTGCCCCAGGGCCAATTCCGTCTCGCGCTCTTCACACCACATCGCCAGAGTTGCCGCCCGCGCGGTCAGTTGCCGCTGCGCTTCGGTCAAGTCGCCGCCGAGGTCGGTCTCGATCTCCGCCGTGATCTCTCGGAAGCGGCGGGCCATGTTGCTCCGACCATCGACCCCGGCCAAAAGCATCTGGCCCGTGCCGCGCACAGTGCGGAATTCGGGCGGAGGCGGGGCTATCGCTTTCTTAGTCCGGGGCATTCACAGTTCGCCGATAGGGGGTCCCAAAGGGGGTTCATCCGTGACCTTGCCTTGAATTTGTGCGGAAACAAAGGGAAATCGTGCGCTGCATGGTGGAGGCGGGGGCGACCAAACCGGCTGCGGTGGGCCGAGGTGCCGGGGCGCGGAAAAGAGCGTTTCGGACGATCGTTTTTCGGCCTTTTTCCCGGCACAGCGGGCGGTAATTATCGCGCGGGGTTCCAGGGTTCTGGGGTTCTGACAATTCTCCCCTTTCCCCCCTTTAATTATTAGGAGGAAACCCAGAATGATTTATACCCAGGAGGGAAGGAATCAGCAGAACCCTGGACCCCCGGAACCCCGAAGTCACATGGCCTTCCAGTCAGGCAGCAAGTCAGAGGGGGACATGCGCCACTGCTTCACATACGCCGCGTCGATGTCTTGGACTCTCGCCAAATTCGTGAGCAAGCATTGTCGCACCGCGCCCGCGCGCCCGCCGATCTTGACGCGCTTGGTTTCGAACAGCCCCTCATTAACGAGGGAATGCCGAATGTGGGACAGCCCTTTCGGATCAAGGTTCATGACCAGCAGCCAGTCCTCGACGTCTTTATCGACCAAGACCACAGGACGCGGTCCCTCTTTCGCAGCCTCATCCGCCTCAGCTTCGTCCATGTCCCATGCCGCCTCATCAAGACCGGCCTTCACACGCGCCGCCCCCGCCAGATCAGCCAGTGCCCTTTCAAGGCGGTTCTTCGTGTCATGGATCAGCGCCTCTTTGCGTTCGGTCGATGGCGCATGGTCACCGGGTTTCACAGCACCATGCTCCACAACATAGTCCTCCGCCCATTGCGAAATAACCGCCGGACCATCGCCCGCGAGCCAAACATGGAAGTCCGCCCAAGCTTTCTGATCGCGCAGTTTTTCCGCGACCCTCGGCATCAGGAACCGCCGATCATCCTTCGCCATGCTGATTGCTTTCGCCTCATTCGAGCAGAGGATGAAATGCGCGCGGTTCTCGATGGTATATTGCGGGACATACTTCGTATTGATCCGCACGCTTTCCTCGGTGATATAGGGCTTCAGCTTGTGATATGCCTTCCACGATGATCCGGCATATATCTCATTCACGAACACAAGCTGTTTCTCAGCCACCCAGTCGTTATTGTCGGACCCGACAACATCGTTCTCATTCGGCTCCGACACGTTCCACGCCCCAAGAACCTTTTTAAGCACGATGCCCATGGTCGATTTGCCTGTGCCTTGCGTGCTCGAAAAAAGCAACATTCCATAGCCAATGCGAATGTCAGGCCGCGCAATCAGCGTTGCCAGCCATTTCATGACGTGCGCCCGGTCGCTTTCATCGGGGATCAGGTGCGCGAGATAGTCCGTCCACGGCCCCGGATCAGCGCCCTTGTTGCCCGCAAGCCTCGGCCCGCGCCAGACGTTCAGGAACCGCGTGTTGTTTTCAGAGATTGACTGCGCCTTTTCGCCGGGGCGATAGGCCAGCCGATCGAATTGCGCGCCGGTGAATTTTTTCAACAAGGGCGCAACGTCTCGCGCATCGCTGGAGGGCTGCGCCTTATCGTTGAAGCCAGACTCCGACAATTTGCACGCGGGCGAGTGGCGGGGAATGAACATCGACTTGCCTTCGTCCGTCACCATCGCCCATGCCTCAGCGAAGGGTTCGCGCAAGGCGTAGCTCGGGCGTCCTGCGCCTGCGCCTTTTTGTTTCACCGTCGCCCATGTGGCAGGGAACATCAATTCCGCCAGCCTCGGCCCGCAATAGCGCCCCCCTTTCACCATCGACGCCGGAAGGCCCTCGGCCAAGTCGAAGGCGGGCGGGAACCGTTCATCAAAGACCACGCGCGAAACCTGCATGTCCGTCCTCGCGAGAGACCGGCTGATGGAGGTCACAGCGCGCTCACCGGGCTTGTCGTTGTCGGGCACGATTATGGCGCGAGTGATCCCGGCCTTGCCCAGAGCAGCCCAATCAGTCAGGTGCGGGGAAGGTGCCCCGCCGACCCAGCCAACATGCGCCGCGCCCCTCATTTCATCGGCCCACGGATGCGCCGCCCGCGCTTCACGCGCCGCCCGTTCTTCGCTCACGAGCCATCGGCAATAGGCAGCGGTCTTTGCGCCTTCATGGATGAACACAGTGCCATGCTCGGGCAACTGGTCCTGCCCCCATAGCGGCAGAACGTCCGGACGCTGGCAGCGCCACTGATTGTCCTCCCAGAAGGTCCATTCCATGTAATACTTGCCGCGCGGATCGGTGGCGGGCGTGTCGTGGCGCGTCTGCACCATTACGATCTGCCCGGACGCATCGCGGAATTCATGCAGGTATTTCGGCCAAGGGCGATCTTTGTCCTTCGCTTTCGCCTCAGCCATTTCAGGCAGCAGGTGTGCAAGGCGCACGAGCGGCTTGATCTGGATAAACCGCGCACCAAGGATCGCCGCCCTAATCGCGTCTCGCTCAGCATCGCGCGGCTCGATTTCCTCCTTGTCGCCTTCGTAGGCATAGGGGAAAATCTCACCATCCTTGTCGAAGCGGATTCGCGCGAGTTCCTTTTTATAGGCCCCGCGTTGCTCAGCGATCACGGCGGCAAACATCGAAGTCGCCTTCGCCCCGACCCGGTTCAAGTAATCGCGCACAGGGGCCAATTCATCGACGCAAGCGATGCGCGACGTTTTCCCCTTTCCATCGGCACCATTACCGGCGATAATATCTTTAGGCAATGCAGCCTCCTGTCCATACTTTGCAGCCTCAGCCCCCGGTTCACCGCCGGGGGCGCTTTTTTTCGGATTATTGGGATCAGTCATTTCGCACCGCCATTCACCAGCGGGCGGGTCCAGAGCGTCGAAAAGTTGCCAGCAAGGACAGCGCGCTCCCACTCGCCAACGGGCGGCGGGGTTGAGCACCATTCCAAAGCCAACCGGCTCGGAATCGGATTGCGCGGATCGGGGCCGAACAGCCATTTGTCGAATGTCGCCGTCGCCTCGAAGTCAGTCCAGCGCCAAACGGCCAGCGATGGCCCGTCATGCGGCGCAATAGGCGAGACGCATTGTTCCCCGTCAGGACCGGGCACCTCCCAATACTTCGCCAACGGCTCGCCCCACTCGGCAGGGAACGCCGGATCGCTCATCAACGCGATCTGGCGGCGCTCCATGTCCACGATTTCCAGCTCATCGGTCGCCGTCCATTTGTCGCCGATGGCGGCAAGTCGCGCGATCTTCTTCATGCGCTTTTCGAGGGTCATGCTGCGCCGCCTTCCTCGTCAAAAGACTGCGCGAATTGCTCGCACCATTTCCGCACATAGCCCAATGTCCAGATGCGATTCTTGCCGTGCTTTCGAGGGGCGGCGAATTCATTAGCTTTAACGCGCTTTTCAATCACAGAGGGCGACATGCCGGTAATGACAGCGACCTCGCTAATGCCGACCAAAGAGAAGTCGGGCAGGCGCGAATAATCGGGCATGTTTTCCCAGTCAGTTCCAGACCGGAATTTCGGCACACCCGGCACAGGGCGCGGAGTGGTGTTGTAGGTTTTCTTTTCGGGGGTTTCAGTCACAGACTCTTGGCGTGTCCCAGCCATAAGAGATTCCTCCATCAGCCGGACACAAAGGGTCCGGTCATGCGTTTCAATTTTGGATGAAGGACTGGGTGATTAGCGAGCGCTGTCGTGGGGTTATTTGTTTGCCGCCCACCCCAAGCGGCCATGTCCTGACGGCAGTATCCCTGATTTTTATGCCGAAGGAAACCCTAAAATTCACCTAATCGGGGTGATAAAACGCTGTAAATAAATGGTTCTTTTATAACTCACTGGCGAAAAACGCGAATAAAGCGCGCGTCCCTTCAAAGAAAATTCAACGCGCCGCGCGGAGCGCCAAGGGCCACCGGCGGGGGCAACCGCCCCGGCCAGCCCATTGACCCCACTCCTGCACCATTTTCGGCGGGTCTACGCACTCACGGCGCGCAAGCCCCCGCCCAGCGCCGACAAGGCGTGGTCGCCCCAATCGGTCATCATGGCGCGGCGCTTTTCGAGCTGGTCGCCCCGGCGATAGGCGCGTTCAACGGCAGTGCCCACGTCGTGGGCCAGCGCAATCTCGGCCATCTCGTTCGGGTAGGTCGTCACCTCAGCGGCCCAATCGCGGAAGGTTGAGCGAAACCCGTGCGGGACGG
This sequence comes from Loktanella sp., assembly GCA_020201155.1. Classification (GTDB taxonomy): domain Bacteria; phylum Pseudomonadota; class Alphaproteobacteria; order Rhodobacterales; family Rhodobacteraceae; genus JAIVHI01. The sequence continues at coordinate 2,256 of JAIVHI010000052.1, read as the reverse complement.
CGGGCTTGCCCAGCCGGGGATCAGCCCACCCCGTGCGGCCCGCCGCGACCTCGACGCCGTGCATCTTCTTCACCAATGAGGCGAGCGTCATGTCGCTCATCGGCTTTTTCAGCCCTTGACCCGGCCAGATCAGCGACGTGCCCGCAAGCTTCGGTGTAGCCTTCAGGACGCCCAGCGCAGCGGCGGAAAGGGGCACGCGGTGTTCGCGGCTGGCCTTCATGCGCTCAGCCGGAATGATCCACAGCCTGCGCTCAAGGTCGATCTCATCCCACGTCGCCCCTCGCACGTCGCCCGACCGCGCGGCGGTGAGGATTAGGAACTCCAAGGCGCGGGACGAAGGCGACGGCTCGCGGTCGCGCAGCGCGGCCATGAAGGCGGGCAGTTGGGCGTAGGGAAGGGCAGGCTGGCCTCCTGTCACCTTCTTGGCGGGCTTGGGCAACAGCGCCGAAAGGTTGTCTTTCCATGCGGCAGGGTTCGCGCCCGCCCGGTGGCCCAGCCGGGTTTCGGCGGCAAGGATCGCCTCGACCTTTTTGAACAGCCGCCGCGCCCGCTCGGGCACCGCGTCCCACAGCTTGGCCTCGACCTTCGCCCCATACTTTGTGTAAGGCTGTTCCGCGATTGCCAGCATGTGATGCGCCTCGATCTGGTCAACCGGCAGATCGCCGATCTTGCCGAAGGCCATCGCATCAAGGTCGCTGAACCACTTGCCCTCGTCCCGCGCGTTGATGCGCCCCCGGATGGCGCGGTCAAAATGCGCTCGCGCGGCCTCGCGGAAGGTCGGGGCGTCGGGGGCCTGCGCACGGACGGCGGCGCGGCGCTCCTCGGTCGGGTCGATACCCTGCCAGAGTTTGTCCATGACGTCGCGCGCCCGCTCACGCGCCTGTGCCAGCGTGACCTCGGGCCATGCCCCAAGGGCGAAGTCCCGCCGCTTGCCGTTCACGGTTCGGCGCAAGACCCATGAGGCTGAAAGGCGGACCCCGGAAGGGTAGCGGCGCATCCGGGCGTTGAGCGCCAGCCCGCCGACGCATCCGACCCGGATCATGCCCGGCTGGCGCTTGCCTTCCTCAATCTCGGTGACGCGCTTGTTCAGTTGGGTGACGGTGAGTTGATCGACGGCGCAGCGGGGCATGGGGGAGGCTCCTGTTGGGTTGCAAAAATCCTTTAGGACCCCCCGTTTTAGCTCTTTTCTTTCTTCAAAAGAAACCTTTTTCTTGCGCATGCACCGGAAAAAACTCAAGAAAAGCGGATCAACGTCCGATCACGGTACGTGGGTCGCCCACCATTCTGCAGATATTCTCAGATAGGCATGCAGGCTCAAACGCGTGCATCGGCGTGGCCAGAGACCTGAGGTCAGTCTCACCCCAGCCTATGCCAAGCTTCCCTGAATTGCGGTTGATCGTAGGTTTTGGGTTGCAACCAATGTGACTGAGCCCCCGTTTTGCTTTTCGTCGGGTCGCTGTGATGGCAAAGTTCTTTGACTTCCTCCAACGACAATATGAAGCATGTGGGATGGTCTCCTTTTGCGTTGATCGTGATAATCCACCAGTCGGACCGCAAATTGTCTAAATTCGCTCCAAGTGCAACGGGATCTCGCCTTGATAGGCCCTTGCTTTGAACCCCGAATATGATCGTTTCATCATCATTGGCGCAAAACAGATCGCTCCCTTTTGCGTTTCGAGATGTCGGCATTACATTCCAACCCTTTCGAGAGAGTTGCCATGCCGCGTAATGCATCGCCGCGTTTCCAGTCGCCTGTGATGATTTGACGTTCTTTCATGCTCCTGTTCGTCACCTCTTCAGGACTATGACCCAACGGCATTTTCCCTGCAATCAGCGCGCTCCTACACTGCATGCATTTGGACGGTGGGGTGAACCGCGCCATGCATGTCCGCGGGCAGGCGTTCCTGCAGTCGTCCAGCGTGCTTTATCCCTGCATCCCCGCGAGACATTCAATCGAGGCGCTTGCTTGGCCAGATCGCCTGTCCGTCACGCCGGATGCGTGCCGATCTAGACAGGTGCACCTCCGGTGCGACGGGCGGACATGCGATAGCGCGGCGGTGCCTGCGGCACCTTGATTCCGCGCCGATTCCGCGCCGGCGCTTCTCACCGACCGGCCGCCTCCGGCCGATCCTGCCCGGCAAAGACGCCGCCCATATCGGCAAAGCCCTTGATCTCGATCGGATTGCCGGACGGATCGCGAAAGAACATCGTCCATTGCTCGCCCGGCTCGCCCTCGAATCGCACCGAGGGCGGGAT
>JAIVHI010000235.1 GCA_020201155.1 Loktanella sp. | reverse complement strand
CAACGACATCAATTTCCCTGTGCCGGTCAAAGTCGGCGCGCGGAGCATTCGTTATCTCGAATCCGAGATCGACGATTACATCCATTCGCTGCCGCGCGCCGACCCTTTCGATGCCGACGCGGAGCCCGCTCCGCGTTGAGCGGCCCGGGTCACGTTCCATCTTGGCCCTTGATCCGTGCGCGTAGAGATACCGGACCTTTTCCCGCGGTCACGAAATCCGCCCAGTCCGCCATCAGCGGTCGGCGCTCTTCGAGCAGGTCATCGCGCTCGTAAGCCGCGGTGAGCGCGTCCTTCTCATGGGCGAGCGCGAGTTCCATGACGTCGTAACTGTACCGCCCTTGCTTGCGGGACCACGTCCGGAAACTTGACCGGAACCCGTGCATCGTGATGTCCGGATCAAATCGCTTTACGAGATTCAAGGCGGCATTCTCGCTGATGGTGCCGGTCTTGCTGCGCGGTTTCACCCGGGCGGCGTAAAGCCCCTCCGCCGCGCGGGTGACGAAGGCCGCCGGATCGTCGGCGCTCGCGCCCACCGTCGCGCGGGCCATCGGGGCCGCGCGGGTCTGCCGGGTCCGGAGCGCATCGAGGGCCGCGGATCGCGCATCCTCGACCGTCGCGCCCCGGTCGATCAGGTCATCGGACCAATCCCCGGGTAGATCGAATGTCCGCGCGAGCGCGCGGATTTCCTGATTGATGCCCGCGCGGGTTTCCGTCGCGGTGGTGGCGGTGGTGGTGGTCTGCTGACCGTCCTGCGCCGCGTTCTGGTTCTGATTGTCGTCTGGCATGGTCTCGCTCCTTACTCGGGCGGTGGTGTCTGCGCCGACCGCGACCAATGAGATTTCGTGAAGTTGCCACCGGGTCAGGGTGCGCACCCGATCCCCACCCCGTTCGCTGTCTTTGTGCGAGATCGGCGAGTAGCCGATGCTCACGTTGCCGATGATCCCGTTGACGATATCCCGCCAAATCGGGTCATGCCTCTCGCTGATCTGCACCGTGGCGATCAGCGAGCCCCCCTCAATCCGGAGACCCCGGACCACGCCGAGGACCCTCTCGAGGCCGTCCTGCCGATGCCCGTCCAGTAGGGGCATGCCCTCCGCCCGGGACAGGTCCACCGCCCGCCGGTGGACGCGATCAACTCGACCGTGCGGGCGTCCTCGTCCGCGCTCGCGGGCCGGAAGGCCGCCCGGATGGTGATAGGTGCTGTCATTCTGTGTCCCCCTCTGCGCCCTGCTGACCGCCGGTGAGGCGGGCCAGACGGGCCGCGTCCGATGCGATCTCCTGATCGACCTCCTCGACGTCATATCCTCGCTCGGCTATGACCTCGGCCCGGCTCCGAAGGTTCGCGTTGATCTCGGTCTCTGCGGCCTTTGCGTCCTTGAGCGGATCGACCCATTGCCATGCCGGGGGCAGCCATTTGACCGCCATGAAATCCGCGCGATCCCGCGCGAATTCGGCTGCCGGGATGCCGCCCGCAAGGACCTGCGCCCGGACCCATTCGCGCCAGATCGGGCGCGAGAATTGATGGATCAGGGTATGGTGCTGCACGCCGCCGATGAACCTGCGAAACTCGAGGAGCGCCGCCCGGGCCGAGGAATAATTGACCTGCGAGAAGTCTCCGGTGAGTTGCTCGTAGGTGATCCCGAGGCCGCTCGCTATGGCGCGGAGTTGTTGCTCCATGAGGCCGGCCGCGCCGCCCTGATCGGGCATTGTCGGGAAAGTCACGTCATCGCCGGCCCCGAGGTTCACCAGTGCGCCGGGTTCCATGCTCACGTCGAGCTCCGCGCCGCTCTGCTCGCCGTCTAGAATTGGCTGACCATCCGGCTTGCGTATGAAGCCCGCGAACAGTGCCGCGACCCGCGCCCTGACCGTCATCGCGTCGGCCAAGGTGTCCAGATCGCGCGCGGTCAGGAGGACCGGCGCGAACCACGACAACCCGCGAACCTGACCGGGGGCGAGCGGGCGATAGACATGGAGGACCTCATCGGCGCCCATTCTTGTCGGCGTCGCGGCCATTCCGGCGAGCATATCCCCCGGCGCGTGCGGGCGAACATGATACGCGACCCGGCGGCCCGTGCGGTCGAACTCGATCCCGCTGTAGATCACGTTGTCGTCGCTCTGCCGGGTCAGGCTCCGGTCAAGCTGCTCCGGGTGGAGGCGGCGCAGTGTCGGCGCGAGCGTCATCCGGTCAGGGATGATCTGGAACAGCGCCTCGCCGTGGATGACGAGATCGCGCATGGCGGCCTGTTGAAGCCCGAAGAAGTCGGATAGCCCGTCCGCGTCCGCCTCATCGGTCCATGCCAGAAACCGGCGGTGGAGCGTGTCCCGGACACCGTCGCGGGGATGGAGGCTCCGGGGCTTGATGCCGCTTCCGACCGCGTTCGCGACGAGCACCTCGACCGCCCGTGCCCCTAGGGGGCTGTTCAGGGCGAAGTGAGAGGCGCGGCCCGCGATGGTCGCGGCCCCGCCATGGATCGTCCCGGCGTTCGCTGTGAGCGGCGCGTCGCGCCACCGGCGCCCGCCGCCCGCGGCGTCAAGGCTCCGCTTGCGCCCCGGCATGAGCGCCCTGATCGCGGCCCGGATCATTGGTCCAACTCCGCAACGCGGGCGCTGACGCCGGCGATGATGAGGCGGAGATCGAGGACAAAAGCGAAGGGCGCAGTCAGGGGATTGACGGTGCGGAGATCACCGCCCTCTGCGATGACCTCGTATTCCCATCGACCGCCGCTCCGGGTCACGATGACGAGGTTCGGCCCGCCGTTGATCGCGGCGGGGATGACCTGCTCGGCGAGGTCGGTCGCGATGGCCACGCTCACGGAGAGCGTGACGCCGTGATCGCGGATCGCGCCCGTGACCGCGATGGTCACGATATCGACGAGGCCGTAGATGCGCCGGAAATGCGGCCTGCGCTGCGGCGGCATGCTGTAAATCGAATGCAGGGCGGAGATATGCTCGGGCGCCACGCCCGAGGCAAACGCGGCCTCTGCGCGGCGGCGGGCGGCGGGTCGCTTGTCTTTCGGCGGTGCTTCCACGGAGAAGCCTCCTACACAGAATTAGCCGACCTTTTGAGGGCCGGGCGCTCTGTCTCCGTGGAATGTCTAAAGGATGCGGACGTTTTGTGTTTTTTGCAAGGGGGAAAGTTTCGCGCGATTTCAGCGGGCTATCCACGCCGCCCACATGGCGGTGCCCATCCGAGCGCGCGATGAGACGGGCGGGGGATTTGCCCAAAAAGATCGAGCCGGGGCAAAGGGCGCGTCATTGCAAACGGGGGACGGACGCCCGACCCCCTTTGCGAGGTGAAGCCACTCCCCGCGATGGATCGTCAATGCTGTTCCCACCCGTAGTTGCTTGCATATAGAAGAGCACGGCAGGGTTTCGACCGACGGGCGAGAACACTAAATGATCTGCGGCATTCGCTTAAAAAGAGCGAAGCGGTCTCGCCCGCACTGGTCGCGCGCCTTGTTTACGGTTAGAAAGTCTGCGAACTTGAAGAGAAAGGCTAGAATTCGTAGCTGCGCTTGGCACGTGTTGCCGGAAGCAGAGGGTGAATTTCTTGCACAATAACGCTACGCTTATTTTGGAATGGTGAAAAATTGAAAATTAGATTTATTCAGAAAGTTTTGCGGAATACCCCTGCCGGTATTTTTATTGGATTTGTTGCAGGGATGATACTTGCTGCTGCTCTTGACGCGGGAATTTCTGAGGAGATTAAGAAGCTATATACCTTCATAATTTCCGCAATACTTTCACTGATGGCAGCTGCTCTAACCCTAATAGGGGTGTTCGCTAATATCGAAAATCAGCGCGAAACTGAGCGTCGGAGCCGGGAGAAAAAGCTCGCGGCTGCAAAAGCGTTGCTTCCCGCAAGTCTTGCACAAATGTGTAGTGTTTGCAAATCCGGTATGCAATTTTCAGACAATTTTTCGGAGTTTGCGAAGAAATTGTCGAACGATGAATTTGAAGAAATTTCCACCCAACGCCTCAGTTTATCGGATGGAAATCTCTCTATATTTCGCGAGGTAATTGAGTTAACTGACAATGATGCGGTATCTGAAAGATTAACTGTAATGCTTAGAGAATATCAGGTTTTTTTCAGTCGCTGGATTGAAGATTTTGGACAAGAGTATAAAAGGGCCGTCAAAGCCGACGGAGACAACAATACGCGGACGGTCGAGTGGGCTTTTCTATTTGCTATAACAGTTTCTCTATTTGACTACGCCCGCAATGAGGCGGTCGAACCAAATCGCGAAATCGGTAAACGGGAAATTTGGAATGCCCTTGGTGTATCTCATATTCTATCCGTTGATAGAGATAAATTTAATGGGGCGATCGAAATCTACTCACGCGCACTGTGATCTAGAATTGGAATTTCATAGGGTCTTATACCGCAGTTGCGAACGAAGATTGGTTAAATTATGCGGACGTTCGCTCCGTCCCAGATAGCTGCCTTTCGTGACCGGATCGCCGAGAGCGAGGACACCTCTTCTTCAGGTGGCAAACGCTATCCCGCGAGCCACCTCGACCGCGAGACCCGGGGCCGCGCCGTAGCGCGCCCCGGATCGGCGGAGGGCGTGTCGCCAGCGCGGAGAGGCGCGGCGCTGATCTTCATCGCCTGATCGGTCAGGCTGAGCCCGGAGGCGTAGAGGCCGTGCAGTGCGGCGGTGCTGTAGACCCGGCAATCGAGCGGCTCGTTCCTGACTCCGCGATCATGGACCCATTCAATGCGCGCCGCGCCGCGATGCCACCGCCTGACCGGGCGCTCCGACACGAGACCGGCAAACCACCAATGGTCCCTGACCGCCGGGAAGTGGCAATACCCCGGCCCGGGTCCCTCGATCCGGAGCCGATCATAAAGCTGCCGCTTGAGACCATCGACGCCGGTGATGAAGACCGGAGCCACGCCGCCGCGACGCGGCTTGGGGGGCCGTCTAGGCCATGGGGAGACCCCGGGCCCGCCGCGCCCCTTGATGGCCCAAACGCGGCGATTTGCCCGGTCATGGGCGAACTGGCCGACCTCCGCGCTCCGGTGGCCGCCATGGTCAATCGCGACCGCGGCGACGGGGAGGTCAGGCACGGCCCGGGGATGCCGGAACCGGCGGGCAATGAGGCGGTCGAGCGCGTCCCATACCTCGGGGCGGGCGGTATCGCCGAACACGATTTGGTAATCGAGCGACCAACTTTCCTCCTGCATCCCCCATCCGACAAACTCGCATTCGAGCCGGTCGTCCTGCACGTCAACGCCGCAGGTCGTGACCACCACGCCGTCAGGCACGAGATCAATCCAGTCCCGCTCGGCCTCCTCGGCCCGCGCGGTGAGTGTGTCGGCGGGCAGCGGAGCGGTCTCCTTGTCCTCATACGGGACGCCGAGGCCGGTGTTCGTCCACACCTGCAAGCGCGTGGTCTCGCGCTCGGCCGCGACGCGCTGCACGGCCAATTCCCCCCATGTGACAAACGGGGATGAGAGGCCATGGATATGAAACCCGGCGACCCGGGCCTGACCCTCCGCCGTCGCCCGCCACTCGGCGCCGGCGATGAGCCGCGCCTGATCGCGCTGCTCATGGATCCCGCCGCAATGGGGGCAAGCCAGATAGGCCCGCTCGGGGTGATCGTCGGGCCATCCGATCTGTGACCAGTCAGGCACGAACCGCTCTTTGCAGTGCCCGCACAACCAGAACAGGCGGCGCTGATCCGTCTCGGCGTAGGCCGCCGCGATCCGGGAGACGCCCTCGAGCGTCGGGGTCGAGGTCAGGAGGATTTTCCGGCTCGCCTTGAAGGTCGCTGTGCGGGCCATCGCGAGCGCGACCGGATCGCCCTCCTCGCCCACGTCAGGCGGATATGCGTCGATCTCGTCGAGAAGGACGAACCGGGCGGGTGTGGAACGTAGGCTAACTGCCGAGTTCGCCCCGACGATGGAGAGAGACCCGCCGGGATATGCCTTGAAGGTCGCCGAATTGCCGGATTTGCGGGGGCCGGGCTTCACGATCCGGTTCTTAAGTTCGGGCGTCGCGTCGAGCATCGGGTCGAGCCGCGTTCGGACGAACCGGGACGCGGCGGAGAAGGTCGGCTGCGCCATCAGGATGAGCGCGGGCCATAGCTGAATGGCCGCGCCGGTGAAGTTCAGGAGCAACTCACTTTTCCCCGTCTGCGCCGCCGCCATGACCACGACGCGATCAATCCCGGAGCCGGGGGAGAGGCACTCCATCGGCTCGCGCAGATATGGGGTGCGGGCGGTTCGCCACCGTCCCGGCTCGGCCGCGGTCGCGGGGAGCATCCGGAATTTCTCGGCCCATTCGTCAACGCTGATCGCCGGGTCAGGAGCGATGCCCCGCCGCCAAATCAGGTCCGTCCAGTCATGCGTCGAGTTCATGTCCCGCCCCCTATCGTGAAGCGCCGGGAGGCGAGATCGGCGAGGTGCTCGCGGACCTCGCGGTCGAGAGCGGCGAACATTTGCTCCCCGTCAACGCCCAGTTCCGAGGCGAGCGTGGCCGCCGTTCGCGTGGCCCATCCCGTCCATGCGTCGCGCTCGAACCGCGCCCGCTCGAAGATCAGCTTCTCCGCCTCGGCCTTGTCGATGAGGGTCCCCTCGGCCCGGGATAGGGCGAGGTCCTTCAACCGGAGATCGCGCATCATCGACGCCGCCCTGATTTGGGCGACCTGCCCGCCCTTCGATCCCTCCTTGCCCGCGGCCTTTCGGCGGCTCGGATCGAGCCAATCGGCCATCCATGCGCGCCCCTCCTCGGGGTCGATCCGACCATTCGGGAGGGTCGGCATTCCGTCATGGACAAGCTGCCCGATCCGCTCCCGGGAGAGGCCGACCTCCTTCGCGAATGCGGCGTATGTAAGCCCGGGTTTCTCCTTCATCGCAATTCTCCCGATTTTACCCGTATCGCCGTAGCGCCAAAATGCGGGCCGCTGAGTGGGGTGTAGCCCTCTCGGCTACCAATGCGAGCGGAAAACCCCCGACCCCCTACGCCTCGGGCAACCTTGGCGGACAACCGTCGATCCTCGGTAGGCGGGCGCCGGGCCACAAACTAGCGCAGTCTCGGGGCCGCGCTGCACCGCACCCCCGGGGGCCGAGAAGGACCCGCCCTGTTTGCCCCGGTCATCGGGCACGGTGATGGTCCCTGCACCGCGTCGCGGCGTCGTAACGCTTGCGGCCGAGCGCGTGGTTCAGTTGCCGCCGGACGTCTATCATCATGCTGAGCCGGATGATGCCATTCTTGAGCAGTGTCACCATCTTTGGGATGCGGCGGACCACGTCATGAGGGGGCTCAAGGTCAGGATAGGTCGTCACAAGGAAGTGTGTGACCGCGGCCAACACGTAGGGAGACACCGGCGCGCCTGACAGCATCACCGGTATTTCCCTAATCTGCGCCTGTTTCAGGTCCACCTGATCGTCGCCTTTCAGCGCGAGTGTGGCAGCGATGATATCGTCGATCTCCTCGTCGGTCGCCTGTCGCAGGAGGGCGGCGTCAATCTCATGCCGCTTCGCCTGTAGCGTGGCGGTCTCGGGGAGCGCGCTGAGCAATTTGAGGATTTCGACCGAGCCCTCCGGCAGCGGCAGCCGCTTATGGTCGGGGGTGATAACCTTCTCCGACGCGGGACCGTAGGCGATGCGGCGCGCGTTGTTGAAAGGTTTGAGCAGGGGGCGCAGGGTTTCGCCGGTCTTGTTGCTCATGGTCAGGCCTCTCCGTGGGTGGTTGATTGACGCGGCGACGGCTCGGGCCAGTCCCGCCATAGCATATCGCGCAGGAACTCCGACGGCGATGGAAGATTGCGCGGGTCCGGATCGAAAACGAATTTCTCCATGGCGTTCTGAGTGAAGCGTTTCGCGCCGCGCACCGCCTCGGTCATGTCGCGGTCAACCGCGTCGTGATTGTCCCACTCGGCCTCCGCTCGGAGCCGTTCGGCGGCGTTCTCATCGGGATCGGTCCTGCTCGGATATGGGTGAGGCCACCAATCGAAATGCCGCCAGAACTGCGCGAAGGTCGGCTCCGCGGGGGAAGGGTTTTGGGGAGAGCGGTCTTCGGCCTCCGGCGCAGATTGAGCGACGCCGCAGTGGGGAGAGCCGTCGCAGCTTTAGGCCATGGCACCATGAGGTGATGACCAGGGCATGTCCAATGCGCTTTTGTTGCTCTGTATTGCCATTTCTGCATCATCAAGGGGGGTGCGGTGAACGCCGTTTTGTGACGAGCGGCGACC
>JAIVHI010000051.1 GCA_020201155.1 Loktanella sp. | reverse complement strand
GACTACGTCACCATCGTGCCTATGGGTGCGGATGACGGCACGCGCGAAAACCACTTTCGCGTCCGCGACTACGACGCAAAGGACCTGCGCGCGCCAAGCGAGACGGGCCTTTATGAGGTGCGCTACGTTCTGGACGAAGGGCACCGCACCCTCGCCACGCAACCCATCGAAGTGACGGAGCCAGAGGTTTCAGTGACCGCGCCTGCCGAAATTCGCGCGGGGTCTGCGATCCCCGTGACCTGGACCGGCACGGTGTCGGGCAGGGATTACATCACCATCGTTCCGATGGGGACGGAAGACGGCACGCGCGAAACCCATTTCCGTGTCCGGGGCGACAGCGAGAACAGCCTTGCCGCACCCGACCAGACGGGGCTCTACGAAATTCGCTACGTGCTGGAGGAAGGTCACCGGACGCTCGAGACGCAGCCCATCGAGATTCTCGCAGAGGACGCGACGCTCGAACAGGGTGCAAGCCTCGACGCCCCTGACAGCGCCGCCGCGGGGGCGACGATCATGGTCGACTGGACGGTAGAGACCGAAAGCGCCGACCAGCGCATCACCATCGCGGGTGCGGATCAGCCGATCTTTACCTGGCAGACGGCGGCACGAATCGAAAACCCGTCACCGCTGGAGATCACGCTGCCGGACGCGCCGGGTCGCTACGAATTGCGTCTTCTGGATCTGGTGGAGCAGGAGGTTCTGGCGCGTAAGCCGATCCAGGTCGAATGACCTGAGCCCGGTTCGTTGGACCCTGTGCGGCGACTGGCAACCGCATGACGCGGGCTAGGCCGCACAGGGCTGACAGGGTCAGGGAATTGACCACCCGTCGTGATTGATCCGCATGATCCGGATTGGTGCGCCTTCACGCTGTGTATCTGCCCGCAAGTCAAACCCCACTCGCTGAGGGCGACCGAAGTTGCTGAATTCAGCCCAAAGGGTGATCAGGCCTTGCCGCATCCCTCTGGGATCCGGCACGACATCCAGACCGCGAATATCCGTATCTTGCGCGTTATAGAGAGGGTCCGCACCTGCACCTTTGACGGCCGATGCAATCTTTCCAAGGTCTGCCTGGAAGAAAAACTGGTCAGAGCTCGGCATTTCATAGGGGCTCCGGGCTGCTCCCCTGAGATACTGGTCATGCTGCCTGTAGAGCCGTTCGACCAATTCCACCGCAATCCCGACCCGATCGTTTCCGGTTTCAGGTGTCGTAATGCTTGCACCACTCAACTGGCCCTCCATCAAGAAGCGGCCGGCCACCCAACCGACCTTTTGCTCTTGGGCATCCGTCATCAGACACCAGCGTGGGGGCAGGTTCGCGCGGTCCGCATCTGACATCGCGGTGCTTTGCTCGAAGCTGATCAAAGGGACACAAGTGATCTGCTGGAGGCCGTTTTCGTTATGGGCGAACGCATCTATGACGGGATAGTTCGTGCCCGGCCCCATGCGGATATTCAAGACGTCATTGGACGCAACGCCGGTGACTTGCCAGGCGTCCGGCCCGTGCCCGTCGTTGAACTGGGCCTGCGCCACACTCGCACCAAGCAGGACCAAAAGCCCTGCGAGGCTGCACTTTAATCCGACTATTAACTTTTGAATTGTCATATCCATTGCTCCTTTCAGGTGTCGTGCCTATTGAAACGCTTCGAGCGCACGGCGTGCGGTGGGGCTGAAATCCGGGTCGTCCAGATCGACGACGCGCTGCAAAAACGCCAGCCACTCTGCCTGCGCCTCTGCGTCCTGCTGCAGCCAGCGCGGACGTTCGAGCATGGGGCGCAGGTAGGGCTCCATCGAGAAGTCGTAGCTGGTGGGCTTGTCCTCGGCAAAGATCGTGGGGACATAGGTGCCGATCACGCCTGCGACGGTGTTCTGCTGCAGGCTGGCCAGAGCCGCGCCATTGCGGGCAAGATCCGTGCCAAGGTAGTCAAGGTCGATGGCCGGGCTTTCGATCACCTCGCCCATCATGATCGCCGCCGCTTCGCGCGTGGGCGACCGCTCCAAACCCCGCGTGCTGCCACTGGCAATGGCAATGGCCGTGGCGGGGTTGATGGACCAGTCTGTCAGATAGTCTTGGTAGGTGTCCGTGATGGCGGTGACGACCTGTGGGGCCAGTTCGTCCGACCGCATCAACGGACCCAGCAGATCTATCGGCAGTTCGGCATCGGACGGGGTCTGGGCAGGCCAGATCAACGCGACGGATTCGGTGATGAAATACTCCGGCGCCATTGCGACGATACGCGTGACCGACTGGCGCAGGGAATCGTAGGCCGCGATCTTGGCCTCGCGCGAGGCCGCGTCATCCTTGAGCACCGCGAAGACCGGACGAAGCGCCGTTGCGGCATCCGCATCCGAATTGCGGCGCAGGTAAAGGACCTGCCGCGAGATACCGGTGGATATGTGCGCGTCGGTGGGACCGTCTTCGATCAGCCGCGTCATGGCACGCGAGAACAGGGCGTCATCCTCCCGCAGCGTCCGTTCCAGCATCCCGACCACAGAACCGATATCCCTTTCACCTTCGGTGGCCTGCGCCTCGGCCACCATCCGCTCCATCACGGTGTCGCGGGGCAAGGGACCGTCGGCGAAGTTCCCGATGATCTGGACGGGCATGATCCCAGCCTCGGTGCCGATGGCAAGGGCCGCGTCAAGAGCGGACTCTGTCCCGACTGCCGTCAAAGCGTCAAGGCTGGCATCCACACCGACAACTTGCGCGTTATCGGTGATATAGGCCATCCGGGCTGCGTCATCGAGAAAGGCCATATCGCCCAGACGGCGCATGAAATGGCTGGACGCCCGCTCTCCGTGGGGCGCTTCGAACACGGCCTGTTCGAGTGCGGCCTGCACAGGATCCGGCAGTTCGTTCAGCCGCATCAGGCGCACCGCATGGTCAGGGTCCGAATCCAGCAACCCCGTCACATCGCCCGTCAGGGTGGCAGGATCGATCTGTATCTGCTTTGCGGCCCCCAGCAAGGCTGCATAGGACGTGGAGCGCGCGAGGGCGTCAGGGTCGATTATCACGCTCCGCAGCAGGTCTTCGGTTTCGGGGGCGCCCATCGCATACATTGCTGACAGCGCGCCCAGCTTCAATTCGTCGACCTGCGCGTCTGAAAAGCCGCCCGTTTCGCCACGCTCGACCGTAAAGCGCACCATATCGCGGGCCGGCAGAGCGTCGGGCCCCATGTCAAGCAACGCCTCAAGCGCCATGAGACGGCGCATCATCACCGGTTCCGCCAGATCCTCGGCATGCGCGATGGCGGTCTTGCCGCGCAGCTCGGCGTCTGGGTCGTGTTCCGGCAGAGGCTCACCCGCCGCAGCATCCGGATCGGGCGGTGCGTAGGGTTGTGCCGCAAGCGTGGTGGGAAGGGTCAGTGCGGCGATCAGCGTCGCGGCAATCAGCGTGCTGGTCCAGGAAGTCGGCAAAGTCATTATTCTGTCCAATCAAATTTGTTCGCAAAACGAGGCGCCGATATGGTGCATCAGCTGTTAAATCTCCAGTCACGGTTGGTCTGCCTCATGCTCTTCGGGTTCGGCATCTTCTGAAGCGTCAAAATCGCTGTAAGCCGCTTCGGCTTCGGCAAGAGCGGCATCGTGCGATTCCCCCGCCCTCGCAATCTCGGCCGCTAACTGTGCCTGCACCTCGTCAAAATGTTCCTGAACGCGGCGCTCCGTCTGTGCTTGCACGATCTCCGACTGCAGCCTTTCAACCTCGGCCTGCATCTCTGCCTTCACCCGGTCGATGTGGTTTTGCATTTGCCGTTCGGCTTCCGCCTGCATCATTTCTGCTTGCACCCGCGCAGTCTCGGCCTTTATCTCTGTCTCCACCCGGTCGATGTGCTTCTGCATTTGCCGCTCGAGCTCGGCCTGAACGGATTCTGACCAGACCCTCGCAGCTTCATCATCGACCTCTGCCAACACCCGTCGGATCTCTTCGACCATCCAATCGAAGGCCTCTTGCGAGTGTCGGTCGCCCTTGACCGTTTCCCCTACGCAGTCTTCGGGATCATCCTCCCATGACGCACGGTCGCAGACCCAGCCGCGCACATCGGCGAAGCGACCCGAGATTTCGGTCTTGGTGTAACCGAGGTCGCGATGGGTGCGCAGCTCGTGGACACGCGCCTCGAAGTCGATCTTGTAGCCGCCAGACCTGCGTTGAACGTGCAGTTTGCTGAGAACGGGCAGGTCCGTCTCGTAGTATTCGTCCGGGTAATCGATGCAGCCGCGGCGATCTGGCTCGAACATGTGGCACAGCCAAGTGACTTCGAAGATGCTTTTCACCCCGTCAATCTCGGTGCCAAGAGCCACTCCGCCCTCCTCTGCCGGGAAAGCTGCGCTGAGCGTGAACACATGATCCGAGTCGGTTTGCAGGCGCGCATTATACATGTGAAAGCCCTGCAACCCGGTGAACCGCTCGAGGTCAACCCTTGTCGTCGCGCCGCTACCTTCGGTGAAATCGGTCACCTGAAGCGTGCCCTCGCCGGTCATGCTGTCGGTCCAGTCGCCCGTCACCTCCATCCCCCAGACCACGTCGACGAGGTCATAGGGTGTCTCGCCCAGCATTTCTTCCAGCACCGCTTCCGGCAGGGTGCCGGTCATGTCGAGCTCCATCGTCTCGAACATCTGGTTCACAGGGCCGCCGGATGGATCGGGCACCGGGACCACATCAGTTGGAGGACGGCGATGCAGGGGTTTCCGCTTCCTCTTCGCCGAGCTCTGTCTCGAATTCGCCCGCGACAAGGATGCAGACTTCCGGGTCCGGCACACCGTTGATGAGGGCGCTGATCGGGCACAGGTTGCCCTCAAACGTGCCGGCAGCAAAACCGCCGCCCGCAATGATATCCAACCGATCGAAGGCCACGGTGGCCGGCGTGCCGACGTCATGGGACGATGCGTAGAACCCCGTGCCGTCGCCGAAATTCTTGTGATAGGAAATCTCGGCTTCGTTCGGCCCCGTCAGCAACTGATCAGCGCCATCAGCCGAAAAAGGCGGCAGTTCGATGGTCAGACCGCCCTGCCGCAGGATGCGTTCGGCTTCGGGGTCGACGCCCATGATGCGTAGCGTGACCTGATCTTCACCCCCGCCACCGAACATCTGCGCAAGCGGGTTGTCCGCCCCCTCGCCCATCATGTCGGACATCGCTTCCATGCGTTCTTCCATTTGCGCGCGCTGTTCGTCGCTCATTCCGTCGAGAGCGCCGCCCATCATGTCGGCCATCGAAAACGGCCGCCAGGCGGCCGACGACATGTCGCGCCCCTCGACCTCGCCCGAGATCGTTAGCCAGGCGCGTTCAGTGCCATCGGCCACACCGTCGATCGACCCGAGAACCGTCATCTCGCGGCTATCCTGCGATACTGCGGGGAGTGCGGTGACAAGCAGAAGGATGGCACCGGTCAGTGATAAACTTGCGGTCGTCTTCGACGTCGAATTGGCGATCTGCATATGTCTGCTCCAGAATTAGGTCATCAGCATTCACACGGCGCAAAAGGTCCATCCCGGCTTGATGGAGAGATACATAACCAATGTTGACCCAACGTCACATATGTGTCGCTTTGACGCAACCCGCCCCCAAGGCAGGTCCCGCGCGGGCCGATGTCTGAAACGCCAAAGGGCAAACCCCTGCGGGTTTGCCCTTTGATAACACAGCGGTTTTGCGTGCGCTCAGGCCGCCTTGTCCTTGGGGTTCTTGCCCATGATGATCATCGACAGAATATCGTCCTCGGTCACATCCTCGACCCGCTCGGCCCCGATGAGCTGACCGTTCTTCATCACGGCGACGCGGTCGCAAAGGTCCATCATCTCGCGCGTGTCGTGGCTGATGAGGAAGATACCAAGCCCCTGCTTCTTCAGCTCCTGAATCAAATCCGCGACCATCTTGGTTTCATGGACACCCAAGGCGGCGGTCGGTTCGTCCATGATCAGGATCTTGGCCTTGAAATAGACCGCGCGCGCAATGGCAACCGACTGGCGCTGACCGCCCGACAGGGCCGAAACCGGCTCTTTCAGCTTTTTGAAGTTCGGGTTGAGGCGCGACATGATCTTGCGCGTCTCGGCCTCTTGCCCGCCGTCGTCCACGAAGCCGAAGGGCGTGACCATTTCACGGCCCAAAAACAGGTTGCTGGCCGCATCGAGGTTATCGGCCAGCGCAAGCGTCTGGTAGATCGTCTCAATGTTGTGGTCGCGGCTGTCGCGGGGGCTGTTGATCTCGACCTTCTTGCCATCGATCCAGATCTCGCCCGAGTCCATCTTGTAGGCGCCCGAAAGCACCTTGATCAGGGTCGACTTGCCCGCGCCGTTGTGGCCCAACAAGCCGACCACTTCGCCGGGATAAAGGTCGATGCTGACATTATCCACGGCCTTCACACCGCCGAAGGCGATGCTGATGTCTTTCATTTCAACGAGTGGGGTGGCCATTATTTCGCTCCCGTGTACTTGCGGTACTGAATGTCGATCCAGACGGCGAGGACCAGAACCGTGCCGACCACGATGTTCTGGTAGGGCGCATCGACGCCGACCATCGCCATGCCCGACTGCAGCGATTGCATGATAAGCGCGCCGATGATCGCGCCGTAGATCGTTCCGATCCCGCCCGACAGTGCTGTGCCACCGATGACGGCGGCGGCGATGACGCGCAGTTCGTCAAGGATCCCGATATCGTTGGTGTGATAGCCCAGACGCGCGCTTGCGACGATGCCGCCCAAGGCGCAGAGAACGCCGACGATCGCGAAGACCTTGACCGTCAGGAGCTTGGTGTTGATGCCGGACAATTCCGCCGCATCGGGGTTGCCGCCGGTCGCGAAGATGTAGCGGCCCAGCCGCGTGCGCTGCGCGACGACGGTCATCACGATGGCCACGGCGATCAAAAGCAGCACGGAATAGGGAATGCCGTATGCGGCCACACAGCCTTCGGCTTCGGCGCAGCCATAAAGCGCGGGGTCACGGGCGACGACACGTTCCGGGACTTCATAAGCGTTGAGGATCGCCACGAAGCCAAGGATCGCGCCGACGATGAACACGGCGACAAGCGCTTCGGCCCAAGCCGGTTTCACGGTAAAGCCATGACCCATTTTTGTGCGGCGTCCCTGCACGAGCGCGAAAAGGGCCGCGACCGATGCGGCCAATCCGACGGCCCATGACCAGAACACGCCCAGCGTGCCGTTGATGCCGCCGAAAAGCAGATAGGTTTCGTTCAGCGGACCGATGGTCTGGCCGTCGGTCAGGTGCCACGCCACGTTGCGCCAGATCAGAAGGCCGCCCAGCGTGACGATGAAGGCCGGAATGGCCTGATACCCGATCAGATAGCCTTGGAACGCCCCGATCAGGGCTCCGGTCAGAAGCCCGATCAGAATGGTGATCCACGGGATCATCGGGTGGCCCAGTTCCAGCCCCATCATCTGCGGCAGCCACTGCGTCTGGGTCATCGCCATGACGGCGGTGGTTGTCGCCAAAAGAGCACCGACACTCAGATCGATGTGGCGTGTGACGATCACAAAGACCATGCCGGTGGCCATGATGGCCACGCTCACGGTCTGGATCGTCAGGTTGAAAACGTTGCGCGGCGTCAGGAAACGACCCTCGGTCAGAAGGTTGAACACGATACAGACCAACAGGAAAGCACCGATCATGCCAAGAAGCCTCGTATCGACCTCGAGGGCCTTGAAGACGTTGCGTTTGGCTGGCTTTACCGCGTCTGCGGTTTCATCTGACATGCGTCTACTCCGTCGTCGCCCGGCCCCAAGGACCCTATGGCTGCTGGTTGGAACATAAAAGTGGCGGTGAATGAAGTGGGGCCCGATCACATGGACCGGACCCCTTTGTGAAAGGCGGGGTTACCCCCGCACAAGGCTTAGTTGCAGGGGGCCGGACCGTCCGTCACGCCTTGGCACAGCGCGTCGACTTCGATCCAGCCTGCATCGGTCACGACCGTCAGGTTGTCGGCGGTCACCGGCACGGGGGCGAGGAACTCGGCCCACATGGTCGTGCCACCGGGCGAGGTCCACTCTTCCGCGCCTTCGATCCCGCTCAGGTCGGTGCCTTCGGCAAGCGACACGGCGATGCTGCCGGCGTTGCGGCCCAGTTCGCGGGCGTCTTTCCAGACGGACACGGTCTGCGTGCCTGCGGCGACGCGGTTGAGGGCCGAATGGTCACCGTCCTGACCGGAGACAGGAATGCCGTCCATGCCCTGTGCCGTCAGCGCGGCCACGACACCACCGGCGGTGCCGTCATTCGACGCCACGACCGCGTCGACGTTGTTGTCGTTGGCGGTCAGGATCTGCTCCATGTTGCGCTGTGCGTTCGCGGGCAGCCAGCCGTCGGTATAGGCTTCGTCGACGATGGTGATGGCACCGCTGTCGATCGCGTCCTGCAGCACTTCTTGCTGACCGCCGCGCAGGAAGTCCGCGTTGGGATCGGTGGGCGAACCCTTGATCATGACGTAGTTGCCTTCGGGCTGCTGCTCGAGCACGGCGCGGGCCTGCATCCGACCGACTTCGACGTTGTCGAAGGTCAGGTAGAAAGCGCGCGGATCTTCGATCAGGCGGTCATAGGCAACGACGGGAATGCCTTCGTTGGCGGCGGCATCGACTGCCGGGCCGATGGCTTGCGCGTCCTGCGCCAGAATGATCAAGGCATCGACGCCCTGCGAGATCAGGCTTTCGACGTCGGACAACTGCTTGGACGACGAGGACTGCGCGTCAGCCGAAATATAGGTGGCACCGGCGTCGTCGAGTGCTTCGCGGATCGCCGCTTCGTCGGTCTTCCAGCGCTCTTCCTGAAAGTTCGACCAGCTCACGCCGATCGTCGGGCCGTCCTGTGCCAGTGCAGAGGTGGTAAACGCGGTGCCAGCAACGGCGGCCGCTACGATAATCTTTTTCATGGTTTCCTCCCAGAAATTGTCCGGACCTGTTTCGGTCTGGCTGAGTCGTCTCACTCTGGCGCCGAAATTGCCAGATTTAATTCAGTTGTCAAAATAAAAACCACCGCAAGCCCTGCCAATCCCGTCTTTTTGCTTTCCTGACACCCTCTATGCCTGCAAGGTCACGCTGAAACGGGATGGAGAAGGGCCTTGTTGCTTCAGGGCGCAAACAAAATGAGTGACGAGGTCGATGTCGGTCACCTGACCGGGGATGCAGGCTGCGGGCCACAGCTGCCAAGCATGGGCGCTGCCCCCAAGCCCCTGCGGCAGCAGGTGTTCGAATACATTCGGGCCAAGGGTCAGGCCGCGCGATCCGACATTGCGCGCGATCTTTTCATCAGCGCGGGGTCGGCCACGACGATCACGGCCGACCTGATCGCCGCCAGCCTTCTGCGCGAGGTCGAAGGTGCGGCGCGGGATCAGACGCGGGGGCGTCCCCCGGTCGCTCTCGAAGTGGTGCCGTCATCCGCCTTCGTCATCGGGATCAAGGTGTCCTATACCCGGCACACCGCCGTCCTGTCGGACATGGCGGGCAACATGCTGGCGGATACGGATTTGCAGACAAGCCTGCACCGGCGCAGCCTGGCCCACCTGATGGACGAGATCGCAGCCCTGATCGACCGGCTTTTGTGCGCAAGCGGCAAGACGCTGGACGACATCAGTGCGGTCGGCCTTGGCCTGCCGGGGATCATCGATCATTCGGCCGGCATTGTGTCCTGGTCCGCCTTGCTGGACGAGACGCAACAGGATCTCGGCGCTGCATTCGCGGCCCGGTTCGCGATGCCCCTTCTGCTCGACAATGACGCGAACATGCTGACGCTGGCCGAACTCTGGTTCGGGGAAGGTCGCGCGAAATGCGACTTTGCCGTCGTCACGATCGAGGATGGCGTCGGCATGGGTCTGGTGCTGGACAACCGCCTGTATCGCGGCGCGCGCGGAACGGGCATGGAGCTGGGCCACAGCAAGGTGCATCTGGACGGCGCCCTCTGCCGCTGTGGACAACGCGGCTGTCTCGAAGCCTATCTGGCCGATTACGCCCTTGCCCGCGAGGCCGCGACAGCGCTTGATCACCCGCCTGACGATCATCATAGCTCGCAGCAGATGCTTGAAACTCTGTTCGAACAGGCCAAGGCGGGCCACACGGGGGCGCAGACGATCTTTCGCCGCGCGGGCCGATACCTGTCGGTGGGGCTGTCGAACGTGGTGCAGCTGTTCGATCCGCCGCTGATCATCCTGTCGGGCGAACGGGTGAATTACAACTATCTCTACGTTGAAGAGGTCATCGCCGAGATGCAGGCGCTGACCGGACCGCAAGGCCGCCCCCCCTGCGAGATCGCGATCCACGCCTGGGGCGATCTGATCTGGGCGCGCGGCGCCACGGCGCTGGCCCTGTCTGCGCTGACCGACACGCTGATCGGAAAAGGGCTGTCCGCGTGAGGATCGCGGCGCTGTTCGCCTGTCTGGCCGGCACCGCCGGTGCCCAACCGCTGTTCGAGGATGTCTCAACCGCCCTGCCCGATCACAGCTATGTCGGCGGGTGGGAGCATTTCGTGGGCGGCGGCGTCGCGGTCTTCGACTGTAACGGCGATGGCCTGCCCGACATCTTCGCCGCTGGCGGAACTGATCGGGCCAAGCTGATCCGCAACGACGGCGACATGACCTTTGCTAACATGCCCCTGCCCCTGATCACGGGCGCGACGGGTGCCTACCCACTGGACATGAACGCGGATGGCTGGACCGACCTTTTCGTCCTGCGCGTCGGGGCCAATCTGGTCCTGCGCGGCGGGCCGGATTGCACCTTTACCGACGCGACGCAGGACTGGGGGGTCCCGTCGGATAACGCATGGTCGACGGCATTTACCGCATGGTGGGAACCGGACGCCGACCGCCCCACACTGGCCATCGGCAACTATGTCGACCGCGACGACCCCAACGGCCCGTTCGAGGCCTGCGACGACAATGCGCTGCTTTGGCCGGATGGCGCAGGATACCGGCAAGAGACACTGTCCCCCGGCTTCTGCCCGCTGTCGTTCCTGGCGGCACAGGACGCCCGTGGCCGTGCAACGCTGCGCCTGTCGAACGACCGACACTACTATGTATCGGGCGGATACGAGCAGATGTGGGATATCGTGGACCGACGGTTTCTCGGCCCCGAGGACGGCTGGCAGACCGTGTCGCTTTGGGGCATGGGGATCGCCAGCCGCGACCTGACCGGCGACGGGCGCGACGAGGTGATGCTGACTTCGATGGGTGACCAGCTTTTGCAACTGGCCCAGCCCGACGGCACCTACAAGGCCGCCCCCTATGCCATCGGCAGCTATGCGCAGCGGCCCCATATCGGGGACGAAGGTCGCCCCTCGACCGGCTGGCACGCGGAATTCGGTGATGTGGACAACGATGGCCGCGCCGATCTCTTCATCGCCAAGGGCAACGTCGACCAGATGCCCGGCATGGCGACCCGCGACCCCAACAACCTGCTGATGCAGCAACCGGACGGCACCTTTGTCGAAGCCTCGGTCGCCGCAGGTGTTGCGACATTCGACCGCTCACGCGGCGGCGCGCTGGCGGCACGGCATTTCGGGCTGGGGGATGCGACGGCGGCGCAGGTCTCGGTGACATGGCCGGACGGGTCCGTCAGCCGCACAGCGGCTGATGCGGGCCAGGTGCTGACGGTCCGGAAGCCTTAGAGCTTATTCCACCTCGACCATCGGCACCGGCAAGCCACTGGGAACGCTGTCGGGTATCCCCAGCCGACCTGACCGCGCGACAGGATCGGTCAGCGTGTCCAGAAAGGCCACGAGTGCTGCGATCTGGCTGTCCGTCAGCGGGTCGGGGCGCACCGTCACCGCATCCGCAATCGCAGCCCATTGCGCGGCGTCCTCCATGATCGCGAAGTCTTCGTCCAGCGGGTCAGGCAGCAGGACCTGCGCGCGGTCGAATTGCAGCGCATCGGGCTGACCATGTTCCGCCAGAAACTGCGACAGCGACCGGTGCGCGCCTGCATGTCCGTAGGGTGCGGTCAGCGCCACATTCCGCAGCGACGGCGTGCGAAACGCATAGAGGTCCGCCGGATCGCCGGTGACGCGAAAGCGCCCTTCATCGCGCTGGTGATCCTCGAAGGTCGCGGCCTTGCCGGGCCCGATCTGCGGCGCACCCATCGCGTGAAACCCGTGATCCGTCAGAAACGGCCCCGCATGGCAGCTGGCACAGCCAGCGTCGCCGTAGAACAGGTCAAGACCCTCGGCGGCGCGACCCTTCATGACCGCCTCGCCCCGCAGAACCGCGTCGAAAGGTGCTGTGTCCGACCGCCATTCATGCGCCATGAAGGTCGCAATGGCGTTCGAGATGTCGGTAAAGGCGATATCCTCGCCGGTTTGGATATGGGGATAGGTCGCCCGAAAGGCACCCAGATATTCGGGCACACCCGCGACACGCTCCGAAATCAGTGACCACGCCCCGCCTTCACCTGTTATCAGCCCCTGCCTGACGGCGCGCCCGATCTCGTTCTCGCGGTGGCCACCAGCCATCTCGTCGCGGCTGAGCACGGGGAACATCGTCTGCGCAGAGAGGACGTTGTCGAAACCCGCCACCATATCGGCGTCGAGCGGCGTGCGTATGCCTCCGGGCTGGTCGGGGTCCGCCTCGAGCCGCCCGTCGTGGAACATGACGGTGAAGTCATGGGCACCAAGATTGAACAGCGCCGGCGCGTTGCGCGGCACCCGTTGCTCCGGCAGGTTTTCGGGATCGGCCCGTCGCACAGCGCCCAGCCCGACCCCACCATCGCCAAAGGACAGCGACAGACCATCCGCCGTGCCCAACGAAGGATGGTGACAAGTCGCGCAGGCGACATTGCGGTTGCCGGACAGGATGGGATCGTAAAAGAGAAGCTGCCCCAGACGCGCGGCCTGCAGATCGATTTCAAGATAATCGGCGTCCGTCACCGGATCGGGCAAATCCTGCGCCCGTGCCATCGGCACCGCGGTCAGAAGGGACGCAAGCACGAAAAGCGGAAGGGTAAGAAATGCGGGCATGGCGCAGCATTTCCGTTTTGCCGCGACAAGGTCAACCGGATCGTCGCGCCGCAGGATCATAATAATGTGCAAGCCCTGACGCAGTCAGGATGGGACACCGCGCTGGACACGCGCCGCGCGGCGTCCCTCTTTGTCAGAAGCTCAGGACGCGGGCGTCGGACGCCATCAGTTGCGCGGCCATCTCGGCCGGGTCCGCAACCCCGATCCCGTCGAGCAGCACGGATGCGTCCTCACCGAGACCCGGCAGGTAGATCGCGCAAACCTCGACGGTCGCACCGGTGTTTTCCTGGATCATCTGCATCAGGCCCTGCGGGCTCATGTCGCGGGGCGGCTGGCCTGCCGTCGCGCTTTCAGGCGCGTCGCGCAGCGCGATATCGCCAGCCGGGCCGCACAGCAGGATATGCGCCTCGGCCCCCTGTTGCGCGGCCTGCATGGTCAGCACCATCGCCATGAGCTGGGTCTGCGGCTCGGGCGAGGTGACGACCGTGACCACCTTGGTCGGTTCTTGCGCCATGGCGGCGGTGGCTGTCAGGCCAGTGGCAGCGCCTACGGCTGCGGCACGGATCAGGTTTTTCATGAAATATATCCTTTCAGGGGTTGGTGGATTTTGTTCAGGCCGAGCGATCGGTCTGCTTTTGTCGTTTCAGAACAAGCGACTCGACAGTGTAGACAAGCACCGCCAGACCGATTGCGCCCATCACGGCGACACCGAGGAAGACGATCACGTCGACCGGCCCGCCAAGATCGGACAGCCGGGAGTCCGTCATCGCCATGACGAACCACACCGCGCCGATGGCGCCGACCGGCATGGACAGCTGGGCGAACAGGAACTTCTTCCAGCTCACGGCCCTGTCGCGGACAAGGACATAAAGGTAGCCAAGGGTGACAAGCGCCGCCACGGCGACCATCAGCCA
>JAIVHI010000234.1 GCA_020201155.1 Loktanella sp. | reverse complement strand
CTGACGATCACGCTGTCCGAGGCTGAAAAAGCCGGCATCGACGAACGCACGATGGGACAGGCTCTCGAGATCGTGCGCAACCGCATCGACGAGGCTGGCACGCGCGAGCCTTCGATCCAGCGGCAGGGCGACCGCCGTATCCTGATCCAGGTGCCGGGCGTGGGGTCCGCACAAGAGGTCAAGGACCTGATCGGCACGACGGCGCAGCTGACGTTCCAGCCCGTCGTGGGCCGCACCTCTGACCCCAATGAAGAGCCGGGGTCCGGCAACGAGATATTGCCGGATGCCACGCAAGAGGGGCAGTATTACATCCTCGAGCGCGAAGCGGTCGTGACAGGCGAGCAACTGGTCGATGCACAGCCCGCGTTCGACGAGAACAGCCGCCCGGCCGTCAGCTTTCGTTTCAACGTGACGGGCGCGCGGGCTTTTGGCGACTATACGCTCGAGAACGTGGGTTCGCTTTTCGCCATCGTGCTCGATGACGAAGTGGTCTCGGCCCCCGAGATCATCAGCCATATCCCCGGTGGTTCCGGTATCATCACGGGGCAATTCACCAGCGAAGAGACGTCGGGTCTGGCGATCCAGCTGCGCGCCGGTGCCTTGCCCGCAGGACTGACGTTTCTTGAAGAGCGCACCATCGGCCCCGAGTTGGGGCAGGACAGCATCGACGCAGGCAAGGTGGCCAGCATGGTCGCCGGTGTCGCAGTGTTGCTTTACATGATGGCCGCCTACGGGTTGTTCGGCGTCTTTGCGAATGTCGCGCTGATCGTGAACGTCGGGTTGATCTTTGGGCTTCTCAGCCTGATCGGGGCCACGCTGACCCTGCCGGGCATCGCGGGGATCGTGCTGACCATCGGCATGGCCGTGGACGCCAATGTCATCGTTTTCGAACGCATCCGCGAAGAACTGAAAACAGCCAAGGGTCCTGCACGGGCGATCGAACTGGGCTATGAAAAGGCCCTGTCGTCGATCATCGATGCGAACATAACGACCTTCATTACCGCCGTGATCCTCTATACGATGGGGTCGGGGCCGGTGCGGGGCTTTGCCATTACGCTGGCGCTTGGCATCATCACCTCGGTCTTTACGGCCCTTTTCGTCACACGGTCGCTGATTTCAATCTGGTTCAGCCGCCGCCGCCCCAAAACCATCGAGGTCTGATATGCGTTTGCGCCTGGTCAAAGATGACACCCACATCGACTTTTTCAAATATGCCCGCGTCTGGCTGGGCATCTCGATGGTGATGATCCTCGTGGCGCTTGCGTCGTTTTTCGTGCAGGGCCTGAACTTCGGCATCGACTTTCAGGGTGGCACGAGCATCCGCACCGAAGCCGAAGCACCGGTGGATGTGGCGGCCTACCGCACCGCGATCACGGCATTGGAACTGGGCGACGTGAGCATCACAGAGGTGTTCGATCCGACCTTCGACGACGATGAAAACGTGGCCATGGTCCGCATCCAGTCGCAAGAAGGCACGGAATCGGTGACCGCAGAGACGCTGGCAGAAGTTGAGGCAGCACTTCAGGAAATCGATCCGACGTTGACCTTCACCTCGACCGAAAGCGTCGGACCCAAGGTGTCGGGCGAGTTGATCCAGACAGCCTTCATTGCAGTGTCCCTCGCCGTGCTGGCGATCCTTGCCTACGTCTGGCTGCGGTTCGAATGGCAATTCGCGGTCGGTGCGGTTCTCGCTCTGGTTCACGATGTGGCCTTGACCATCGGCATTTTCAGCGAAATCCAGATCCAGTTCGATCTGGCTATCGTCGCGGCCCTTTTGACCATCGTGGGCTATTCGATCAACGATACCGTAGTCGTTTTCGACCGGGTCCGAGAAAACCTGAGAAAATACAAGACCAAGAAGCTCAAGGAGGTCTTGAACGTTTCGATCAACGAAACGCTCAGCCGGACGTTGATGACCTCGGGCACGACCTTGATGGCGCTGATCGCGCTTTACGTTCTGGGCGGTGACGTGATCCGCGGGTTCGTCTTCGCGATGATCTGGGGCGTCGTGATCGGCACTTATTCCTCGGTCTTCGTTGCCACCACGGTCCTGCTGGTGCTGGGCGTCAAGCGCGACTGGTCGAAAAAGGACCCCAGCGCTGGGACCCGCTACGCCGAGATCGACGCCTGATGCGCTTGAACGAGGTCAGCTACACGGATGCAAAGCCCATTGACGGCTATGGGCCGGGGTTCTTTCGCATTGGCGGCGAGGTGATCGAAGGTCCGGTCATCGTGGCGCCCAGCGGAACCCAAAGCTGGGGCGGCTACGACGATCTTGATCCGCTGACGGCACTGGCAGACCAGATCGACGTGCTGTTCGTGGGCACCGGGGCCGAGATCGCCCATGTGCCCGCTCAGATGCGCGAGACGCTCGAAGCCGAAGGTCTGGGCGTCGAAACGATGGCCTCGCCCGCGGCCTGCCGGACCTATAACGTCCTGCTGAGCGAAGGGCGGCGGGTCGCGCTGGCCCTGCTCCCTGTCTGAGATGCTGGCCGTCCGGGATCTGGCCTGCGCCCGCAGCGGCGTGCCGGTGCTGGAGCGCGTGACCTTCAAAGTCGGTCCGGGCGAGGTGCTGATCCTGCGCGGGCCGAACGGCGTCGGCAAGACGACCCTGTTGCGCACATTGGCCGGGTTGCAGCCGGCCTTGTCGGGCGAGATCGATCTGCCCGACGGCGAAAGCGCCTATGCCAGCCACGCGGACGGGGTGAAGGCGGCATTGACGGTCACCGAAAACCTGATGTTCTGGGCCAAGGTCTATCAGCGACCCTTCGCCCCTGACGTGCTGCACGCCTTTGATCTGACCGATCTGGCCGAGCGTGCCGCGGGGACGCTGAGTGCGGGGCAGAAGCGGCGGTTGGGACTGGCGCGGCTTGGCGTCATCGGGCGCAAGGTGCTGTTTCTGGACGAGCCGACGGTGTCGCTTGATGCATTTTCCGTGCGGATGTTCGCGGACTGGCTGCGGGACACGCATCTGACCGCAGGCGGATGCGCCGTGATCGCGACCCATATCGACCTTGGTCTCGACGTCCCTGAACTGGACCTGACGCCGTTCAAGGCCGCATGGGACGCGACCGGCGGGTCGGACGAGGCGTTCTTGTGATCGCGCTGTTGCGCCGTGATCTGCAACTGGCGGTCAGGGCAGGGGGCGGCTTCGGGCTTGGCCTTGCGTTTTTCCTGATCGTCATCGTCCTTGTGCCGTTTGGGGTTGGGCCCGAACAGACGGTTCTGGCGCGCATCGCCCCCGGAATCCTGTGGGTCGCGGCGCTTTTGTCGGCGCTTTTGTCATTGGACCGTATCTTTGCCCTGGATGCCGAAGACGGATCGCTCGCGCTGTTGGCGACAGCCCCGATCCCGCTGGAGGGCGTGGCGGTGGTCAAGGCGGCGGCGCACTGGCTGACAAGCGGTCTGCCGCTGGTTCTGGCCGCACCGGTGCTGGGTGCGATGCTTAGCCTGCCGCCACCCGCCTACGCCACGCTGGTGTTGTCCTTGCTGGTGGGAACGCCCGCCTTGTCGATGATCGGCACGTTTGGTGCCGCACTGACGGTGGGATTGCGGCGGGGTGGACTGCTCTTGTCGCTTCTGGTCTTGCCGCTTTATGTGCCGACCCTGATTTTCGGGGCAGAGGCCGTGCGACGGGCCGCTGATGGCCTTCCCGCGACCGCGCCCCTGATCCTGACGGCAGCGATCTCGGCGGGCACATTCGCGTTGATGCCATTTGCCGCAGCAGCGGGATTGCGGGTCAACCTCCGGTGAGCAGGGATTGACCGCGGACGTCACTGGGATAGGAAAGAAAAATGTCGTTGTGGGAATATGCAAATCCGCGGAAATTCATGGCCTGGACCGCACCGGTTCTGCCGTGGGCCTTTGGGCTGGCTGCCGTGTCTCTGACGGTGGGTCTGGTCTGGGGTTTCTTTTTCACGCCCGATGACTTCCGTCAGGGTTCGACCGTCAAGATCATCTATCTGCACGTGCCTGCGGCGCTGATGGCGATCAATGCATGGTTCATGATGCTTGTGGCCTCGGTGATCTGGCTGGTCCGGCGGCACCATGTCTCTGCACTGGCCGCGCGGGCCGCAGCACCGGTCGGAATCACCATGACGCTGATGGCGCTTTTCACCGGTGCAGTCTGGGGATCGCCCATGTGGGGCACGTGGTGGGCATGGGACCCGCGGTTGACGTCCTTTCTGATCCTGTTCCTGTTCTATCTGGGCTACGTCGCCCTTTGGGAAGCCATCGAAGACCCGGACACCGCAGCCGACCTGACCTCTGTTCTTTGTATCGTGGGGTCAATCTTTGCGGTGCTGTCGCGCTATGCCGTCAACTTCTGGAACCAAGGCCTGCATCAGGGCGCATCGCTGTCGCTTGATGCCGAGGAAAACGTCGCTGACGTGTTCTGGTTTCCATTGCTGGTCTGCATTGCCGGTTTCGTTGCTCTTTTCGTGGCGTTGGTTCTGTTGCGAACCCGCACGGAAATAAGGCTGCGCCGCATTCGTGCACTGGATGCGAGGTCTGCCCGTGCCTGATCTTGGAACCTATGCCACCGAGGTGCTGAGCGCCTATGCCGTGTCTTTCGTCCTTCTTGTGGCGATTGTCGGGTTAAGCTGGCGGCGTGCGCGCCGTGTGAAACGTGAACTGGAGCAGCGCGATGGCTAAACTCTCACCACTGATGATCGCCCCGCCACTTGTTTTCGCGGCCTTGGCCGGCGTGTTTCTCGCCGGTATCATGCGCGAAAACCCGGGCGAGCAGACATCGACCTTCATCGGCAAACCGGCCCCCGCCTTGCCGACCGAGGCCGTGTCGGGGACGGACCTGCTGACGTCGGAGGATCTTGCATCGGGCGAGGTCACGATCGTCAACTTCTGGGCGTCGTGGTGCCCGCCGTGCCGCGCGGAACATCCCAATCTGCTGGCATTGCAAGAGCAAGGCTACCGCATCGCTGGCGTCAATTTCCGCGACGATGCCGACGCCGCGACCAATTACCTTGTCGACGACGGTGACCCGTTTTTCGCCACGGGATTCGACCCCAAGGGCCGGTCCGCCATCGACTGGGGTGTCACGGCCCCGCCCGAGACGTTCATCGTTGGCCCCGATGGCACGGTGCTGAGCCGGTTTATCGGCCCGCTTGTCGGAAGCGACTACGAAAACCGCTTTCTTCCGATGCTGGCCGAGGCGATGGCCGAGTAATCACGTGACCGACAGACTTGGGCCAGACCGGCCCAACGCAAAAGGCGGCACCCGAGGGCGCCGCCTTTTCTATTGCTGGCAGACGACTTAGGCCGCCTTGGCAAGATCGCGCAGCACGTAGTGCAGAACACCACCGTGCTGGATGTATTCGATCTCGATCGCGGTATCGATCCGGCACTTGATGGTGATGTCCTTGGTGGAACCGTCTGCCATCTTGATCGTCGCGGTGACGTCCTGCAGCGGCTTGACGTCGGCCAACCCTTCGATCGTCACCTCTTCCTCACCGGTCAGGCCCAGTGAGGACCGGCTGTCGCCGCCTGTGAATTCGAACGGGATGACGCCCATGCCGACGAGGTTCGAGCGGTGGATCCGTTCGAAGTTCTCGGCGATGACCGCCTTCACGCCCAGAAGGGCCGTGCCCTTGGCTGCCCAGTCGCGCGACGATCCGGCACCGTATTGCTCACCGGCGAAGATCACCAGATCGCGGTCTTGGCTTTGGTAGGCCATGGCCGCATCGAAGATCGAGGTCTGTTCACCGTCCGGTCCCTTGGTGTAGCCGCCTTCGACGCCGTCCAGCATTTCGTTCTTGATCCGGATGTTGGCGAAGGTGCCGCGCATCATGACTTCGTGGTTGCCCCGACGCGAGCCATAGGAGTTGAACTCGCGCACCGGAACCTGACGTTCGATCAGGTAGCGGCCTGCGGGGCTGCTTTCCTTGAACGACCCTGCAGGGCTGATGTGGTCTGTCGTGACCATGTCGCCCAACAAAGCCAGCACCTTGGCGTCCTTGACGTCTGAGATGGTGCCGCTGTCCTTGGACATGCCCTGAAAGTAGGGCGGGTTCTGGACGTATGTGGACGAGGCGGGCCAGTCGTAGGTTTCGCTGTCGGTGACTTCGACCGCCTGCCACTTGTCGTCGCCCTTGAAGACGTCGGCATATTTGGACTGGAAAGCTTCACGCGTCACGGTTTTCTCGACGAGATCGGCAATCTCCTTTTGCGACGGCCAGATGTCCTTGAGGTAGACATCGTTGCCGTTCTTGTCCTGACCCAGCGGTTCGCGGGTGATGTCGATGTTCATGTCACCCACAAGCGCATAGGCCACGACCAGCGGCGGAGAGGCCAGATAGTTGGCACGCACGTCGGGCGAAATGCGGCCCTCGAAGTTGCGGTTGCCCGACAGCACCGAGGTGGCGACCAGATCGTAGTCGTTGATCGCCTTGCTGATTTCGGGCTCCAGCGGACCCGAGTTGCCGATGCAGGTGGTGCAGCCGTAGCCCACGAGGTTGAACCCGATGGCGTCCAGATCCTCTTGCAGACCGGCCGCTTCGAGATACTGCGACACCACCTGCGAGCCGGGGGCGAGCGATGTCTTGACCCATGGCTTGCGGTCCAGACCCAGCTCGCGGGCCTTGCGGGCCACAAGTCCGGCCCCGATCATCACATAGGGGTTCGACGTGTTGGTGCAGGATGTGATCGAGGCGATCACGATGGACCCGTCGTGCAACTGATAGTGTTTGCCATCGGGGCTGTTGACGTAGCCGCGCTGGTGGTGACCTTCATCGCCGGGGATGTCTGTCGGTTCAGGCTGGCCGCCTTCACCTTCCCAGCGAATCTCGGCGTTCTCCGAGGCATCCTTGCCTTCGCGCAGGCCCTTGACGAACTTGCCGAACTCGGTGCCGGCCACGTCGAGCGCGATGTGGTCCTGCGGGCGTTTGGGGCCGGAAATGGCAGGCACCACGGTGCCCATGTCCAGTTCGAGCGTGTCGGTGTAGACGGGGTCGTAGTCGGCGCCGCGCCAGAAACCGTTTTCCTTGGCATAGGCTTCGACCAGCGCGATCCGGTCTTCTTCGCGGCCGGTCAGGCGCAGGTATTTCAGCGTCTCGTCGTCGATGGGGAAGTAGCCGCAGGTGGCACCGTATTCGGGCGCCATGTTGCCGATGGTGGCACGGTCGGCCAGCGGCAGGTTGTCGAGACCGGGGCCGTAGAATTCGAC
>JAIVHI010000165.1 GCA_020201155.1 Loktanella sp. | reverse complement strand
GGATCGGAGCGCGGCGGCGAGAGGGCGGCCTTCATGTATACCCTGATCGTCAGCTGCAAGATGAACGACATCGACCCGCAAGCCTGGATGGCAGATGTCCTGGCGCGCCTGCCAGACATCACCGTGTCACGCTTGCCCGAATTGCTCCCATGGAACTGGAAGCTCGGGCAGGAAACTGTCAACGCAGCGTGACCGCGTTCCTCGCCGGATGCTTACGATGTTTGATCGGTCCCGGTCAGGGCATTGAAGGTTTTGCCGCAAATCTTGCAAAAATACCGCTTCAGCCCTTTGAGCGGCCGCGGATCACAGCCCCGCCCGCCGCACAATGCGGACAACTACGCGCCGTCCCGATCCGCTCCTCCAGCAGTCCGATCACGGCTTCCAGCGACGGCTGACCGGCCAGCAGCCGAACCGTCGCAATCCGCTGATCCGGGGACAGATCATCAATCTCAGATAGCCACGCCAGATAATCGTGATGGTCCATGCGCACCACCTCTGTTCACTAACTGTTCTATCACACTGCAGGATGCATAGCTAATGCGAATTGAGCCTTCACTTTTGAAACCAGGCGGCAACAACCCTGACAGAGGGGGGCTCGATTGCGCGCTTGGGCATTCACGCATTCCACCGTCGCCGCCCGTTGCCGGTATCATTTCGAAGAATCTCGAACTCGTCACGGGCAAGGACAATGGATACTGGACGAACGCAGAGATCTCGCCGATCCGCGCGTCGCCCCCAGGGCAACGACTGCCGAATGGCACGATTGGCGATCGGACGCGGGCCGCCATTCTCGATGAAATGCGGGACCGAGGAACCATATGGTTCGGAGCCTTGGGCGAGATCAGCTTTCTGACTCGTGTCTTCGACCTGCCCTCCCAGCCTTCACACGACAGCCGGTTCCAGAACGCCGAACAGGGGGGCTCTTCCCGTCTTCGGTCGGTCGCCCCGCCACGCCGACCCGCCTGGTTGCGGGGCTCTTCTACCTTCAGCACGCGTTCCGGCTGTCTGATGAAGCCGTCGTGGCGCGGTGGGCGGAGAACCCCTACTGGCAGCATTTCTGCGGCGAGACCTTCTTTCAGCACCGGCTGCCGATCGATGCATCTTCGATGACCCGCTGGCGCAATCGCATTGGCGAAGAAGGCGTGGAGTGGCTGCTGACCGAGACGATCAGGGCCGGACAGCGCGCCGGGACGGTGCAGGACGCCCACCTGAAGAAGGTCACCGTCGATACCACGGTGATGGAAAAGAACATTGCGCATCCGACCGATGCCCGGCTTTACGAGGTCGCACGGCGCAAGCTGGTCGGGCTGGCGCGTGCGGCCGGCATCACCCTGCGCCAGAACTACAATCGCCTTGGCCCCCGGCTTTGCGGGAAGGTTGGTCGCTACGCCCATGCCCGCCAGTTCAAGCGGATGCGCAAGGCGCTGCGCCGGCTCAAGGGCTACACTGGGCGCGTGCTGCGCGACATCGAACGGCAGATGGACAAAGTGGCCGACGGGCCGCTGAAGGCGCGGATCACGGAAACGACAGCGCTGGTGAACCGGTTGCTGGCGCAGAAGCCGAAGGACCGCAAGAAGCTTTACAGCCTGCATGAACCGGCGGTGGACTGCATTTCAAAAGGCAAGGCGCACAAGCGCTACGAGTTTGGCACGAAGGTCACCGTCGCAACGACCACCGAAGGTGGCTTCGTCGTGGGCATGCGCGCGCTGCCGGGCAACCCCTACGACGGTCACACCCTGCACGAGGCGCTGGAACAGGTGGAGATCCTGACCGACCAGCGCCCGGACATGGCGTTCGTCGATCGTGGCTACCGCGGCCATGGCGTCGAGACTGTCAGGGTCTTCATCAGCGGCGCCCGGCGCGGCGTCACCAGAACCATCGCGAACCTGCTGCGGCGACGAAGCGCCATCGAGCCGATGATCGGCCACATGAAGACCGACGGCCGCCTGACCCGATGCCCGCTCAAGGGAACGACAGGCGACGCCCTTTTCGCGGTGCTGTGCGGTTGCGGTCACAACATCCGCATGATCCTGCGCCATCTGAGGGCATTTTTGTGCCAGTTCATCTGGCTGATCACACTGATCCGTGGCTTCACGCGGGGCACAGGTCGCCGTCAGAAACGACAAATCGCCGCCTGAAATCGTTGTTCAGGATGAACTACTTAGTTGATCACCCGCCTTGATGCGCCGCAACAAGGATGTCTGCCTTGGCGAGGATGACAACACAAACCGCAAAGATCACGCCCCGAGAATTGTCGTCACGTTGGTCACTGCCGCAAGAACATTGCTGAAACGCATCAGTACCTTACCGACAAAAGTCATTGAAATCATCGAGAACGATCGCAACCACGTCCTCAGGATATGGATGACCGGCTCGAGGCCAGCTTTTCCCCAAATCACTCTGTGTTACATAGCATCATCAACAGTTGAAAAAATGACTTGATCCAACCCGGTTCGGGCGCGACCGAAGATCTTTCCACGGGGCAGGGTGCGAGATGGCCGACGCATAATTCCGAAAGAATGTGCCTACATAGCCGGGTCCAATATACCTACAAGATAGTTCCCAAAGGTAGCCGCGGAGGGGGATATCCCACGTTACGAATTGCAGATGATTTTGGCTTTCCCGCGTTTCGCATGGACGCGCCTATTCCAGCTCGATCAAAAGGTCCTTGGCGTCGATCTGGCCGCCGGCGTGGACATGCACGGCCTTCACCACCGCGTCACGCTCTGTATAGA
>JAIVHI010000002.1 GCA_020201155.1 Loktanella sp. | reverse complement strand
AGTTGCAGTCCTGCGGGGCCGTTGATCCACTGGAACGGCTCCCAGTCGCCGAAGACGTCCACCAGTTCAGAGCCATGGTTCGGGGGGGCCAGCATGACGACGCGGCCCATGTTTTCAGGCCGGTTTCCGGCCAGCCAGGCCCGCGCGAGGATGCCGCCCATCGAATGGGTGACGAAGTTGACCCGCGCCGACCCGCAGGCGGTGACATCGGCTGCGATGTTTTCGGCCACGAGTTGCTGGATCGTCAGCTCCGTCGACGGATACCCGGTGTTCACCACGCGATATCCTTCGTTTTCGAGGTAAAGCTCCATCGGCGTCAGTGA
The DNA here is from genome assembly GCA_020201155.1 of Loktanella sp. Classification (GTDB taxonomy): domain Bacteria; phylum Pseudomonadota; class Alphaproteobacteria; order Rhodobacterales; family Rhodobacteraceae; genus JAIVHI01. The sequence goes on along the minus strand of JAIVHI010000002.1, from coordinate 45,284 downwards.
GATTTCTGTCCGCGCCAATCCATGCAAAAGCACAACGCATTCCTCTTCCGCCGAAACGGACCCTCCGACACCGCAACCCATCATCATGGACACCAACAAGATAACAAACCGTTTCATAAGAGGGGACATAGCATCGAAATTGCGCAGCGGTAGATAGATCATTCCTGACCTTGCGTCTTTTTACGGCCAAGCCCAGTCTGCCGCCATGATACGCCTGTCCACCCGCGCCGTTCTCCTGCATGAAAACCGCCTGCTCTTGGTGAACGCCTGGAAAGGCAAGGATCACCTGTGGTGCGCGCCCGGCGGCGGGGCCGAGGTGCATCAAAGCCTGCCAGACAACCTTGTCCGCGAAGTTCACGAGGAAACGGGGCTGGACGTGGCGGTGGGGGCCGTCTGTCTGGTGAACGAATTTCACGACCCCGATGGCCCCTTTCATCAGGTCGATATCTATTTTCGTTGCACGCTGCTTGCAGGCCGGATCGACCCCGCTTGGATCGACCCCGAAGGTATCGTGACCCATAGGCGCTGGGTCACGCGGCAGGAGTTGTCAGGGCTGATCGTCAAGCCCGACAGCCTTGCCGCCATCGCTTGGGGCGATGACGATGTGCCGCTTTATGATCCGCTGGAGCCGATCGTGCGCTAGAGTGCCGGTGGGGCCCTTGAAACCGGGCCGACGTTCCCAGGCTCAACGCCGCCTTTTGGGCCGCAAACCCCTGTGAGAGCGGGTCTTGGGCGCGTTTTGCCGCAGGTTCTACCCGATGTTTTCCTAAAACCAGATCATATCTGAATGGGGCAACAACAGAGTAGGACAGATGAAACACGATCAAGATCTTTTCACCCCGGACGCCAGTTTCCAGACGGAGCACCATGTTCCGAAAGACCGGTCCGACCGGATCGCCCTGAGTGTGGTCAAGACGATGCGGATCGTCGCCGACCGCTTCTTTGCCGGACGCTATGGCCACCGGGCCGTCGTTCTTGAAACCGTCGCGGCGGTGCCCGGCATGGTGGGCGGCCTTTTGCAGCACCTTCGGGCGCTGCGACATATCCGCGACGATCAGGGGTGGATCAAGGAACTGATCGAAGAGGCCGACAACGAGCGTATGCACCTGATGACCTTCATCAAGATCGCCCAGCCCTCAAGGTTCGAGCGGTTCCTGATCGCGGCGGTGCAGCTGGTGTTCTACAACCTCTACTTCTTTCTTTACCTGCTGTTCCCGCGCGTGGCGCACCGCGTCGTGGGCTATCTGGAGGAGGAAGCGGTGGTCAGTTACACGCAGTATCTGGCCCAGATCGACGCAGGCGAGGTCGAGAACGTCCCCGCACCGCAGTTGGCCAAGGACTACTGGGGGCTGCCCGACAATGCCCGTCTGCGCGAAGTGGTCATCGTGATCCGCGCCGACGAAGCGGCCCACCGGGATGCCAACCACGGCTTCGCGAACAAGATCGCGGCGGGCGAGCATCCGTAGCCGCCACAGGTCAGAACACGAAAAAAGGCGACCCAGGTTTGGGTCGCCTTTCTTTTTCGCAGGGGCGTGGTGGGCAGCGTGCAGTGTTGCATCCGCCCACCTTCACCTTCGGGCAAGGCCCAAAGGCTGATTACATCATGCCGCCCATGCCGCCCATGCCGCCCATGTCGGGGGCACCGCCACCGCCGGCGCCTTCTTTCTGGGGCTTGTCGGCCACCATGGCTTCGGTGGTGATCAGCAGACCGGCAACCGAGGCTGCGTCCTGCAGTGCGTGACGCACCACTTTGGCGGGGTCGATCACGCCGAACTTGAACATGTCGCCATATTCTTCGGTCTGCGCGTTGAAGCCGAACTTGAGGTCGGTGCTTTCGCGGATCTTGCCCGCAACGACCGAACCGTCAACGCCGGAGTTTTCGGCGATCTGGCGCAGCGGTGCTTCGAGAGCCTTGCGGACGATCGAGATACCGACGTTCTGGTCGTTGTTCGCGCCTTCCAGGCCGTCGAGCGACTTGCCCGCCTGAACCAGAGCAACACCACCACCCACGACGATGCCCTCTTGGACAGCAGCACGGGTTGCGTTCAGGGCGTCGTCGACGCGGTCCTTACGCTCTTTCACTTCGATTTCGGACATGCCGCCGACGCGGATGACGGCAACACCGCCGGCCAGCTTGGCAACGCGTTCCTGCAGCTTTTCACGGTCGTAATCGCTGGTGGTTTCCTCGATCTGGCCGCGGATCTGGTTGACCCGTGCTTCGATCTCGGACTTGTCACCGGCACCGTCGACGATCGTGGTCTCGTCCTTGGTGATCGCGACGCGCTTGGCGGAACCCAGCATGTCGATGGTCACGTTTTCCAGCTTCATCCCGAGGTCTTCGGAGATGACCTGACCACCGGTCAGGATCGCGATGTCCTGCAGCATGGCCTTGCGACGGTCACCGAAGCCCGGTGCCTTGACGGCAGCGATCTTGAGACCACCGCGCAGCTTGTTGACGACCAGCGTGGCCAGAGCCTCGCCTTCGACGTCTTCGGCGATGATCAAAAGCGGCTTGCCCGACTGGATCACGGACTCGAGCAGCGGAACCATCGGCTGGAGCGAGGAGAGCTTCTTCTCGTGCAGCAGGATGATGGCGTCTTCCAGCTCGGTCGTCATCTTCTCGGTGTTGGTGACGAAGTAGGGCGACAGGTAGCCACGGTCGAACTGCATGCCTTCGACGACATCGGTCTCGGTCTCGAGGCCCTTGTTCTCTTCGACGGTGATGACACCCTCGTTGCCGACCTTCTGCATCGCGTCGGCGATCTGGCGACCGATTTCGCTTTCGCCGTTGGACGAGATGGTGCCGACCTGAGCGACTTCATCGGAGTCGGACACGGGACGGGCAGCAGCCTTGATGGCTTCGACGACCTTGATCGTGGCCATGTCGATGCCGCGCTTGAGGTCCATCGGGTTCATGCCGGCGGCAACCGATTTCATGCCTTCCTTGATGATGGCCTGAGCCAGCACAGTGGCGGTCGTTGTGCCGTCACCGGCTTCGTCATTGGTGCGCTGGGCAACTTCCTTGACCATCTGCGCGCCCATGTTCTCGAACTTGTCTTCCAGTTCGATTTCCTTGGCGACAGAGACACCGTCCTTCGTGATGCGCGGTGCGCCGAACGACTTGTCGAGAACCACGTTGCGGCCCTTGGGGCCGAGAGTGACCTTCACGGCGTTCGCAAGCGTGTTGACGCCCTTGAGCATCCGGTTGCGCGCGTCGGTGTCAAATTTGACTTCTTTAGCAGCCATGTTTTAGCTCCTTGAATTGGTTGGATTGGGGATGGCGAATGCCGGGCTTACATGATGCCCAGGATGTCGCTTTCCTTCATGATCAGCAGGTCTTCACCGTCGATCTTGACCTCGGTGCCGGACCACTTGCCGAACAGGACCTTGTCACCGGTCTTGACGGCCATGGCGATCAGCTCGCCGCTGTCCTTGCGTGCGCCTTCGCCGCAAGCGACGATTTCGCCTTCGGCGGGTTTTTCCTTGGCGCTGTCAGGAATGATCAGACCACCTTGGGTCTTTTCGTCACCTTCGATACGGCGGACCAGAACACGGTCGTGGAGTGGTTTAAATGCCATTTCTGACGTTCCCCTAATTGCTTGCATTGCTCTTATCACTCACACGGGGCGAGTGATAACGACGCACAGATAGGCGCGCTTCACGGCTCTGTCAACACGCCAGACCGTGGGAAAATCTCGCGCAGAGATCCGGCGCGGCAAAGCGCCGATCGCACGACGAAAAAGGCCCGCCCCCAGCGGGGCGGGCCTTTGTCAAAGCCGTGCAGGACGATCAGCGCTTGGCGAAGGCCGTCCAGCCGCCGGCCACGATCAGCGCGGCCAATACCGATTTGATCACATCGCCAAGGATGAAAGGTGCGACGAACCCGCTCCAGACCGACGAAAGCGACAGACCGGCCCAGCCTGCGTCGATGCCGAAAGCGCTCGCGAGGCCCAGCGGCCAGGCCATCCCCGGCAGGTACAGCAGGGCCGAAGCGGTGGCGGCCCCCAGCAGCATCACGCCGAAGCTGCGCGAGCGTTCGGCGAACAGCCCGGCGACATAGGCCATGCCGACAAAGCCCACGAGGAAGCCCGCCGTCGGTCCCGCAAAGTAGGCGGGCCCCGACCCGAAAGAGGCGAAGACAGGAAGACCGGCCAGCCCCTGCGCCAGATAGGCCACCACGGTGATGGCGCCCATGCGCGATCCGAAGGCCAGCGCGATGCTGAGGATCGCAAGCGTCTGCAGCGACAGCGGCACCGGCCACATCGGCACCTTGATCTGTGCTGCGATGGCGATCAGCAAAGAGCCGGCCAGCACAAGGCCCGCCTTCTTGAGAATGGTATCGGTGCCGAAAGCGGCTTGCGTCAAAGTCATGTCAGACCCCCTGTGATGCGTTTCATCCTGTTTGCGGTGTCATGCGAGAGGTTGTCAAGCTGCGCCCTGCCCCGCGGCCGGGGTTTGGTCGGGCCTCTTCAGCGCACCGGCGCCCCGCTGGAAGCGCTTTGTGATCCGCGACGGCGCGGCTATAATCCCGCCCAAGCGTCCGGATCGGTGCCGGACACCCCGCTGTAAACGGAGCCTCCATGTTGCGCACCCTTCTCGCCCTGGCTTTTGCCACCTTCGCCGCACCCGCCACGGCGCTTTGCACCGGCGCGGATTTCCGCGACAGGCTGTCGGACGCCGACCGCGCGACCGTGGCCCGCGCGGTGGACGCGACGCCCTATGCGCAGGGTCTGCGCTGGGTGGCCCGACGCGATGACGACCGGATCACGCTGATCGGCACCATGCACGTCTTCGACCCGCGGCTGGAGCAGGTCCGCGCCGCAGTCGCAGGCGACATTCAGGCCGCCGATGTCCTTCTGGTCGAGGCCGGCGACGCCGAACAGGCCCAGATGGAGGCAGCCGTCGCGGCGGACCCCGACCTCTTTTTCATCACCGAAGGCCCTACTCTGCCCGAAACGCTGGACGATGCGACGTGGTCCGCCGTGATGGAGGCCGCGCGCGCCCGAAGCATCCCCGTCTTCATGGCGGCAAAGATGGAGCCGTGGTACCTGTCGCTGGTCCTGTCCATGCCACCCTGCATCCTGCCCGAAATGCTGGCCGGTCAGGAAGGGCTGGATGCCATGTTGATCGACGATGCAGGGGCCGCCGGCATCCCCGTGCGGGCGCTCGAACCATGGGACACGCTCTTTACCATCATGCGCAAGTCCGACTTCGACACGCAGGTCGATGATCTCAAGCTGGCACTGATCGCGCCCGATCTGCAGTCCGAAATGTTCGTGGCCATGCTTGACGCCTATTTCACCGAACGTATCGCCGAAATCTGGGAGGTCAGCCGCATTGCCGCAGCCTACGTCCCCGGCCTGTCGGAAGAACGGGCCCAAGCGGTCTTTGCAGAGACCGAAGAGGACCTGCTGAACCGCCGCAACCGGGCGTGGATTCCCGTGATCGAAGCCGAAGCCGCGTCGCACGACCGCCTCGTGGTCGCCGCCGGGGCCGCCCATCTGCCGGGAGATCAGGGGCTGCTGGCCCTGCTGGAAGCGGAAGGATGGCGCATCAGCCCCGCACCCTAGACGTCGCTCCAGTCGTCCAGCCCCTTGCGGCCCGCGTCGGTCAGCGCATAGACGCCGCGTGCGACCTTGCGGAACCAGCCGTAGTGATCGTCGCGCATGATCCGCGTGGCATCCGGCACTTCGGCCCAGTCCTTGACCTTGTGGCCGGGCTGCGGCCCGTGCACCGCCAGAAGGCGCGCGCATTTGACGGCGTCCTGCCGGTAGCCGGTGACCAGCCCGTGCCGCGTCGCCCCGCCGGCGTTGGGGTCCCCGTCCAGCCGGTCAAAGGCGCGGGCCAGCCGCCTTGCCTTTTTCGGCGACTTGCGCGCCGCATAGGGCCCGGGTTCGGCCAGCACCTCCACATGGCCGTCGCGGGCGCGCACGCAGAGCACGCCCAGCCCCGCCCGCCTTGCAAGCTGCACGTTCCGCCTGAGCGCCTTGTCCTTGCCGCCCGCAGGCACGGCCAGATAGACCAGATCGGTCAGCGCCAAGCGCTCGATCCCCTGATGGAACAGCGCCAGCGAAAACGCGGTCTTCATCTCCACGATGACGGTCTCGCCCGCCTTGCGCGCGACCACGTCCGCCGCACCGACTTCGCCCTTCACGTCAAAGCCCGCGCGGGTCAAGAACGCCTTGATCGCGGGGTAAAGATCGGCCTCACGCGCCATGCCGCCGCCCTGCTCGCTGTCGCCTGCCCAAGTCTCGCCCGTCCCGTCGTTCAGCCATACATCCACGTGACAGCCCCGCCTGCCGCTCCTATAAGGCCGGAAAACGCGCCACAGTCCAAGGATAGCTTTTCATGACCACATTGATTTTCGGCCACAAGGCCCCCGACACCGACAGCCTCGGCTCCGCCCTGATCTGGGAATGGTTCCTGACCCATCAGGGCACCCCCGCCGCGGCGCGCCTGCTGGGCGAGCCGAACACCGAAGCGGCCTTCGTCGCCAAGCGCTGGGGCTTCGATCAACCCGCCATCATGGACGACATCGAAGCCGGGCAGCCTTGCGTGATCGTGGACACCAACAACCCCGCCGAACTGCCCGCCGGAATCAACGGCGCCGACATCAAGGCGATCATCGACCACCACAAGCTGGTGGGCGGGCTGGAAACCGCGGGCCCGATCGACATCACCGTGCGTCCGCTGGCCTGCACCGCCACGATCCAGCACCAGCTGATGGGCGATGCGGCGGCGGACATGCCCGAAGGCGTGAAGGGCCTGATGCTGTCTTGCATCCTGTCGGACACGCTGGCCTTCCGGTCGCCCACCACCACCGAAACGGACAAGGCTCTGGCCGAAAGCCTCGCCGCCGATCTGGGCGTCGATATCGACAGCTATTCGTCAGAGATGTTCGAAGCCAAGTCCGATGTGTCCGCCTTCTCCGAGGCCCAGCTTCTGCGCATGGACAGCAAGGAATACGAGGTGGACGGGACCACCTTCCGCGTCTCGGTCCTTGAGACCACCGCACCGCAACTGATCCTCGACCGCAAGGATGCGCTGATGGCCGCGATGCCGCAGGTCGCCGCCGAAGACGGCGTGAACGAGGTTCTGCTTTTCGTCGTGGACATCCTGAACGAGCAAGCCACGATGCTGATCCCCAACGATCTCAGCAAGCGCGTGGCCGAACTGTCCTTCGACGCCACGCCGGATGGCGACACGGTGGTCCTGCCCGGCGTGATGAGCCGGAAAAAGCAGATCATCCCCAACCTCAAGGTCAGCTAACAAGCCGGCCCCGGCCCGAAAGCGCCGGGGCTCATCTTCATCTCGGCCGAAAACTCCGGGGGAGTCCGCAGGACGGGGGCAGCGCCCCCATTGCGTCGGCGCCCCGGGCACCACGTCCCAAGCCAAGCAACAGCGGAGCGCGCCCATGCCACCCATCATCGAGTCATTCGCGGATATCAGCGACCAGTACGACGCCGCCTTCGTGGACCTCTGGGGCTGCCTGCACGACGGCATCAGCGCCATGCCTGCGGCTGTGGATGCCATGCGCGATTACCGCACGCGGGGCGGAAAGGTCGTGTTGGTGACGAACTCTCCGCGCCCATGGGATTCGGTCGCAGCCCAGATCAAGGACTTCGGCGTCACCGACGACGCATGGGATGCGATCGCCACCTCGGGCGATTCCGCGCGGGCCGCCATGTTTCAGGGCGCCGTTGGCGAAAAGGTCTGGTTCATGGGCGAAAGCCCGCGCGACGACGACTTTTTCACGCCGCTCAAGATCATCGAGAACCCGGTCGATATCCGACAGGTCCCGCTGCAAGAGGCCGAGGGCATCGTCTGCTGCGGACCTTTCGACCCGCAGGCCGACCCGGCCGTGAACCGCCCCGAATTCCTGTTCGCCAAGCAAAAGGGGCTCAAGCTGCTTTGCGCCAACCCCGATCTCGTGGTGGACCGGGGCGACGTGCGCGAATGGTGTGCCGGCGCGCTGGCCGCGCTTTACACGGAAATGGGGGGCACGAGCCTCTATTTCGGCAAACCCCATCCGCCGATCTACGATCTGGCGCGGCGCCGGCTGGCGGCGCTGGGCACGTCGCCCCGAGAGCCGCGCATCATCTGCATCGGTGACGGGGTCGGCACCGATATTCTGGGCGCGCAGCAGGAAGACCTCGACAGCCTGTTCATCACCGGCGGTCTGGCGCGGGAAGAAACCGGGACCGACCGCGCACCGCAACCGGAGGCGCTGCAGCGCTTTCTGGATGCCGCACAGGTCAACGCCACCTATGCCATCGGATACCTGCGCTGAGGGTTGACTTTCTGCGTCCGCAAAGCAATTAAGTTACAAACCGGACGCTTCGGTTGAACTTTTGTGACTTAGCAGGACCTGAAATGTTGGACAACGCACCCCGAGGCACCATCGTCATCGAAGACCTTGCCGTGGGCATGATGCGCTATGTGCAAAAGGTCATCACCGACGACGACATCGAAATGTTCGCGCAGGTCTCGACCGACCGCAATCCGGTGCATCTGGACGACAGCTATGCGCAGGACACGATCTTCGGCGGGCGCATCGCGCACGGGATGCTGACCGCCGGTCTGGTCTCGGCAGTCATCGGAGAGCAGCTTCCCGGTCACGGCACCGTCTATCTGGGCCAAAGCCTCAAGTTCCTTGCCCCCGTCCGCCCCGGCGATCTGGTCCGCGCCGAGGTCGAGGTGACTGCGATCGATTACGCCCGGCGCCGCGTCACGCTAGCGACGCACTGCCTTGTGGACGGCAAGAAAGTGCTGGCGGGCGAAGCGACCGTGCTGGCCCCCTCGGGGAAGTTCGACTAGCCATTGCGCCCCCCTGCGCGGGAAGCTAACCCTGCCCCCATGCGCATCATCCGCGACCCGCATTTCATCGACCCTGCCGACCGTGGTGCCGCCGCGGCCATCGGCAATTTCGATGGCGTGCATCTGGGACATCAGGCCGTCATCGACCTGACCCGACTGGCCGCCGCCAAGATCGACGCACCCCTTGGTGTCATGACCTTCGAGCCACACCCGCGCGCCTATTTTCACCATGACGCAGCCCCGTTCCGCCTGATGAACGCCGAGGCCCGCGCCAACCGTTTGGACAAGCTGGGGGTCGCGCTGCTTTACGAGGTGCCGTTCAACGCCGCGCTCGCCGCGCTGCCGCCCGAAGATTTCGCGCGCGAGATCATCGTCGATGCGCTGGGCCTGACCCACGTCGTCGTCGGGCAGGACTTCTGTTTCGGAAAGGATCGCGCCGGCAAGGCTGCCGACCTTCAGGCTTTCGGCGAAACGATGGGCTTCGGCGTGACCGTCGCCCCGATCCTGACATCGGACGACATCCGCATCAGCTCGACCGCGATCCGCGACGCGCTGAGCGAGGGCGACGCGCGCGCGGCCGCCGCCATGCTGGGCCACTGGCACAGGCTGGAAGGCGCGGTGATCCGTGGCGAACAGCGCGGGCGCGATCTGGGCTATCCTACGGCGAACATGTCCATCGATGGGCTGCATCCCCCGCGTTTCGGCGTTTACGCTGTGAAATGCGACGTGCTGGATGGGCCCCACAAGGGCAGCTACAACGGCGCGGCTTCGATCGGCGTCCGTCCCATGTTCGGCGAGAACGAAGCGAACTGCGAGACGTTCATCTTCGACTTCAAGGGCGATCTCTACGGTGCGCCGATCTCGGTCGCGCTGGTCGAATTCCTGCGGCCCGAGCTGAATTTCACCAGCGTCGACACCCTGATCGTCCAGATGGACAAGGACTGCGAGATGGCGCGGGACATTCTGTCCCATGTCTGATCTGCGCCCTCATTTCTGGGAAGACGTGCCGCTCGAGGATCTGAGCCGCGCCGAATGGGAAGCGCTGTGCGACGGCTGCGGCAAATGCTGTCTGAACAAGCTCGAATACGAAGATGGCGAGGTCGAACTGACCCGCATCTCCTGCAAGCTGCTTGACGGTGCCACCTGCCGGTGCAGCAAATATCCCATCCGGCACCAGTTCGTGCCCGAGTGCATCGTGCTGACACCCGAGACGATCGAGAACCATCTTTACTGGCTGCCGCAGACCTGCGCCTATCGCCTGCGCTATGAAGGCAAGCCGCTTTACGACTGGCACCACCTGATCAGCAAGGACGCCAATGCCGTCCACACGGCAGGCGTGTCCATGCAGGACCGCACGCTCAACGAAGAGCTGGTGCCGGAAGACGACTGGGACGATTACGTAATCGAGGAGCCGACGTGATGTATTTTGCCTCTGACAATGCGGGCCCCGCCCATCCGAAGGTGATGGAGGCGCTGGTGGCCGCCAATGACGGCTACGCCATGGGCTATGGTGCGGATGACATCATGGGCGACGTGCGCGCCCGCATCCGCGAGGTCTTCGAAGCCCCCGATGCGATGGTGCATCTGGTCGCCACCGGAACGGCGGCCAATTCGATCCTGCTGGCGACGATGGCGCAACCGTGGGAGACGATCTTTTGCTCGCCCATGGCGCATATCCACGAGGATGAATGCAACGCGCCGGAATTCTATTCGGGCGCCAAGCTGTCGCTGGTGCCGGCCGAAAACGCCAAGATCACCCCTGCCGCCCTGCGCGCTTCGCTGGAGGCCGAGCAGACGCGGGGCGTTCACGGACCCCAGCGCGGGCCCCTGTCGATCACCCAGATCACCGAAAAGGGCACCGTCTATTCCGTCGACGAGATCGCGGCGCTGACGACCGTCGCCCGCGAGTTTGGCATCACCACGCATCTGGACGGTGCGCGATTCGCCAATGCGCTTGTCTCTCTCGATTGCACCCCCGCCGAGATGACGTGGAAGGCGGGCGTGGACGCGGTCAGCTTCGGTGGCACCAAGAACGGACTTCTGGGCGTCGAAGCCTGCATCCTGTTCAATCCGGATCTGGCATGGGAGTTCGAGTTGCGGCGCAAGCGCGGCGGGCATCTGTTCTCCAAGCATCGCTACCTGTCGGCACAGATGCAGGCCTATCTGGCCGACGACCTGTGGCTCGACATGGCGCGCGCGGCCAATGCGGCCTGTGCCCGGCTGACCGAAGGTCTGCGCCAGTCGAACACCGTGGAACTGGCGTATCAGCCTCAGGGCAACGTCATCTTCTTTTCCGCCCCCCGCGCCCTTCACCAGCGCATGCTCGACGCCGGCGCCACCTACTACGTCATGGGTGGCGACGTGACCAAAGGCGACACGGACGAACGGTTGACCGGACGGCTGGTCTGCGACTGGTCAATGACCGACGCGGGCGTGGACTCGTTTCTGGCGCTGCTGCACGGCTGACCGCAGGGTCAGAGCGTGCCTGACAGGTGCGCGTCCAGATCGTCGAGCCGGTCCTGCCCCCAGAACCTTTCGTCACCGTCGGTGATGTAGAAAGGCGCGCCAAAGACGCCCGCCATCACGGCGTCTTCAAGGTTGCGGGTGTATTCCTCGGCGCTGGCCATTAGCCCCTTGTCGGCCAATGCCGGGTCGAAACCCGCAGCGGTCAGACAGGCACGGATCGTGTCGTCCTGCGCGATATCCCGCACGGCGGCGCAGGTCCTGCAGGCGGTATTCCTGCCGGTTGGGGTGCCTCTCTGGCGGCGGGGTGCCGCCGGTGCGGGCGAACAACTGCATGATGTCCAAGGGCTTGTAGGCAAGCGTTGCGCCGTGCTTTTGTGCAATCTCGTCCAGACGGGTCCCCGTCAGATAGGTAAACGGGCTGATCGTTGCGAAATAGTAATCGATATGGGCCATCCTGTGCCTCCGGACGCTGGCAATTCTTTGCCGGACGTTATCGGTGTGCTAGGCGGTGTCAATGTCGCGAATCTGTCGGCCTACCGCCGCCCTCAAGGATCCCCCATGCCAAAAAACGATGAACCCAAGCTGATCTCCGGCAATGCCAACCGACCCCTTGCCGAAGCGATCGCCGGGCGGATGTCGATGCACCGGGGCATGGACGTCAGTCTGGCCGATGCGCGGGTCGAACGGTTCAACGACGGTGAAATCTTCGTCGAGGTGTTCGAGAACGTGCGCGGCGAGGATATGTATATCATCCAGCCCACGTCGAACCCCGCAAACGACAACCTGATGGAGCTGCTGATCATCGCCGATGCCCTGCGCCGATCATCGGCCAAGCGCATCACCGCCGTCATCCCCTACTTTGGCTATGCAAGGCAGGACCGCCGGTCAAAGGCCCGCACCCCGATCACCGCGAAGCTGGTCGCCAACATGCTGATGGAAGCGGGGATCGAACGGATTCTCACGCTGGACCTGCATGCGACGCAGATACAGGGCTTTTTCGACATTCCCGTCGATAACCTTTATGCGTCGCCGGTCTTCGCTCTCGACGTGATGCACAACTTCAAGACCCAGATGGACGATGTGATGGTCGTGTCCCCGGATGTGGGTGGCGTGGCCCGTGCCCGCGATCTGGCGCAACGGATCAACGCCCCGCTCTCGATCGTGGACAAGCGCCGTGGCAAGCCGGGTGAAGTGGCGGAAATGACGGTGATCGGTGACGTGAAGGGCCGCACCTGCCTTGTGGTGGACGATATCGTCGACACGGCCGGCACGCTGTGCAAGGCCGCCGAAGTGCTGATGGAACACGGCGCGAAAGAGGTTCATTCCTACATCACCCATGGCGTCCTGTCCGGCCCCGCCGTCGAACGGATCGGCAAATCGGTCATGAAGAACCTTGTCATCACCGACACCATCCAGCCCACTGAAAACGTGCGGGCTTGCCCCGCGATCCGGATCGTGTCGACCGCGCCGATGTTCGCGCAGGCGATCCTGAACACCTGGAACGGCACCAGCGTGTCGTCCCTGTTCAACCACAAGACCCTGAAGCCGATCTACGAAGGCACCTACGCGGGCTAGATATCCCAGGCGTCGTCGCTGGCAAGTTCCCCGATGGACTGCCACGCGACGCGCGCTCGGGCAATCCGCGTGTCGCCCCATGTCCGGAACACGATGTCGAAGCCTTTCGTCGTGACATTCGTGGCCATGACTTCTGTGCGGACATTCGCCTCGGATGACACGTCCAGCATGGACACGCTGACCATGACCGAGGGCGCTTCGGCGTAGCTGTCAGAAAACTCGACCGCTTGGCGTGCTTCGCGGTTGCCCGTCTCCGACCACATCGGGCCGTTGTCCCTGTAATCCGCGAATACGATGACGTCGCCCTGATCTATTCCTATCAAGCTGCTTTTAATGGTTTTCATTTGACTTCGGTCTCCACCACCTTTGGTTGATCAAACCTGAAATCACTTGGAAACACGACTGCAAAAATGCAAAAGCCCCGCGCTGGCGGGGCTTTTGTTCAACTTTGGTAAGCTCTTAGCCGAAATTCGACTGCTTGGGGTCAAGTCCGATGTGCGTTCCAACCGCAACCATGTCCGCGATCAGCTTGGCTGCATCGTCGACCGGGCCCGGTTCGTTCTCGAAATTGGACTTGGCCTTCTCGTACTGCTGGCGGAACTCCACCATCATGTCGTCGTAGACGTCTTGGGTCATCTCTGCCCGTGGCAGGGATTGTTCGGCCAGGACCGTCACACCGTCATCGGTGATCTCGGCAAAGCCCCCCGAGACGACATACTCGTCGGTTTCACCATTGTGGACGACCCGGAGGATGCCGGGCCGCAGGGTGGTGATCGTGGGCGCGTGGCCCGCCATTGCCGTCATATCACCACCGGCACCGGGGATCTGAACCTCGGTGGCGGCATACGACGCCAACCGACGTTCGGGTGCGACGAGATCGAATTGCAGGGTATCTGCCATGATCTGCTCCTTAGGCGGCGTCTGCCGCCATCTTTTCGGCCTTGGCCTTCACGTCGTCGATGCCGCCGACCATGTAGAACGCGCCTTCCGGCAAGTGGTCGTATTCACCGGCAACAACGGCCTTGAAGGACGCGATGGTGTCCTCGAGCGCGACCTGCACACCGGGCGAACCGGTGAAGACCTGCGCCACGTCGAAGGGCTGGCTGAGGAAACGCTCGATCTTGCGGGCGCGCGCCACGGTCAGCTTATCCTCTTCCGACAGTTCGTCCATGCCCAGAATGGCGATGATGTCCTGCAGCGACTTGTAACGCTGGAGCGTCTGCTGAACGTCGTTGGCGACCTTGTAATGCTCTTCGCCCACGATGCCCGGATCGAGCAGGCGCGAGGTCGAGTCGAGCGGGTCGACCGCCGGATAGATGCCCTTTTCCGAGATCGCACGGTTCAGAACCGTGGTCGCGTCGAGGTGGGCAAAGGACGTGGCGGGTGCGGGGTCGGTCAGGTCGTCCGCAGGCACGTAGATGGCCTGCACCGAGGTGATCGAGCCGTTCTTGGTCGAGGTGATACGTTCCTGCATCTGGCCCATGTCCGTGGCCAGCGTCGGCTGGTAGCCCACGGCCGAGGGGATACGACCCAGAAGCGCCGACACCTCGGAGCCCGCCTGCGTAAAGCGGAAGATGTTGTCGACGAAGAACAGAACATCGGTGCCGGACTGGTCGCGGAAGGATTCCGCCATTGTCAGACCGGACAGGGCGACGCGCATACGCGCGCCCGGAGGCTCGTTCATCTGACCGTAGACCAGCGCCACCTTGGATTTGGTCAGGTCTTCAGCGTCGATGACGCCCGAGTCGATGAATTCGTAGTAAAGGTCGTTCCCTTCGCGGGTCCGCTCGCCCACACCGGCGAAAACGGAATAGCCCGAGTGCACCTTGGCGATGTTGTTGATCAATTCCTGAATGAGAACCGTCTTGCCCACGCCGGCACCGCCAAACAGGCCGATCTTGCCGCCCTTGGCATAGGGGGCCAGCAGGTCGATCACCTTGATGCCGGTCACCAGGACTTCGGACGCGGTGGACTGCGCCTCGAATGTTGGCGCGTCGGCATGGATCGAGCGACGTTCGGTTTCGCCGATCGGACCCTTCTCATCGACGGGTGCGCCGACGACGTTCATGATGCGGCCCAATGTGGCGTCGCCCACGGGAACCGTGATCGGCCCGTCGGTGTCGGTCACTTCCTGACCGCGCACCAGACCTTCGGTCGCATCCATCGCGATGGTGCGCACGGTGCTTTCACCAAGGTGCTGGGCCACTTCGAGCACCAGTTCCTTGCCGTTGTTGTCGGTTGTCAGGGCGTTGAGGATCTCTGGCAGGTGATCACCGAACTGCACGTCGACGACGGCGCCGATGACCTGCGTAATCTTGCCTTTTGCGTTAGCCATTTACGTTTCTCCGGGGTCTAGAGCGCTTCCGCGCCCGAAATGATTTCGATCAGCTCGTTGGTAATCACGGCCTGACGCGAGCGGTTATATTCGATCGTGAGATCGTCGATCATGTCGCCTGCGTTTCGGGTTGCGTTGTCCATGGCGGACTGACGCGCACCCTGCTCGGAGGCTGCATTTTCCAACAGTGCGGCAAAGATTTGCGTCGCGACGCCACGCGGCAGCAGGTCGGCGAGGATTTCCTCTTCGCCCGGTTCGTAGTCGTAAAGCGTCGCATCGTCCGCGTCGCCTTCCTCGAACTGGGCCGGGATGATCTGCTGGGCGGTCGGGTGTTGCGTCACGACGTTTTCGAAGCGCGAAAAGAAGATCGTCGCGATGTCGAAATCACCGGCGTCGAAGCGTTCGAGCACGTCCTTGGCAATGCCCTGCGCATCGGCATAGGACATCCGCTTGACGTCCGACATATCGACGTGACCGACGAAGTGATCGCCAAGATCGCGCTTGAGCGCGCTGCGACCTTTCTTGCCGACCGTCAGGATCTTGACGGTCTTGCCACCGGCCTGCAGCTTCTTGGCGTGCACACGGGCCAGACGGGCGATGTTCGAGTTGAACCCGCCGCAGAGTCCGCGTTCCGCCGTCATGACGACCAGCAGGTGCACGTCGTCGCTGCCGGTTCCGGCCAGCAGTTTCGGCGCAGTTTCGCTGTCACCCACACCCGAGGCCAGCCCGGCAAGAACGGCGTTGAACCGTTCCGCGTAGGGCCGTGCGGCTTCGGCTGCGTCCTGGGCACGGCGCAATTTCGCGGCCGCGACCATCTGCATCGCCTGCGTGATCTTGCGGGTCGATTTGACCGACGAGATCCGATTTTTCAGGTCCTTAAGGTTTGGCAAACCAAAGCCTCCTTATCTCGAGAGCGATTACGCGAAGTCCTTGGCGAAGGCGTCGATTTCGGCCTTCAGTTTTTCCTCTGCGTCACCCTTGATCTTGGGGTCTTCCTTGGTGATCCAGTCGAGCGTCGCCTTGCCCGCATTGCGCATGTGCTTGAGCAGACCGGTTTCGAACCGGCCCACGTCGGACACATCCAGCTTGTCGAGGTAGCCCTTGGTGCCGGCGTAGATGACCGTCACGATCTCGGCGTTGGTCAGGGGCGAATACTGAGGCTGCTTCATCAGTTCCGTCAGGCGGGCACCGCGGTTGAGCAAACGCTGTGTCGCGGCATCAAGGTCAGAGCCGAACTGGGCAAAGGCCGCCATTTCGCGATACTGCGCCAGCTCCAGTTTCACAGGACCGGCGACCGACTTCATCGAGTTGGTCTGGGCCGCGGAACCAACACGCGACACCGACAGGCCGGTGTTCACGGCGGGGCGGATGCCTTGGAAGAACAGTTCGGTTTCAAGGAAGATCTGGCCGTCGGTGATCGAGATCACGTTCGTCGGAATAAAGGCCGACACGTCGCCGCCCTGCGTTTCGATGATCGGCAGTGCCGTCAGCGAGCCCGAGCCGTTGTCTTCGTTCAGCTTGGCCGACCGTTCCAGCAGGCGCGAGTGAAGGTAGAACACGTCGCCCGGATAGGCTTCGCGGCCCGGCGGGCGGCGCAGCAGCAGGGACATCTGGCGATAGGACACGGCTTGCTTGGACAGGTCATCGTAGATGATCAGGGCATGCTTGCCATTGTCGCGGAAGTATTCGGCCATCGCAGTGGCGGAATAGGGCGCCAGATATTGCATCGGCGCGGGGTCGGATGCGGTGGCAGCCACGACGATCGAATATTCGATGGCGCCGGATTCTTCCAGACGCTTCACCAGCTGGGCCACGGTGGACCGCTTCTGGCCGATGGCCACGTAGACGCAATAGAGCTTGTCGCTCTCGTCGGTGGCGGCGTCGTTGTAGGATTTCTGGTTCAGGATCGTGTCGAGCGCCACGGCGGTCTTGCCGGTCTGGCGGTCACCGATGATCAGCTCGCGCTGGCCACGACCGATGGGGATCATGGCGTCGATGGATTTCAGGCCGGTCGGCATCGGCTCGTGCACCGATTTGCGCGGGATGATGCCCGGCGCCTTGACGTCCGCGACGCGCCGTTCGGTGGCGTTGATCGGGCCCTTGCCGTCCAGCGGGTTGCCAAGGCCGTCCACGACGCGGCCCAGAAGTTCGGGGCCGGCAGGCACGTCCACGATGGACTTTGTCCGCTTGACGGTGTCGCCTTCCTTGATGTCCCGGTCGGACCCGAAGATCACGACGCCGACGTTGTCGCTTTCGAGGTTCAGGGCCATCCCGCGGATACCGCCGGGGAATTCGACCATCTCGCCGGCCTGCACGTTGTCGAGGCCGTAGACACGGGCGATGCCGTCACCGACGGACAAAACGCGGCCGACTTCGGCCACTTCGGCCTCTTGACCGAAATTCTTGATCTGGTCCTTCAGGATCGCAGAGATTTCCGCAGCTTGGATCGCCATTACCGGGCCTCTTTCATATGGTTTTGGAGGGCGTCGAGCTTCGAGCGGATCGAGGTATCGATCATCTTGGAGCCGACTTTAACGATAAGACCGCCGATGATGCTTTCATCGACGGTCGTGTTGATTGCGACGTCAGTGCCCATCTGGGCTGTCAGCGTCTTGGCAAGTTTCTCGCTCTGGGCCTTGGTCAGGGCCTTGGCGGTCGTGACCTCTGCGGTGACTTCGCCCCGCTCGTCGGCCAGCATGGCGCGCAGCTGGGTCAGCATCGCGGGCAGCACGAAAAGGCGACGCTTGGACGCCATCAGCTTGAGCACGTTCGACGTGGTCTCTGACAGGCCCATCTTGGCAGCGATGGCCGAGATCGCGGCCAGTTGTTCGTCGCGACCGTAAAGCGGTGATGTCAGCAGCGTGTGGAAGTCGTCGCTTTCAGCCAGTGCGGCGTTCAGCTGGTCGAGGTCGGATTCGAGCCCCTTGAGATTTCCGCCATCCTTCGACAGGGCGAAGACGGCAGTGGCATAGCGTTCGGCAATGCCGGTTGAGATCGAAGCTGGTTCGGACACGTCCACCCTTCCGATGTCTGGGCCTGACGGTCGGCCCCGAAGAAGAGGCGTGGCATCGGGCCGTTCTGTTTCATCCCCCATCACAGGACGGGGGCACGAATTTCTGCGCGATGTAGCAGAGGGGTCGGAGGGTCGCAAGGCATTGAGGAGACATAGACCGTCAGGTTTGCATCAATGGTGGCCTTGCGGTCATTTCCCGACGCGACGCGTGGGTTCCGGCACCGGAGCCCCCATGCCGCCAAAGGCCTTGAGGGGCCGTGTGACCGTCTCGCCCAGCCCGGGGCGGACCGGGTTGTTGCCCTTTTTGCTGGCCTCGATGATCAGCACCCCGCCGGGCGCGAAGAACGGCAGCTTGTGACCGGCCTTTTCCAGAAACCCCGCGATCTTGCGCCAGAATCGCTTGTGCGACGGTGCCTGATAGAGCGCGGCGCAACTGCGTTCGATCGCGAAGTTATGGGCATCAAGCTGGCTTTCGAGCTGGTGCAGTGAATAGGGACGCCCATATCCGAAAGGCGTATTGTCCGACCGCGACCACAGACCGGCGCGGTTCGGAACGATGAAAACCACACGTCCGCCGGGGCCGAGGACGCGGAACGCTTCGTCCATCAGCGCAGCCGGCGTATCCGAGGTCTCGAGCCCGTGCATCATCACCAGCCTGTCGACGTGCCCGGTTTCCAGAGGCCAAAGCGTTTCGTCGCACAGAACCGAGACATTTGCGGCCCCCGGCGGCCAGGCCATGACGCCCTGCGGTCCCGGCATCAGCCCGATGACACGCCGCGATTCGGCCAGAAACGGGCGCAACAGCGGCACGGCAAAGCCGTAGCCCGCGACAGTTTGTCCCTTGGTCGACGGCCAAAGCTTGACCAGTTCATCCCGCACGACCTTTTGCGCCGCCCGCCCCAACGTGCTTCGGTAGTAGAAATTACGCAGATCGGACACATCTAGATGCAAAGCGGCACGGACCTTTTGTTCGTTCGCCGCCACCATAACCTGAACACGGAAATGTGCCATGCCCCTCACCTTCGTCACCGTCCCCTGCCTGAAAGACAATTACGCGTTCCTGCTTCACAACGACGAGACGGATGAAACAGCGCTGATCGACGCTCCGGAAGCCGGGCCGATCAAGGCGGAACTGGACAAACGCGGGTGGCATCTGACGGATGTCCTTTTGACGCACCACCACTGGGATCACGTGGACGGGCTCGACGGCCTGCGCGGCGATGCCCGCGTGATTGGTGCCAAGTCCGACGCGTCCCGCCTGCCACCGCTTGATCTGGAGGTCAGCGAGGGAGACGAGATCACGGTTTGCGGCGAACCCGTGGAAATCCTTGACGTATCGGGGCATACGCTGGGCCACATCGCCTTTGTGATGCGCGGCGCGGGCTATGCCTTTACCGCCGACAGCCTGATGGCCATGGGCTGCGGACGCCTGTTCGAGGGCACACCGGCACAAATGTGGGACAGCCTGCTGAAACTGCGCGCCCTGCCCCCGCAGACGGTTGTCTGCTCGGGGCATGAATATACGACGAACAACATGGCCTTTGCCTTGTCCCTTGAACCGGACAATGCAAAGCTTATTTCAAGAAAGAGCCAGATTGATGCGGCGCGGGACAAGGGGGTTCCGACGGTGCCGTCCACACTGGCGGTCGAGATGGAAACGAACCCCTTTCTGCGCGCTGACGATCCTGCCCTGAAACAGGCGATCGGACTGCCGGACGCCGACCCCGTCGACGTCTTTGCCGAGGTCCGCAAGCGCAAGGATAACTTCTAAGGTGAAAGAGCGGGCAGCCCGCCCGCGCACCTGCCACCGTTCACGGCGCAATGCACACTCCTGTGAATTGTACGTGTCAAACCGAAAAAAGTCCTTGAAGGTTGGATGCTAAACACCAAACCTTAAAGTCTAGAGGCCACGGTCCGTACGGGCGTCCCGCCCGACGGCCCCCCGATGAGAGGAGCACCCAAAGTGCCATCTTTTTCCACGACGCTTGAGCAGTCCATTCACGGTGCGCTGGCCCTTGCCAACGCACGCAGACACGAGCTTGCGACGCTGGAGCATCTGCTCCTCGCCCTGATCGACGAACCTGACGCCGCCCGGGTGATGCAGGCCTGTTCGGTCGATCTGGACGAATTGCGCAAGGATCTCGAGGAATTCATCGAGGACGATCTGTCCACGCTTGAAACCGATGTCGAAGGGTCCGAAGCCGTGCCGACCGCCGCGTTCCAGCGCGTGATCCAGCGTGCCGCGATCCATGTGCAGTCCTCGGGCCGGACAGAAGTCACTGGCGCCAACGTGCTTGTCGCCATCTTTGCCGAACGTGAAAGCCACGCCGCCTTCTTCCTGCAAGAACAGGACATGACCCGCTACGACGCGGTCAACTTCATCGCACACGGTGTCGCCAAGGACCCGGCCTTCGGCGAGGCACGGCCTGTCACCGGGTCGATCAACGAAGACGACGCACACGAGGAATCGGGCGGTGACGACAAGGAATCCGCACTGGCGAAATACTGCGTGGACCTCAACGTGAAAGCCACGAAGGGCGATGTCGATCCGCTGATCGGCCGCGCCCACGAGGTCGAGCGCTGCATCCAGGTTCTCTGCCGCCGCCGCAAGAACAACCCTCTTCTCGTGGGCGACCCCGGCGTGGGCAAGACCGCCATCGCCGAAGGTCTGGCCTACAAGATCGTCAAGGGCGAAACCCCCGAGGTTCTGTCGAACGCGACCATCTATTCGCTCGACATGGGTGCGCTGCTGGCCGGCACACGCTATCGCGGCGATTTCGAGGAACGCCTGAAAGCCGTGATGACCGAAATGGAAAATCACGAAGACGCCGTGCTCTTCATCGACGAAATCCACACCGTGATCGGTGCGGGCGCCACTTCTGGCGGTGCGATGGATGCATCGAACCTGCTGAAGCCCGCGCTTCAGGGCGGCAAGCTGCGTTGCATGGGCTCCACCACCTACAAGGAGTTCCGCCAGCACTTCGAAAAGGACCGCGCCCTGTCGCGCCGGTTCCAGAAGATCGACGTGAACGAACCTTCCGTGCCGGATGCGATCAAGATCCTGCAGGGCCTCAAGCCCTATTTCGAAAAGCACCACCAGATCAAATACACCGCAGAGGCCGTGAAAACCGCCGTCGAACTGTCGGCGCGGTATATCAACGACCGTAAGCTACCCGACAAGGCGATCGACGTGATCGACGAAGCCGGTGCGGCGCAGCATCTGGTGGCCGAAAGCAAGCGGCGCAAGACCATCGGTGCAAAGGAGATCGAAGCGGTTGTCGCCAAGATCGCCCGCATCCCGCCGAAGTCGGTCAGCAAGGACGACGCCGAGGTTCTGAAGGACCTTGAAAAGTCGCTCAAGCGCGTCGTCTTCGGTCAGGACAAGGCGATCGAGGCCCTGTCGTCTTCGATCAAACTGGCCCGGGCCGGTCTGCGCGAGCCGGAAAAGCCCATCGGCAACTACCTGTTCGCCGGTCCCACCGGTGTGGGCAAGACCGAGGTGGCAAAGCAGCTGGCGGATACGCTGGGCGTGGAGCTGATGCGCTTCGACATGTCGGAGTACATGGAAAAGCACGCCGTCAGCCGTCTGATCGGTGCGCCTCCGGGCTATGTCGGCTTTGATCAGGGCGGCATGCTGACCGACGGTGTCGACCAGAACCCGCACTGCGTGCTGTTGCTGGACGAAATGGAAAAGGCTCACCCGGATGTCTACAACATCCTGTTGCAGGTGATGGACCACGGCAAGCTGACGGACCACAACGGGCGGACGACCGATTTCCGCAACGTGATCCTGATCATGACCTCGAACGCCGGTGCCGCCGAGCTGGGCAAGAACGCCATGGGCTTTGGCCGCGAAAGCCGCGAGGGCGAGGATACCGCCGCCATCGAACGGACCTTCACGCCGGAATTCCGCAACCGGCTGGACGCGATCATTTCCTTCGCGCCCCTGCCGAAAGAGGTGATCCTGCGCGTGGTCGAGAAATTCGTGCTGCAACTCGAAGCGCAGCTGATCGACCGCAACGTCCATATCGAGCTGACCAAGGCCGCCGGCGACTGGCTTGCCGAGAAGGGTTACGACGTCAAGATGGGCGCACGCCCGCTGGGCCGCGTGATCCAGGAAAGCATCAAGAAGCCGCTCGCGGAGGAATTGCTGTTCGGCAAGCTGGTCAAGGGCGGTCTGGTGAAGGTCGGGGTCAAGGACGGACAGCTGGAGCTGCGGTTCGAAGAGCCGGAAAAGGCGCGCATCAGCGGATCGTCGAAAAAGCCACCCTTGCTGACGGCTGACTGATCCTTGCGAAACACGATTGCGATTCTCCTGTCCCTCGTAGCCTTTCCGGCTGCGGGGGACATTGATTTGGCCCTGCCGGTCGACTGCACTCTGGGCGATACCTGCTATGTCCAGAACTTCGTCGACCATGATGTCACACCGGACGCACAGGACTACCGGTGTGGATTCCTGACCTACGACGGGCACAAGGGCACTGACTTTGCGCTGATGTCACTCGAGGATCAAAGGGTGGGCGTGGACGTCCTTGCCGCGGCGCCGGGGCGTGTGACTGGTGCGCGCGACGGCATGGTCGATCATCGGCAGGGAACACCGGATGCCCCGCAGGTCGCGGACCGCGAATGCGGCAACGGTGTCGTCATCGACCATGGCGACGGCTGGGAGACGCAGTATTGCCACCTTGCCCGTGGCACTGTTGCGGTTGCGGCGGGGCAGCAGGTCGATGTCGGTGACCGTCTGGGCCGCATCGGGCTGTCAGGCCAGACCGAGTTCCCCCATCTCCACCTGTCCCTGCGCAAGGATGGTGAGGTGGTCGATCCCTTCGATGCGGACAACAGGCTGACCTGCGATCCCGAAGGGGTCACCGAAAGCCTGTGGGCCGAACCGCTGGACGTCCCGCAGGGCGGCATACTCGCAACGGGTTTTTCCGATGCCGTGCCGGATTACGACACCATCAAGGCCGGTAGGGCCGGCGCGAGGTCACTGCAACCGGCGTCACCGGCGCTTGTCGCATGGGTCTACCTTTTCGGCGGGCGCGAAGGTGACGTCGTCTCGGTCGAGATATCGGGCCCCGCGGGGTCGGTCCTGAGCGACGCGCAGAGGCTGGACCGCACGCAGGCACAGCTTTTCCGTGCCATGGGACGCCGCACACCGCAGGCAGGCTGGCCCGAGGGCGATTATACGGCCACTTTCACATTGATCCGCGACGACACTCCGCTGGACAGTCAAAGCACGCAGATCAGCATCGCGCCCTAGCGTTCGGTCAGTTTCAATTCGATCCGTCGGTTTTGCGCCCGCGCCTCGGGCGTGCTGGCGGCATTGAGCGGCTGATATTCCCCGAATCCATTCGCGGCCAACCGTTGTGGCGGGATATTCAGGCTGTCCTGCATGTAGCGAACGACCGATAGCGCACGCGCCTGACTAAGCTCCCAGTTGTCGCGAAACTGGCCCGCGCCGGACAGTGGCAGATTGTCGGTATGGCCGTCCACGCGGATGATCCAGTCGATCCCCGCGGGGATTTCTTCGCTGATCTCGCGCAGGATTTCGGCCACCTTGGCGATCTCTTCCCTGCCCTGCCCGGACAGTTCGGCCTGCCCCGGCTGGAACAGCACCTCTGACGAAAAGACGAAGCGGTCCCCTTCGATCCGCACGCCTTGCACGCCCTCCATGACGTCGCGCAGCTGACCGAAAAAGTCGGACCGGAACCGTTCGAGGTTCTGGGCTTCGGCGGCAAGACGTGCGGCCTCTTCGATCAGGCGCTGACGTTCCGCTTCTTCCAGCGCGACACGGCGGGACTGTTCGGCGGCAACGCGGGCCAAGGCCGTGTTCAACTGGGCACCGAGAGCCTCGATCTGGATCTCGGCTTCGCGATCGGCTTCTTCGGCAATATCCAGCAGGGACTGAAGCGTGCCGATCTGGGTGCGCAATTCGGCGACCTGCGCATTGAGCGTGGCGACCTGCCGTTGTGCCCGTTCCGAGGATTGTTCCTCTTCGCGAAGCTGGTCTTCAGCCTCGGCCAGAAGGTCGGCACGGGTCAAGGCTTCGGCCTCGGCGGTCTGCGCGGCTGCAAGGGCCGCGGCAAGCCGCGTTTGCAGCGCGGCGCGATCCTGACTGGTCTCGGACGTCGTGTCGCGCAGGGCCGCGATCTCGGACTGCAGCGCCTCTTGCGCCAAAAGCGCCTCGGCCAGTTGTTGTTCAAGCGCCTCGCGGGCCTCTTCGGTGGTCGCGAGGTCCGCTGTCGTGGTCTCTTGCGCCAGCAGGGCCGCGGCAAGTCGGGCCTGAACATCGGCAAGCTCGGCATCGCTTTGCGCCATCGCCTGTTCCATCGCTTCCCGCGCAGCTTCAAGGTCCAACGCCGTGTCTTCCTGCGCGGCCACTGCCGCGGCCAGCCGGACGGTCAAATCCTCGTTCCGCATGTCTGCCGCCGTCAGTGCTTCGCGGGCGGCGGCCAGTTCTTCTTCGGTTTCGGATTGAAGGTTCAGGGCTGCCGCAAGCCGCGCGTCCAGATCGTCACCCTGATTGCGCGCACTGGACAATTCATCTTCGGCCGCCTGCTGGGCCAGAAGTGCTGCGGCAAGGTTGCGGTCCAACGCGTCGCGCGCGGCCTCGGCTGCGGCCAGAAGCGTCAGGGTCTCCTCGGCCTCGCGCCGCTGTTCTTCCAGCGCGAGGGTCATGGCCGTCAGTTCGGCATCCGCATTTTCCAGCCGCTCGCGCAGTGCTTGGGCCGCGGCCGCCTCGGCCAGCTGCTGTGCTTCGAGTTCGCTGATCTGTGCCGCGTCCTCTTCCGCCGCCTCTTGCAGGGCCGCGATGCGGGCAGCACTGGTTTCTTGCGTCGTTTCGAGATCGGCGATGATCGATTCCAACGCGTCCCGCTGCGCCGCGGCCAGTCGGGCAGCCTCTTCGCCTGCGTCGATTTCGTCGCGGGCCTGCGCCAACGCCAGCGTCAGGGCCTCTTGCTCGTCCAGCAAATCCGCTTCGCGCCCTTCCAGATCGGTGATGGTCGCATTGGCCTCGGCGCGCTGCGCAAGCAGCCCCGCGACCTGCGCCTCGAAGCCCGTGATCCGGTTCTGCGCTTCGGACAGGGCCGCCTGCGCGGTGTCGCGCTCTGCGGTCAACCGGTCGATCAGGCTGGACTGGGCCTCTGCCGTCTCTGTCGCTTCCGTCAGGCTTTCTGTCAGGCTGGCGTTTTCGGCTTGGCTGAGACCCAGCGCATCCGCCAGCGACGACACCTCGGCAGAGAGCTCATTGAGGCGGCTTTCCTGCCCGGTGATGGTTTCGCGCAGCGCGAACTGGATCACCATGAAAATGGTCAGGACGAACATCAGCACCAGCAGAAGACCGGTCATGGCGTCCACGAAGCCCGGCCAGATGGCCGTATTGAACCGCTGCGATGACCGTCGCGCCAGCGCCATCAGAAGTCGCCTCCGCCACTCCGCCCCCGACCGATCGTCAGGCTACGGCGCAGCGCACCCAGTTCGGTCCGAAGCTCGCCCACGGTTTCCTGTCGGCCCGCCGCCATTTCTTCCAGAATGCGCAGAAGCTGCACGTCGATCGACCGCAGCCGCATCCGGCTTTCCGCATCCAGACCGTCGGCCCCGCCGTCCTTGAGTTGGGCGATCAGCGCCTCTTGCCCTTCCGCGACGCGCATCAAAAGCGCGTTCGTATCGTCCGACCCCGACCCGCCCTGCGCCATGCGTTCGACCGCACGGGCCAGATCGGCCATCTGCGCCTCGCTGCTGGCGCGACTTGTCGTGGTTTCGGCCACGATCTCGCGCATCGCTTCCATCTGCTCGGCCATATGCTCTGCAAAGGCGATCATGGCGCCGCTTTCCTCGCCCGCGCCTTCGTCGTGTCCGGCAAAGCCGAGGCGGGTGATGGTCGAAAGCCATTCTTCGAGCTCGCGGTAAAAGCGATTCTGGCCGTGGCCTGCAAAAAGCTCCAGTAGCCCCACGACAAGCGATCCCGCCAGTCCCAGAAGCGAGGATGAAAAGGCCGTTCCCATGCCGCCCAGCTGGCTTTCGAGACCGGACTGAAGCCGCGAAAAGATATCCGCGCCCGCTTCGCCCGCTTCCGGAGAAAGCGACCGGATGGTGTCGACAAGGGCGGGCACGGTCGTGGCCAAGCCGTAAAAGGTGCCCAGAAGGCCCAGGAAAATCAGCACGTTGCCGATATAGCGCGTGATCTCGCGGTCTTCGTCGATCCGCTGCGCCACGGAATCGAGGATCGAGCGGCTGGACGAGGACGAAATCTGCATCCGCGCGCCGCGCGACCGCAAAAGCGTGGCAAGCGGCGCCAGAAGCGAGGGGGCGGTGGTCAGGCGGTGACCGACGCGATTGGCGGCAAAGCCTTCGATCCACTGGACCGAGTACATCAACTGCACCACCTGATTGATCGTCGACAGGACGCCCAGCACGAAGACGGCCAGAATGACCCCGTTCAGATAGGGGTTCGACATGAAGATCGCGCGAAACGGGGCAAAGCCCAGATAGAGTCCCGCCGCGACCAGGGCCAGAACGATCAGCATCGAGGTGATCTGACGCACAGGTCGTGAAAAATGCGGCTCGGCCTCGGTTTCCCTGATGTCCGTCAACGGATGGGGTCCTTGTTGTTCTGCTGGGCCAAAGCCTAGGCGATCTGGTGAAGGAGGGGAATCACTATCGCACGCTCAGTTCGCGCACGCGGGTGACAAGCCATTCGATATCGACGTCCTTGATGCCAAGTTCCTGCAGTTGTTCCGCCGTGCTGAAAAGATAGTCGGTGTTCGGGCCGCGTCCGCCCACGGCGCGGGCAATCATCTGCGCCTGCTTTTCCAAATCGAAGTGCACGTATTGTTCGTGGTGCGGGTCAATGATGTAGGCCACGGAATCGAACCGGTCGCCTGCACGGTCCTCCAGGGTGACTGTGTCTTCGAAATAGGCCGAAGAAATCAACTCCCGTTCGCGCAGCATCGCCATGACCGCGTCCTCGTCCCCTTCGGAGACGCGCAGGGCCAGACCGGTGCATTGCGCACCCTTTTGCGCATCCAGCGCCAGAACCAGCCCCGGTTCCGCGACCGAGCCGCGATGGTGGATCGACAACATGCAAAAGCTGCGGTGATAGTCCTTCAGCACGGCCAGCCTGCGTTCCGCCGGTCGAAAACCGGGGTTCCACAAAAGTGATCCGTAACCGAATACCCAAAGCGCCATGTTGCTGGTCCTTCCTGTTCGCGCTCTGTAAACCGCAAAGCGGCGAAAGTTGAAAGGGTTAGGCATGAAACGGCTGTTTTTCGGGGCGATGGTCCTTGCAGCACTTTACGCGGGCTACTGGGTCGTGGGATCGCGCACCGTCGAAGGACAGGCCGTCTCGGGGCTCGAGGCACTGCAGAACGACGGATGGGCGGTCGCCTACTCTGACGTCAGAACGCGGGGTTTTCCGTCTCGGTTCGACACCACGGTGACCGACCTTGACCTGACCGCACCTGACGGCAGCCGCTATCAGGCGCCTTTCGTGCAGGCGCTTGCCCTGTCCTATCGCCCCAATGAAGTGATCGCGGCCTTCCCGAACGAACAGACACTGACCATCGCCGGCACAGAGATCGCGCTGCGGTCGGATCGGTTGCGCGCGAGCGGGTCGGTCGGCGTCTCGACCGACCTGCCCTTCCGCGAGGCGACGCTGGAGGGCGAGGCTGTCGCGGCCACTCTGGCAGGGACCGAAACGACCGTCCTGATCGACAGTCTTCTGGCCGCAGTTCGCCGCGCCGACGGCGACGATCCGGCCTATGACGCCTTTGCGGACCTGCGCGACATCGCCCTGCCCGCCCCAGCCGGCACCCTGCCCGGCCCGGTAGACCGCATCATGCTGGACGCGCAGGTGCTGTTCGACCGCGAGCTCGACCGTGAAAACATGGCCGAGCCTGTGCCGCCACTGGTCACAGACATCACAGTCAACGATGCACTGGTGGTCTGGGACACCATGCAGATCAGGGCCTCGGGGGCGTTGTTCGTGGATGTCTCCGGCTATCTGGAAGGCGAGATCGAGTTGCGACTGCGCGCGTGGGAGCAGATGTTGCAGCTTGCCGCCGACAGCGGGTTGATCGCGCCGGGCGTGTTGCAGACCTATCAAAGTATGGCCAGCGGTCTGGCGCAGGGCGGTGATGAACTGGTGCTGCCTCTGACCCTGTCGGACGGGGCGGTTCGGATGGGCTTTGTGCCGCTCGGCCCCGCCCCCCGCCTGCGCTAGCGCCCGAAGAGCCCGGTCAGCGCCCGCTGGACCAACCCCGTCACCGACGGTCGCTTGGATGCATGAAACGGCAACGGGCGGCAGACCTCGATCGCGGCGACGCCCACGCGGGCGGTCAGGGCACCGTTGACGACGCCTTCGCCGAACCGGCGGGACACCTTGGACAGGACGCCGCCGCCCGCGACGGAACTGATCAGGTCGTCACCCACCGCGACGGCCCCCGTGGCGACCAGATGCGTCAGGACCGACCGCGTCAGTCGCCACGATCCCAGCGTGCCCGATCGCCCGCCGTAGATTTCAGCGATCCGGCGGATCATCCGCAGGTTGGAGGTGAGTGCGGCGAACACATCGGCCAGTGCCAGCGGCACCACCGCCGTCACGGTCGCTACCTGCCTTGCCGCCGCCTCGACTTCGCGCCGGGCGGCATTGTCGAGAGGCGTCAAAAGGTCGGTTTCCGCCAAACCCAACAGGCCGCCGGCGTCAAGAATGTCGCCTTCGTGGTCGGTCAGGCTTTGCAGGCCCCATGCGGCGTCGGGGCGATTGGCGTAAAGCTTGCGCAACCCGTCGATCACGCGGCGGGCCGCTTGCAGGTCATCCTCGGCCAAGGCCCCGACGGCGGCGCGCTGCGTCTCGTCGATGCGGCGCAGGCGCGCGAAGGCGATGGCCTCGCGGATCGCGATGGCGGCCAGCGTGCAGCAGAACAAAAGCAGCAGGATGGTCACGACCAGCCCCAGCACCGGGGTGGCAGCCAGAAGGCCCGCCGCCCAGTTCCAAGCGCTGATGGATATCGCAAGGCCAAGGATCGACAGCAGCAGCGACCAGAACCAGCGCCCCAGCACCGATGGCCTGCGGGCCAGCAGCACGGCGGCCTGCTGCATCGCCGCCCCGCGCGTGACGGGCGCCACGTCAGGCGGCGGCGGTGCGAGCGATGGATCGACCTGCGGGGCATCTTCGTCGAGGTCGAACAGGACCGGACCCTTGCTCATAGCTTGTCACCGAACAGGAATTGCGCGGCCCGGTCGAGCCGGATGTGCGGCGGCCCGTCTCCGGGTTTCAGCGTGAGACGCGCGGGCGCAAAGCGCATGATGCCGTAGTCCGCATCAAGCCAGCTGTCCTGCCCGGCCATCGCAGGTGACAACAGGTGCTGCGGATCGTCGGGCAACTTGCCGGGATAAAAGGCCGCCTGCTTGCCGGTGTCCAGAAGCCGCCCCTTGACCACGTGCAAGGTCGTCCCTGCATGCTCGCGCGTGTCCTCGACGGTAGTGCGCAGGGATGCGACCGACAACGCCTCGGTTCGCGCGCCCGCGAAATCGGCACGATCCTTGGCCTCGCGCAGAAGCGCCTTGGCGATGGCGGTCAGTTGCGCGTGCTGGGTATGGTGCAGATGGTCGGCTTTGGTTGCCGCGAACAGGATCTTTTCGACCCGGCGGCCTTGAAAGATACGCGATAGAAAGGCGTTCCGACCGGGTCGGAAGGCACCCAGGATATCGGCCATCGTGGTCTTGAGGTCGGCCACGGCGCGGGGCCCTGCGTGAATGGCCCCCAGCACGTCGACGAGCACGATCTGCCGGTCCATCTTGGAAAAGTGGTCTTCGAAAAAGGGCCGCACGACGTGGCGCTTGTAGCTGTCGAAGCGCCGTTCGAACTCGCGCCCCAGCGACCCGCGCGGGTGTCTGCCTGCGGGCAGTGGCGCGAAGGTCAGCACGGGCGATCCCGCAAGATCGCCGGGCAGAAGGAACCGCCCCGGCGTGCAATCGCTGAAGCCCGCCTGACGACATGCGGCCAAGTGTTCAGTGAACAGCGCGGCAAGCCGCCCCGCCACAGGCTCGTCCAATGTGCCGGATGCATCGACGGACGACAGGGCCTCTAGAAAAGCGGTGCCGCCGGGGCGGCGTTCGGCGCGCGACAGGGCGGCAGCGGACCATTCGGCGTAGCTTTGATCCATCAAGCCAAGGTCCAGAAGCCATTCGCCGGGATAATCCACGATATCCAGATGCACGGTGCGCGTGCCCTGAAGCCCGGCAAGCATCCCCGTCGGCCTGACCCGCAAAGAGAGCCTCAGTTCCGAGATATGGCGCGTGCCTTCGGGCCAGACGGGGTCCGGCGCCGTCAATTCGCCCAGATGCTTTTCGTATTCGAAGCGCGGAAGCGTGTCGTCGGGTTGCGGTTGCAGGTAGGCCGTCTCGATCCGGCCATCGGCGGCGGCGGCAAGCTGGTGCATCCGGCCCCGGTCCATCAGGTTCGCGACAAGCGAGGTGATGAAGACGGTCTTGCCCGCGCGCGACAACCCCGTCACGCCAAGGCGGATGACCGTGTCGGAAAACGGTGCGGTCACGGCATGGGTGACGCCGTCCACGGTGCGTCCGATCTGCCGGGTGATGCTGGATAAGACCAAGGGTGCGTCCTGTTCTGCGCCTTTTCCCCTAGATAGGCGCAGGCGACCCGATTGGGTAGGGATTGATTTTGGCCCCGCACGGCCCTAACCCCCTGCGCTATGCACCGCTTTGCCCTGAAAATCGAATACGACGGACGCCCCTTCTCGGGCTGGCAGCGGCAAAAGGATCTGGCAACCGTGCAAGGCGCAATCGAGACGGCGCTGGCAAAGCTGGAGCCGCGCACCCACAAGATCGCGGCGGCCGGGCGCACCGATGCGGGCGTTCATGCGACGGGTCAGGTCGCGCATTGCGATCTTAAGCGCGACTGGGATCCGTTCCGCCTGTCCGAGGCGCTCAACCATCACCTGAAACCCGCACCCGTGGCGATCCGCGACTGCGCCCGCGTGGCGGACGACTGGCACGCGCGGTTCTCGGCGGTCGAGCGGGCCTACATCTTTCGCCTGCTGGTGCGCCGCGCGCCGCTGACCTTTGGTGCGGGGCAGTTCTGGCGGGTCGGGCAAGACCTGGACATCGCGGCGATGCAGGAGGGCGCGAACCACCTGCTGGGACGGCACGACTTCACGACCTTCCGGTCCTCGATCTGTCAGGCGGACAGCCCCGTCAGGACGCTCGACAGGCTCGCGCTGCGGTCAGAGGAAACAGCACAGGGCCAGATGATCGTCTTCGATGTGCGCGCCCGGTCCTTCCTGCACAATCAGGTGCGCAGTTTCGTCGGCACGCTAGAGAGGGTGGGCGCCGGAAACTGGGCACCCGAAGACGTCGCCAAGGCCCTTGCCGCACGGGATCGCGCGGCCTGCGGCCCGGTGTGCCCGCCACAGGGGCTTTATCTGGATTCAGTGCGTTACCCGGACGACCCGTTCTCGAAAAGGTGAGCGGAAAAGACGCATTTATCCGGGAACCACGTTTTCTTGCGCCATTTTTTCGCCGATAAAGGTCCAAATCGTGCCCGATCCCAAGGGCCCGCGACGAGCAGGGGTAAAGTTCACATGTTGAAGCGGTCCATTCTGGCGGCGGACGGACGCGAGGCCTCGGGCATCGCCCCGCTCGATGCGCCAGACACGGTGCGTCAGATCGATGTCACGGTAGAGCCGGGCGCTTTGTTCACCTTCGGCACGGCGCAGGTGGCCCCCGTGCCACGGGGCACCGAATTGCCGGAAGGGTTCGCCAGCGGCGAGCCGGCCCTGTCCGACACCATCAGGGACGCGGTTCGGACCAGCGTGACGGCATGGCGCGAGGCGGGCCACGCCAAGGCCGAAGCCGCCGACCAACAGATCGTCGCCCGTCATGCAGATGCCGCGCTGGACGCCAGCGTCGCCATCCGCCCCGGTCCCCGGTTGACGTTCGGCGATCTCGCGGTCACCGGCAACGACGCGGTGCGCACAAGCGCCATCCGGCGGATCGCCGGCCTGCCCGTGGGCGAAGTCTATTCCCCCGACGAGATCGACGCCGCCCAGCGGCGGCTGCGGGCCACGGGCACCTTCGACAGCGTCGCCCTGACCGAAGCGGACGACATCGGCCCGGGCGATACGCTGCCCATGCGGCTTGTCATCACGGAATCCCTGCCGCGCCGCATCGGGTTCGGCCTTGAACTGTCCTCGGTCGAAGGCTTCAAGGTGTCCTCCTACTGGCTGCACCGCAATATCTTCGGCGGCGCCGAACGCCTGCGGGTCGAGGGTGAGGTCGGTGGCATCGGAGGAGAAACCGGCGGGGTCGACTATTCGATCGCCACCAGCCTTGCGATCCCGGCCATCTACGGTGCGGATACCGATTTTAGGGCCACGGCGCGGCTTTCGCGGGAAGACGAGCCCGATTACCTGCTGGATTCGATCTCGATCGAAACCCGGGTCACACGGCTTTTGTCCGATGATCTGGAAGTCGGCGTCGGTCTGGGCCTTTTGGCCGCCAGCGAGGAAACGCCCCTGCGCGAGCGGGACTACGTCTTGCTGACAGCACCGCTTTCGGCCACCTACGACCGGCGCGACAGCGAAACCAACGCCAAGAACGGCTATTACATCGACACGCGGGCGACGCCCTTCCTGTCGATCGATGGCGGGGCGGACGGAGCGCGGCTTTATGCCGACGGGCGCGGCTACGCGAGCTTTGGTGCAGAAGATCGCTTTACCCTCGCCGCACGGGCGCAGGTCGGAACCGTGCTGGGCGCAGACGAGACCAATGCCCCCGCCGACTTCCTGTTCTTTTCGGGTGGCAGCGGAACGGTGCGCGGTCAGGGCTATAAATCGCTGGGCCTGCCCCGCTCTACCGGCGGCGAGGACTTTCGCGTCGGTGGCACCTCTTTTGCCGGCGCGCAGATCGAAGCCCGCGTCGGCGTGACGGACAATATCGGCGTGGTGGGCTTTTACGACTATGGCTATGTCGGGTCCTCGGCCGTGCCGCTGGAAGACGGCTTCGACCATGACGGCGTCGGGCTTGGCATCCGCTACAACACCGGGATCGGCCCGATCAGGCTGGATGTCGGCACCCCCGCATCGGGTGACGATGCCTTTGACTCGGTCGAAGTTTACATTGGGATAGGACAAGCGTTTTGAATCGGACCCTCGCCACAGCCTGCCTCATCTGCCTGCCGCTTGGCGCTGCCGCACAGGACGACGATGGCCAAGGTTACCTGACCCGCCTGATCCAGGACAACCTGTCGGGCGACGAACGCATCGTCAGAATCCAAGGCTTCGAAGGTGCGCTGTCTTCCGAAGCGCGGCTGGATCGCCTGACGGTCGCTGACAGTGAAGGGGTCTGGCTGACGCTGGAAAACGTCGTTCTGGAGTGGAACCGCAGCGCCCTGCTGCGCGGGTCCATCGACGTGCAGGAATTGTCCGCCGAACTGATCCGGGTCGAACGCGGCCCCCTGCCAAGCGGCGTGGAAATACCCGAGGCCGAGGCCCAACCCTTCGCCCTGCCCGAACTTCCGGTATCCATCGCGCTGGAGCAACTGGCGATCCAGCGGATCGAACTGGGCGAGGCTTTCCTGGGCGAAGAGATCGCCGTGTCCCTGACCGGCGAGGCGGCACTGGCCGAGGGCGAAGGCACGGCCACCGTTGAGGCAGAGCGACTGGACGGCGTGTCGGGCGAATTCATCATCGACGGCTCCTATTCCAACGACACCAACGTGCTGGCGCTGAACGCCACGCTGGACGAGGAACCGGGCGGTCTTGTCGCCAAGGCTCTTGATCTGCCGGGGCAGCCTGCGGTCCGACTGGACATCGAAGGCACCGGCCCGCTGAGCGATTATACCGCGACCCTGAACATCGCGACCGACGGGGAAGAGCGTCTGGCAGGCCAGCTTGCGCTGGA
Source organism: Loktanella sp. (assembly GCA_020201155.1). GTDB lineage: Bacteria > Pseudomonadota > Alphaproteobacteria > Rhodobacterales > Rhodobacteraceae > JAIVHI01. Next base: position 11,154 of record JAIVHI010000002.1, on the reverse strand, counting down.
GACAACCGATGACGGGCAGGTTTTCGGCCTGAATGCGGGTGGCGACGTGACCCCCCTTTTCGCGCCCGAATATCAGGAGTTTTTCGGCCCCGACGTGTCGCTCGACATTCGGGGGCAGACACTGCCCGAGGGCGGTTTCGCCCTGTCGCAGCTGGAACTGTCCGCCCGCAGCCTGAGGCTGGACGGCGAGGTCACGACCTCTTCCTCGGGCTGGCCCGAGCGGATCGCCCTGACCGGAACGCTGCGCGATCCCGACGGCAACACTGTTCTTCTGCCGGCCTCGGGCCCGAAGACCTATGTCGACAACGCGACGCTGGATATTCTTTACGACCGGTCGGTGTCGAACGAATGGACCGCCAATCTGGACATCCGCGCCTACGAGCGACCCGGGCTTATGATCAACGCCATCACCCTTGATGGCGGCGGTCGGATCACCCCGGGCGAGGGTGATGCGATCGGGTCGGTCACCGCCGATCTCGACTATGTCGCACGGGGCGTCGAACTCGAAGACGAAGGGGCCGCCGAGGCCCTGGGCGGCGAGATCTCGGGCGACTTCATCCTCGACTACACCGAAGGCCAGCCGATCGACCTGTCGGACGTGACGCTGCGCGGACCGGGCCTTGAGCTGCAGGCTGCGGCACAGATCGATCCCGACGAGAGTTTTGCGACCAACGCCAGCATCCTGCTGAACGTGGAGGCCCTGGACAGGTTCTCGGGGCTTGCTGACCGCGACCTTCAGGGCGCGGCCGCCATGACGATCCTTGCGACAGTCGATCCGGCCAATGCCTATTACGATCTTCTGATCAGCGGTGAGACGACCGATCTGGGCGTCGGCATCGCAGAGATCGACCCCTATATCACCGGTGACGGCATCCTGTCGCTGGAGGCGGTGCGCGACACGCAGGGCACCCGCCTGAACGACCTGCAAATCCGCACGCCACAGGCCGAAATCACGGCGAATGCAGACCTGTCGGGGGGCGGAAGCGCGGCCGATTTCCGTTTCGTCGTCAACGACCTGCAGTATGCGCTGGAGGGCATCGACGGTCCGGGCACGATCAGCGGCACCGCGTCACAGGGGGCGGATGGCGCCGCCGTCTTCGACGTGGCACTGGATGCGCCGGGAACCCGCGTGACGCTGGACGGCAATCTGTCCGCTGGCGAAGATGTGCAGACCGTGACGACGGCCTTTTCAGCCAATGTCACCGATATCTCGCGGTTCAATGCCCTGACCGGGCAGGCGCTGGCGGGCGACATCGACCTTTCGGGCAACGTCACCGCGCAGACCGATGCATCGCGCTTTGACCTGCGCCTGTCGGGTGGCACCCAAGGGCTGCAGACCGGTATCGCGGACCTTGATCCGCTGCTCGCTGGCGAGGGCGACCTGACGATCAGTGCAGCCAAGACCGGGGACGATACCTATACCGTCGAGACCTTGCAGGTCACCACCCCTGCGATGACGCTTGCCGCGTCGGGCACCGCGACGGGAACTGCCCCGCTGGACGGGCCGCTGGACGTGCAAGCCGACCTGACCTTGAATGACGCCGGCATGGTCGCACCCGGATTGTCCGGCCCCCTGCGCCTGAACGCCAGCGCCAACAGCGACGGCACCACCGGCGTCGCGGTTCTGGCAGACCTGACCGCCCCCGGCACGGATGTGAGCGTGGACGCGACCCTGTCGGACGACGATCGCGTGACCGGCACCGTCAGCGCCGACATCGCCGATCTGGCCCCTTATTCTGATCTGGCCGGGCGCCCCTTGGGCGGCAGCATCGACCTGACCGCAGAGGGCTTTGCGATGACCGATGCCTCGACCTTCGATCTGTCGCTGACCGGCACGACCGCCGAGCTCGAAACCGGAGTCGATATTGCGAACCGTCTGCTCGATGGGGACGGGACGGTCGCAGCCGAGATCGCGCGGACCGGGCCGGATACCTTCGTGATCGACCAGCTTGATCTGTCCACACCTGCCCTGTCGCTGGACGCCGCCGGCACGGTATCGTTGAGCGGTGAAAGCGATGCACGGATCGACCTGAGCCTGACGGACGCGGGCGACATAGCCCCCGGCCTGACAGGCCCGGCGCGGCTTGTCGGTACGGTCGCGCGCGGCACCTCGGGCGGGACAGCCGTCAACGCCGATCTGTCCGGTCAGGGTGTCAGCGCTGACGTCGATGTGACTGTCGCGGACGATCTGGGCGTCAGCGGCGATGTGCGGGCCAATGTGCCTTCGCTCGCCCCTTTTCAAAGCCTGATCGGACAGCCCGTGGCGGGGGGTGTCAGCCTGCAGGCTTCGGGCTCTCTCGACCCCGACTTGCAGAATTTCGACATCGATGCGGATGTGCAAACCTCGGATTTGCGCATCGGGAATGAGCAGGTGGATCAACTTTTGCGCGGCACCGGCACCGTCAGCGTGAATGCATCACGCCAGAACGGCAATTTGACCGTGCAGTCGCTGAACGCGCAGACAGCCAACGTGACATTGTCAGGCAGCCTGAGCGGCACCAGCGGGCAGTTCGACGCCCGCCTGCGCGACGTGGGCCTGTTCACCGACGCGCTGAGCGGTCCGGTCACGGCGACCGGCACGGCAAGCGTCAATAACAACGGCAGTTATGGCGTCGACATCGATGCGACCGGGCCGGGCGGGATCACGGCTGCGGCCAATGGGACGATCCAGCCGGGCGGCAATCTGAACCTCGATGCCACCGGGGCTGTGCCGCTGGAGCTGGCGAACAGCTTCATCGAGCCGCGCAACCTCAACGGCACCGCCCAGTTCGATCTGTCCGTGAATGGCCCCCCTGCCCTGTCGTCCGTCAGCGGAGAGATCACGACGGCCGGCGCCACGCTGTCCGCTCCGTCGCTGGGGCAGGCATTGGACAATATCAACACGACGGTCAGCCTGAACGGCAATGCGGCACAGGTCAGCCTTTCGGGCGATGTCCGCAACGGCGGTGGAATAAGCGTCACCGGTCCTGTGACATTGTCGGCGCCGTTCTCGGCCGATCTGACGGCCAATCTGAATGACGTCTTGGTCCGTGATCCCAACCTTTACGAGACGACGGTAAACGGCCAGATCGCAATCAGCGGCCCGCTGACCGGTGGGGCGCAGATCGCGGGCACGATCAACGTCGGCGCCACGGAAATTCAGGTGCCGTCGTCGGGGATCGGCGCGCTTGGCGACCTGCCAGAGGTGCAACACATCGGAGCGTCGGCACCCGTCAACCGGACGCTGGACCGGGCTGGCGTGTTCGAGGATCAGGCCCAGACCGCCGAGACCGGCAGCCGAAGCGGGCCCGCCTTTCCGCTGGACATCACCGTCAACGCGCCGTCACGGATCTTCATCCGGGGTCGCGGGCTGGATGCCGAACTGGGCGGGTCGCTGCGCCTGACCGGCACGACCGACGACATCATCCCCATCGGCCAGTTCGAGCTTGTGCGCGGACGTCTGAATATCCTGCAGCAACGGTTCGAGTTGAACGAAGGCGGCGCCTTTCTGCAAGGCGGGTTCATCCCCTTCATCCGGCTCGTCGCCGTGACCGAGACAGCCACGGGCACCACCGTGCGTGTCATCGTCGAAGGGCCGGCCAACGAACCCGAGGTCCGCTTTGAATCGACACCGGACCTGCCGCAGGACGAAGTGCTTTCGCAGCTGATCTTCGGACGTGACCTGTCGCAGATCTCGCCCCTTCAGGCCGTGCAACTGGCCGCGGCGGTCGGCACGCTGGCCGGTCGCGGCGGTGGCGGGATCGTCGACGGGTTCCGCCAGAACCTCGGGCTCGACGATTTCGACGTGACCACTGATGAAGAAGGAAACGCAGCGGTGCGCGCGGGCAAGTACCTGACCGACAACGTCTATACGGACGTGACCATCAACGCCGAGGGCGAAACCGAGATCAACCTGAACCTCGATGTCACAAGCGAGATCACGGCAAAGGGGAGCGTCGATGCGCAGGGCGAAAGCAGCATCGGTATCTTCTTCGAGCGCGACTACTGAATCTGTCTTGCGGGTCGGTTTTATCCGGCCCGCAGGCTGTGCGCTTCAGACATAGAAGGCAGGCTTGAAGAGACGCTCGATCTCGGCGCGGCGGGTGGTGCCACGGTCGGCGAGTTCTTCATCGGTGGTTGCGTTCAGCTTGGTGACCGCGCGATTCATCGGCGAGCGCTCGGCCAGATCGACCAGCCAGTGACCGATACTGCGGAAGATACCTCAGCTGGCGGCAAGCAGGTCCACCGGTTCGTGGTAGGGACAGGCCGCGAAATGACCGTTTCCAAGGTCCAGCATCGGCGGGCGACCCACTGCGCAATCAGGGCGCGCCTTGGGGCAGCGCGTGCGGAAGACGCAACCCGATGGTGGCGACAGGGGCGAGGGCAGTTCGCCTTCCAGCAGGGCCGGTTTGCGCAACTTTTCAAGCTTGGGGTCCGGGATCGGCACCGATGAGATCAGCGCCTGCGTATAGGGGTGCTCGGGGCGGCGTGTCAGCGTCCGTGCATCGGCCGTTTCCATGCCACGGCCCAGATACATCACGAAGATGCGGTCGCTGATGTGTTTCACCACGGACAGATCGTGTGCGATGAAGATCATCGACAGGCCCATATCCTTTTGCAGCTCCATCAGCAGGTTCACCACCTGCGCCTGCACCGACACGTCAAGCGCCGATACGGGTTCGTCACAGATCAGCAGCTTTGGCTTCATGATGAGCGCGCGGGCGATGCCGATGCGCTGGCACTGACCGCCGGAAAACTCGTGCGGATAGCGGTTGATGAGGTTGGGCAGCAGCCCGACGCGCGCCATCAGCTCTTGCACCCGCTTCTTGCGTTCCGCCCGGCTGACCGAAGGGTCGTGCGTCACCAAGGGCTCTGCGATGATTTCGCCTACCGTCATGCGCGGGTTAAGGGCGGCCAGCGGGTCCTGAAAGATCATCTGCACGTCGCGCCGGTGCACACGCCGCTCGCGCGGGTTCATGTTGGCCAGATCGGCACCTTCGAAGATGATATTGCCATTTGATGACGGCACCGTCCCGACGATGGCACGGGCAAGGGTCGATTTGCCCGACCCCGATTCGCCCACGACACCCAGGCATTCGCCCGGCATCAGGTCAAAGTTCATCTCGGCCACCGCGTGCAGCTTCATCGGCGCGGTCCAGGGCCATGCGCCTTTCTTCGGCACGTCGAAGGTGACGGACAGGTCACGGACAGAGAGGATGGGTTCGGTCATGCCATGACCTCCTTGGCGGGAACGTGGCAGGCGCGGCGCCGGTCATCGGCCCAGTTCACAAGGTCCGGGCGGATATGCGGGCAGGTGTTCTGCACCCATGCGCAGCGCGGGCTGAAAGGGCAGCCTTGCGGCAGCCGCGACATATCCGGTGGCTCACCGGCGATGGTGGCAAGGCTGTCGTCATCGCGGTCAAGGCGCGGCACGGCCTGAAGCAGGCCCTTGGTGTAGGGGTGCGAGGGGTCTGCGAACATCGCTTCGGTGGGACCGTCCTCCATGATCTGGCCGCCATACATCACAAGCGTGCGGTCGCAAAAGCCCGCGACCACGCCAAGGTCGTGGGTGATGAGGATGATCGCCGTGCCGAAGTCGCGGCGGATGTCGCCCAGCAGGTCCATGATCTGCGCCTGCACCGTCACATCGAGCGCCGTGGTCGGCTCGTCCGCGATGAGCAGGCTGGGCTGGCAGAGCAGCGACATGGCGATCATGATCCGCTGGCGCATGCCGCCCGAGAACTCGTGCGGATAGGACCGGATGCGGTTCGCGGCATCGGGGATGCGCACGGCGTCCAGCATGCGAACGCTTTCCGCGATGGCGTGTTTCTTGCTGACGCCCTTGTGCAGGGTCAGCACCTCGGCCATCTGCTCGGAGATGCGGATGTAGGGGTTCAGCGAGGTCATCGGGTCCTGAAAGATCATCGCGATCTCTTCGGAACGGAACTTGTTCAGCTGCTTTTGCTTCAGCGTCAGAAGGTTCTGCCCCTTGTAAAGCGCCTTGCCCGTGGCGGCCCCGTTCTTGGCCAGCAGCCCCATCGCGGCGAATGCGGTCTGGCTTTTCCCCGACCCGGATTCGCCGACGATGGCCAGCGTCTCGCCCCTGTCGATGCCGAAGCTGACACCGTTGACGGCGTTGACTTCACCGTCGCCGGTCTGGAACGCCACGCGGAGATTTTCGATTTCAAGAAGCATCAAGCGGCCCTTTGGTGTGTCGTCACGTTACCGGTCCTTCGGATCGAGTGCATCGCGCAGGCCATCGCCGACAAAGAAGAAGGCGAAGATGATGATGACGAAGAACACCAGCGGAAAGCCCAACTGCCACGGCACCTGGTTGTTCACATTCGCCGCACCTTCCGAGATCAGCGCGCCCAGCGAGGTATTGGGTTCCTGCACGCCAAGCCCGAGGAACGAGATGAAGCTTTCGAAGATGATCATCGAAGGCACCAGCAAGGTGGCGTAGACGATGACGATACCCAGCAGGTTCGGCACGATGTGGCGCAGGATGATCTTGGCGGGGTGGACACCCGTCGCATAGGCGACTTCGACGAATTCCTTGTTCTTGATCGTCAGGGTTTGTCCCCGCGCGATCCGGGCCATATCGAGCCACGAGATCAACCCGATCCCCAGAAACAGCATGAAGATCGACCGTCCGAAGATCACCAGCATCAGGATCAGCACGAACATGAAGGGGATCGACATCAGGATATCCACGGTCCGCATCATCAGGTTGTCGGTCCGTCCGCCGATGTAGCCCGCTGTCGCACCGTAAAGCGTGCCGACGATGACCGCGACCATCGCCCCCACAAGGCCGACCATCAGCGAAATCTGCGTGCCCTGGACCGTGCGCGCGTAAAGATCGCGCCCGCTGGCGTCGGTGCCGAAGTAGTGCCCGGTCTCGAAGGATGGCACGCCTTGGCGGGCATTCGATCCGATCAGCGAAAAGTCGATGAAATCGCGTTCCCACTGGGCGAAGACCTGCCCGAACAATGCGAAAAGGGCGACCAGCAGCAGCACGATCATCGAGGCCACGGCAGCCTTGTTTTTCAAGAACCGCGAACGCGCGTCGGCCCAAAGCGACCGGCCCCGGACCTCGGCCATGTGACCGGCCTGTTCCAGCACCTCGACAGTGGCTTTGTTGGGATACATGACCGTCCCCCTAGTAGCGGATTTTCGGGTCGATCCATGCGTAAAGCACGTCGACCAGCAGGTTGAAGAAGATCGTCAGGGCGCCGACCAGAATCGTGATCCCCATGATGACCGAATAATCGCGGTTGAAGGCCGAGTTGACGAAGAACCGGCCAATGCCGCCCGTCGAAAAGATGATGTCGACGACGACCGAACCGGTGATCATGCCGACGAAGGCGGGCCCGAGGTAGGACAGCACCGGCAGCATCGTGGGCTTGAGCGCGTGTTTCCAGATGACCCGACCCGTGGACAGCCCCTTGGCGCGGGCGGTGCGGATGAAGTTCGTGTTCAGGGTTTCCAGCATGGACGACCGCGTGATCCGCGCGATCGACGCCATGTAGGATGTCGACAGGGCGATGACCGGAAGGACGACATATTCCCACTGCCCGCCGTTCCATCCCCCGCCCGGCAGCCATCCCAGCCAGAGCGTGAAGATGATGATCAGGATCGGACCAAGGACGAAGTTCGGCAGGACCTGCGCGCCGACGGTGATGCCGACGGCAAGATAATCGAGCCATGTGTTCTGCTTGATCGCGGCGGCGACGCCAAGCGAGACGCCGACAAGAACGGCCACGAGAAAGGAATAGGCCCCGTAAGTCAGGGTGACAGGGAAGCCCTGCGCGATGATGTCGTTCACCGACCGGTTGGTGAATTGGAACGATGGACCAAAGTCGAATTGCGTCGTCACGCCCCAGACATAGGTCGCGATCTGCTTCCAGAACGGCTGGTCCAGCCCGTATTTCGCGTTGATGTTCGCCAGCACTTCGGGCGGCAGCGGCCGCTCGGAATTGAAGGGCCCGCCGGGGGCCGTATACATCAGGATAAACGACAGGATCACGAGGATCAAAAGCGTCGGAACGGCCACGGCGAGGCGGCGTGCGATGAATGCGAACATGAAGGCTCCTCTCGGACCTGACCGACCTTAGGTAAAAGGAAACGCCCCCGCGTCAAACGGGGGCGTTCCAACCGGGCAGCGCTGATTATTCGTCGGCGGTGACGTAAAGCTCGCGCGAGTACCAGTTCTGCTCGAAGTTCTCGTAGGGCCAGCCCTTGAGATCGTCGTTCAGCATGAAGACCGACGCATAGTGGTAGATCGGGATGATCGGGGTCTCTTCCGCGATGATCTCTTCCACACGGTCGTAGTTGGCCTGCGGGTTTTCGGCGGTCTTGGCCTCGGACAGCAATTCATCGACTTCCTCGTTCACGAACTTGGAGTCGTTGTAGCCCGAACCGGACTGCATGAGGTCGAGGAACGTCGATGCCTCGTTGTAGTCGGCACACCAGCCACCACGAGCCACTTCGAAGTCACCGTTGGACCGGGCTTCGAGGAAGGTCTGCCATTCCTGATTGCTCAGGCTGGTCTCGACACCCAGCGTCTGCTTCCACATCTGGCTGACGGCCACTGCGACCGCGGCGTGTGCCTCGGAGGTATTGTAGACGAGGTTTACCGTCAGCGGCTCGCCGTCGGGGCCATAGCCTGCGTTGCCCAACAGTTCCTGCGCCATCGCATTCCGTTCGTCCTGCGTCATGCCAGCCATGGGGATGTCGGGGGTCTCGAAACCGGCGGTCGCCCAGTGCGTGAAGGTGTAGGCGGGCTCTTGGCCACCGGCCAGCACGTTTTCCACGATCACGTCGCGGTTGATGGCAAGGCTGAGCGCCTGACGCACATCGGCGTTCTGGAACGCTTCGGGTGCATCGTCACGCAGGTTGAACATGAAGTAGTAGGAACAGGCTTCAGGGACCGACACGGCCTGATCGGGGTATTCCTCGCTCAGACGCGGGAACTGACCTGCGGGCACGTCCGTCATGTCGAGCTCGCCGGCAAGATAGCGGGTCAGGGCGACGTTCTCGTCCGGGATGACCAGACGGGTGACGGTGTCGATGATCGTGTTGTCATTGTCCCAGTACTGATCGTTGCGCGACCGGACCAGACGCTCCTGCGAAACCCACTCGGTCAGGACATAGGCGCCGTTCGACACCATGTTCTCGGGGCGGGTCCAGTCATCACCGAATTCCTCGATCGTGGCCTGATGCACCGGGAAGGTCGTTGCATGCGTCACCATCTGCGGGAAATAGGGCAGCGGCTCGGACAGGCGCACTTCGAGTGTGGTATCGTCGACGGCTGTGACACCCAGTTCGGAGGGGTCCGTATCGCCCGATACGACATCGCTGCCGTTCTCGAGCGACATCAGCTCCATGTACCACTGGTAGGGCGAGGCGGTCGCGGGGTCGGCGGCACGCTTCCATGCGTATTCGAAATCAGCGGCGGTCACCGGATCGCCGTTCGACCAACGAGCGTCGTCGCGCAGGGTGAAGGTGTAGACAAGGTTATCGTCGGAGACCTCGTAGCCGGTGGCCACGCCGGGCACGAGCTGGCCCAAGGCATCCTGATTCATCAGGCCTTCGAAGAGGTCGCGCACGATCTCGGAGCCGTCCACGTCTTCGACAAGACCGGGGTCGATCGACGGGCTTTCGTCGAGAACGCGGTAGGTGAAGGCCTGTGTGGCGGCCAGCGCCTCACCGGTTTCGGGGTGGGTTGCTGTTTCGGACTGGGCATAGGCCGTGCCGGCGGTCAGGATCAGCGCCGTGGCGGTGGATGCCATCAGTTTTCTGGTCAATGTCATTGAAATCTCCCGGTCAAGCGAACCGTTCAACCGGCTCGACGTTACTTTGGAAAGGCGGGAACTCGCCCCGCGATTGCAACATTCTTTGGCGTTCACTCTGATTTAGCAAGTCACAAGTTCGGCTGACCACGCGGCATGCAAGCCTTGGGGGCCCTTTGCGCAAGGTCGTTTCGGCACGGCGCCCCGAGCCGCAATTTTTTAGAGAAAGGCCGGCCTTTATCGGCGCACGCATGGCGGAAAACCGCCAAGTATTCCGCCGCAAACGCGCCGACCCCCGCCTTTTTCGCAAGCGGGGACCGGTCAGGGGGGCAGCAAGATGACGGAATCAGCCGTTGCTCTTGCGGTTTTCGATCAGTTCCCCGACCACCTCCGGGTCTGCAAGCGTCGAGGTGTCGCCCAAGCTGTCAAAGTCGTTCTCGGCGATCTTGCGCAGGATGCGGCGCATGATCTTGCCAGACCGGGTCTTGGGCAGCCCCGTGGTGAACTGGATCTTGTCGGGCTTGGCAATCGGTCCGATCTTGGACCGCACCCAGCTTTCCAGATCTTTGCGAAGCTCTTGGGAAGACTCCTGCCCCGCCATCAGCGTGACATAGGCATAGATGCCCTGCCCCTTGACGTCGTGGGGGGTAGCCCACGATGGCAGCCTCGTTGACGGCCAGCGCGCATTCGACCTCGGCTGTTCCCATTCGGTGACCCAAGACGTTGATGACATCATCGCCGCGGCCGGTGATCCAGTAGTCGCGGTCCGCGTCGCGCCTGCGGCCGTCGCCCGTGAAATAGAGGTTCCTGTACTGGCTGAAACAGGTCTGCTCGAACCTGTCGTGATCGCCCCAGACCGTCCGCATCTGGCCGGGCCAGCTGTCGGCGATGCAAAGGACGCCTTGGGCTTCGGTCGCGGTGATTTCCTTGCCGCTTTCGGGTTCGAGCACCTTGGGCCTCCTCGCCCCGTGCCGGTCGAAAAATGCAAGAGATTGCACAGGAGTCAAACGGACTGTCGCGCCGGGGCGGCCTCAAGGTGTAAAAGACCGCACACGATATGGGTTTCCCTTGGCCAAAAGCAAAACCGTTCCATGAAGGCGATCATCATCCTCGGGGCCGCGGTCTGGCCGGACGGGCCATCGCCTGCGCTGGTGCGGCGCGTGGCGCATGCCGTGGCCTGCCATGCGGCCTCACCTGCCGATCTGGTGGTTCCCTGCGGTGGGCTGGGGCTGCATCCGCCCGCCGAGGCAAGGGTCATGCGCGACATGCTAATGGCGCATGGGGTGCCTGCCGCACGTATCGTCGAGGAAAACCGGTCCACCACGACCTTCGAAAACATTGCCTTCGCCACCGCGATCCTGCGCGACCACGGCGTCACTGAGGT
>JAIVHI010000233.1 GCA_020201155.1 Loktanella sp. | reverse complement strand
GGCGACGAAGGGTTCGCCCTGCCACCAAATGCTTGTTTGCGCATTCTGACCGGGGCGATGGTTCCACAAGGGGCTGATACGATCGTTATGCAGGAACATGTCATCCGGTCAGGCGACGACATTATTCTAAGTGATCGACCCAAGTCTGGGAATAATATCCGCCGTCAGGCTGAAGACCTTGCAAAAGGTGGCGTTGTCCTTCCAGCAGGGAGAGTCATTGGCCCACGCGAAGCAGGCGTTCTTGCCGCGACAGGCGCACAAATAGTTCCTGTCCGCAGGGTCGTGCGTGTCGCCCTGTTCTGTTCGGGATCGGAACTGCGCGAACCGGGTGAGACACTCGCACCCGGCCAGATATGGAATGCCAACCGCTATCTTTTGGCGGCAGCTTTGCACGCCCCGTGGATCAAGTTGACTGACATGGGCGCTGTGCCGGACAGCCCCGAACTGCTTGCACGTGCTTTGCGCGAGGCTGCCGACGACGCAGATATGGTGATATCGACTGGCGGCATGGCCGATGGTGATGAAGATCACATGCCCCGCTTACTGCGCCAGCTTGGTGGGCAGGTCGATGCCCTGCGTATTGCAATTAAGCCTGGCAAACCCGTTGGACTTGGAAGGCTGGGGCAGGCCTCTTATGTCGGGCTGCCGGGCAACCCGGTCGCGGCCTTCGTGACATGGACGTGCCTTGGTGCGCCCGTCTTGCGTGCCCGCGCGGGTTGGGCCGAACCGGGCTTGCGTTTCTCGACGGTCCGGTTGGCCGAAACTGTGACACGCCGTCCAGGTCGCGCTGAATTTCGCCCCGCCCGTATACTGTCAGCGGGTGATGACGGATTGGCGGTGGCGGAATTGATGACGCCCAGCTTTGCAGCAAGGATTGCGCTTCTTGCCCGCGCCGATGGGTTGGTGTTGATCCCGCCCGCGTGTGAATATCTGCCCAAGGGCGCGCTTGTTGAATTTCTTCCTTTCTGAATTGGACCTCAAAATGACCGAGCTGACCGCGATCCGCGCCTGCCTGACCACAATCAACCTGCCCGAAGGTGGAAATCTGATATCGCACGACCGCGTGCGTGCGCTGGCGTTCGACGGAGGCACCGTAAGTTTTGTGCTGGAAGCGCAGAACAAGGAAGAGGCAGGCATGCTCAGCTCGACCAAAGTTGCGGCGGAAAAGGCGCTGTTGCAGCTGGATGGCGTGAGACAGGTGCAGGTCGTGATCACAGCGCATGAGGCGAAAGACCCTCCCAATCTTACGATCGGTCGCCACCCCGAGGGTGCACCAAAACAACGCCAGATCCCCGGCGTGAAGCGCATTCTGGCGATCGGATCCGGGAAAGGCGGTGTTGGCAAATCTACCGTGTCGGCAAATCTCGCCGTGGCCATGGCCCGGCAGGGATGGAAAGTGGGTCTCTTGGATGCCGATATCTATGGTCCTAGCCAGGGCCACATGATGGGTGTGACCCGCCAACCTGCCTCGCCGGATGGCAAGATCATCCTGCCGCTTGAGGCGCATGGCGTCCGTTTCATGTCCATCGGCAACATGCTGCCAGATGGTCAGGCCGTTATCTGGCGCGGTCCAATGCTGATGGGTGCGCTGCAACAGTTGCTGATGCAGGTCCGCTGGGGTGAACTGGATGTTCTGATCGTGGACATGCCTCCTGGCACGGGTGATGTGCAGCTGACACTGTGCACCCATTTCGACGTGACCGGGGCAATTGTTGTTTCGACACCGCAGGATGTGGCGCTTCTGGACGCGCGCAAGGCGTTGCATGCATTTGGCGAATTGAAAACCGAGGTCATCGGCATGATTGAAAACATGTCCACCTATATCTGCCCCAATTGCGGGCATGAGGACCATATTTTCGGCCATGGTGGCGTCAAATCAGAAAGCATTAAACTTGGCATTCCTCTGCTGGCCGAACTGCCCTTGTCATTGGATGTTCGCATTTCAGGGGACTCGGGGGCTCCGATAGCGGCAGGGGACAGTCCTACCGCTGAAGCCTATGCGCGCCTTGCCGCACGTCTGATCTCGGCCGCGGAAAATTCACAGAGCACCTAGCGCTGATCGTTAAAATATGGGTATTGCGCACACATTGCATGTTCATAGTTTTGGCAAGCTCGGAACGAATGACCGGGGCGGGCAACGAGCAGCCTCGGGTGATAAGATCCACTTCACTTTGGCACATTGGGATACCGTCCGCAGGGGTTATCTGCCCCATCAATTCTCAGTGGTAATCAACAAGCGTTCAACAAGGATTGTGATCACAAGAGCGGCGGCAAACAACAGAAGCGGGCTGCGCCCGATGGCGTAGGCCAGAAGCATCAGGGCGCCAGTCAGCGCACTGCCGCCCATCACCCCGCCCGATCCCGCCAGCGCTAGCGCCGCGCCGAGGACCGGGGTCGCGCAAGGTGTCATCACCGTGCCGGTCAACGCGCCTAGCATAACTGCGCCAGTGAGGCCCGTGCCACCCAGATGTGTCTGCATCCAGCCGCGCAGGGCAGTGGGACACAGCGCCCCCACATCGCGGCGCGTCAGCAGAAAAGCGCCTGCAGCAACGATCACCACGCCGCCAGCCGCTGTCCAGCCAGGGCCCAGCGTACCGAAGAACATCCCTAGACGCGCTGCCGCCAGCCCAAGGGCCACGAAGGCCACAATCATGCCTATGACAAAGCCCAGCGTCAGCCGCAGCGCCGTGCGCCGATCGGTAGCGCCGCCGCCAACAAAGCCCACTGTGACCGGCACTGCAGCCAGCACACAGGGCGAGGCGGCCGACAAAAGCCCGGCCGTAAAGGCTGCGCCGATGATTGCAGGCTCAACCATCGGTCAGCTCCAACCGTTTCACGATGTCAGCGGCTGAAATCGCACCCAGATGACGACCCAGATCGCTGCCATCGGCTCCAAAGAAAAGCTGTGTCGGGATGGCTTGCATCCCGTAGTTGCGCCTAACCTGCCGACCTTCGGGCGAGCCAAAATCGATGTCGAGGATCACCATTTGGTCGCCATGAGTTTGCTCGAGTTCCGCAAGAACGACTTTCATTTCGCGGCAGGCCACACAAGATCCGGCTCCGAATTCTACCAGCACGGGCATGCCGGACAGACGCGCTTCGGTGATGCGGTCGGGCGAGACAGGTCTTTCGCCCTCTCGCTGCGCGCCTTGCAAAAACAAAACTCCTACCACAGCCATAGCGGCAAGGCCAAACAGGGCCCTGCGCGCTGTCTTGATGGGGGTGCTGGTCGTGACATGGCTGTTCATCGCGCACCCGCCGCCTTAAGAATTTTCGTCATTAGGCAAAAGTCGGTCAGCTTCATGACCGTCCGGTTGATACCCACAAACAGTATCAGCCCAACCCCCAGCATGGTCAGTCGTTGCGCGCTCATTGACGTTTTCCTTTCGGTTCGAATGCAATCGTTAACAGCACGACCCTTGAGTTGCATTGCCACAGCAGACGGAAGCCTGTGGAGCGGCCTCGCCAGCGCCTCTGCAGCAGCTTGATGCGCCTTCGGACGCGGCGACACCCGCCGCGCTGCCCGTAATAGAAAATCCATGATCGACCCAGCGGCCATTGCCTGGGCGCATGTTCATGACGCGCTCATAGCCCTGATACATCAGGAAATAGGTCGCCTTGAGGTTACGTTCGCCCACGGCGCAGGCCAGGATCACATCGCGGTTGCACGGCACCTCGACCCAGTGGGCCTCGAATTCTGACACTGGGATGTTGACTACTTCGCAGCCCGAATAACCGACCTGCGCCACCTCGGCCGCTTCGCGCACATCGACGAGAAGCGCACTTTCGGCCAGCAGCCGCTGCGAGGTTGTCGGGCAAACCTCGCCTGCTTCGGCAAGCTCTTTTTGGACGGTTTGGGTCATGGTCGATCCTTTCAGGGTTGAACGCCAAGCAGACCGCCGGTCAGCTTGCGTGCGATGGGGGCGAGGAAGAAGATCACCGGAACTGCGATGACATAGGCGATCACGAACACCCAAGCCCAGGCGGCCAGGAAATGCGGCCCGAAGCCAAGGTTCACGGCGGTGATGACGAAGGTCATCAGAAACACCATCATTGCGCCCATGATCAGGGAAAATACGGCATGGAATTTCTTGTGCGGTGCCATCGAATTAGCCCAGCCAGCCCAGAACCTGATCATGCGTCGGCACGGTGCCCACATGCACGACCTTGCCGCCGATCACGACGCCGGGTGTGCTCATCACGCCAAAGCCGACGATCTGGCGCATGTCCTCGATCTTGTCGACCGTGACCTCCTTACCCGCTTCACCCGCCACGCGGGTGATCAGATCGACCGTTGCTTTGCATTTGGCGCAGCCGGGGCCAAGAACCTTGATTTCCATGGGATTGTCCTTTCAGAGAAGTGCGTTGAAGAGAAAGCCGGTGGCGAGAATGCCGCTGCTGACGACCGCTACGAAGATTGCGATGAGCCTCAGGGTCAGCACCTGTTTGAGGATGATCATCTCGGGCAGGGACAGGGCGATGACGCTCATCATGAAGGCAAGCGTGGTGCCAAGGGCGGCGCCCTTGCCCAGCAGTGCCTCGACGATCGGAATCACGCCGGCGGCGTTGGTGTACATCGGCACGCCCACGACGACCGCCGCCGGGACCGACCACCAGGCCTCTCCGCCCATGATCCGCAGCATCACCGCTTCGGGGACATAGCCGTGGATCGCAGCGCCGATGCCGATACCGACCAGAACCCAGATCCAGACCTTGCCGACGATCTCGCGGACCTGTTCCAGACCCATCTTCAGGCGATCCACCAGTGTCAGCTGCTCTTCGGGCAGATCGCCAACAGGGCCTGCGTTCAGCTCTTGAACCCAGTCCTGAAGATATCGCTCCAGCTTCATGCGGCCGAGCACGGCACCCGCTACCGTGGCGATGGTGAAGCCAAAGACAAGGTAGATGGTGGCGATCTCCCACCCGACGAGACCGTAGAGTAGGCCAAGGCCCACCGGCCCCACCATCGGGCCGGCGATCAGGAACGAGAACGTCACGCCCAGCGGGATACCCGCCGAGACAAAGCCGATGAACAGTGGCACCGACGAGCAGGAACAAAACGGTGTCAGCACGCCCAGAAGGGCCGCAAGCGGATAGCCCCAGATCTGGTTGCGCCCGGCCAAGATCGCACGCGTCCGTTCCGGGCTGAACCAACTGCGCAAAACACCGGTGACAAAGACGATGCCCGTCAGCAGGAGCAGCACCTTGGGCACGTCATAGATAAAAAAAGCGATCGCTTCGCCAGTATGACTGTTGCGCTCCACTGGGAACAGCGCCGTCACCCATTCCGAAATGGGGATCAGTTGACCATAAAGCAAATAAAGGACGACGCCCACGCCGGGCACGCCAAGATACCAAAGCCAGTCGCTGCGCTGAGCAGGTTGGGTTGTTGTGATATCTGCGCTCATGCGGCTTTCCTTTCTTCGGTCTCATAGGCTGCCAGAACTGCATCAAGAATTAAGCTAATCGGCGCAGGCATGTCAGGGTTCAGCCGATAGCGCACCCACTGCGCATCGCGCCGGTCCACTACCAGCCCCGCCTGTTTCAATGTCTGCATGTGCCGTGACATTCGGCTTTGCGTTACATCAAGCAGCGTCATCATCTCGCAGACACAATGTTCTCCACCGTCGGCCAGAATGCGAAGCGCCTCGAGGCGCGTCGGATCAGAGAGAGCAGAAAGAGTGGCAATTGGCATTATGAGCTCCTGCACTTATGCGTGTATGCGCTTATGCGTGCATCAGCATTTATATGACAACGCGTTATTCGTCAATCGGCAAATGACGATTGGATAACACGCCGCATCTTTCATGACGTAGGTCGACTTGGCCCAAACCTCTCGCAGTTGGGCACGATGGACGAAAGTTTCTCGATGACATTTCATTGTGAAAGGCTTATCCCTTTCTTTCTGGTGGGGAGCACGTGTTGCGTAGCTCGCAGCCACGATCGTAGTTTTGGCGCTCGGCTTTGGATGATTTTTGGCGACCTTTGCTCAGCCGGATGTGGCCATGTCGGCAAAACATGACGATCTTCAGACGCGCTGATCAACGAAGTCGCGGTTGGTGGCCGGTGAGAGGTGGATGCCGATGCCGTCCAGCGTGTCGAAGGCACCGTGCATGTGTCGTCGCCGGTTCCAGCAAAACATGAAATCGTCGAGATAGCGTTGCAAGTGGCGTTTCCTGAGGCTGTGGAACACGCCCTTCGCCCATCGCTTGAGGTTGGAAAACACGCGATGCACCCAAGGCAGGATGTCGTGCGCGCGTCTGCCGGTCACGACACTGGCCCGGTGCGTGTTTGAGGGCGGATTCTCGTAGCCGAGCCACCCGTCCGTGATGATATGCGCGCTCGGTTCGACGGCGCGGTCGATGAAGCCGTGCAGCGTTTTGGACGACTGATCAAGGATGTGTTCCATGCGGATACGGCGCGGATGTCCGTCTGCGGTCAACTCCACAGCACCAACCAGGAACATCTTGCCCATTGGGCTACGACCGCCTTTTGGTCGGTCATCAGGATCGTGCCGGGACCGAAAGGGCATCTCCGTTTCATCGATTTCCACAAGGTCTTTCAGCGGGTCGCGGTCCGGATTGATCATGGCCCGGCGCAGCGCGGCGATGCCCGCAGCTGCATAACAGTACAACACATCGCTTGTTGAGAAATTTTTTGCGTACGTTTGACAAAACTCTTTACAAAACTAGAATAATAGTTATTTTTATTGCATGATAATGACTAGTTCCAACACGCGCGCGCTCGCCGCACTTGGCCATGATGCCCGCCTGTCGATCTTTCGCCTACTGGTAAAAGCCGGAGAAGATGGTCTTAGGGTCGGTGATATTGGTGAGCACCTGAGCCTCGCGCCCTCGACGCTGGCGCATCATCTGTCGACGCTGGTCGATGCAGGGTTGATCCTGCAAGAGAAGCAGGGACGCGAAGTGTTCAATCGTGTTGATTTTCCAGCAATGCATCGGGTGGTGGATTTTCTGACCTCCGAATGTTGTTCAGGCGTGACTGTTCAGTCAACGGAGGACGCCGCATGATGTGCCTGCTCTTTTTTGTTGACCACATAAAACTAGACATCCGGAGATTTAGACATGACTGATGCAACCCTTCCCCCTTCGGGCCTTCGGTCCATCTTTGGCCATCTGTGGCGCGACCAGCGGGTCTGGCTGGCCTCCGTGGTGATCCTTGCAGTTCTGGCCCTGTTTGACCCGTTGCAGGCCCGTGATAGCGCCCTGTTTGCGGGCAGCGCCTTACTGCGCACGGCACCTTATCTTTTGTTGTCCATCGGCATTGCCGCCTGGGCCAATGCAACCGGCGCGGACAACCTGATCGCCAAAGCCTTCACCGGTGCCCCAATTCTGATGATCGGGCTCGGCGCGTTGGCGGGCGGGATTTCTCCCTTCTGTTCCTGCGGCGTGATCCCGCTGATCGCGGCGCTGCTTGCGATGGGTGTGCCTCTCTCTGCGGTCATGGCGTTTTGGCTCGCCTCGCCGATCATGGACCCGTCAATGTTCGTGCTGACAGCAGGAATGCTGAACCTTGAGTTCGCCATTGCCAAAACCATAGCCGCGATCGGGCTGGGCATTTTTGGTGGTACGGTCGTGCATTTGATGATGCGCGGTGGTGCCTTTGCGGACCCGCTGCGCGAAGGCATCGGCAATGGTGGCTGCGGCGGCGCCAAAATCCGCGCACCCAAGGCTGTTGTCTGGCGCTTCTGGCAAGAAACTGAGCGGCGCGCAAAATTTGGCAAGACAGCGCTGAATACGACGCTGTTCTTGGCCAAATGGCTGACGTTGGCTTTCATCCTCGAAAGCTTGATGCTGGCGTGGATCCCTGCCGAGACGGTGACAGCGGCGCTGGGGGGCGAAGGCCTCATGCCCATCGTGACAGCAACGCTGGTCGGCGTTCCTGCCTATCTGAACGGCTACGCGGCGCTGCCGCTGGTGGGCGGGCTGATCGAGCAAGGCATGGCACCAGGTGCCGGAATGGCGTTCCTTGTGGCGGGTGGTGTTACGTCGATCCCGGCGGCTATGGCGGTTTGGGCATTGGCGAAGCCTCAGGTCTTCGCGCTGTATATCGGCCTGTCGCTGAGCGGCGCGTTCTCGGCGGGTCTGCTGTTCCAGCTTTGGACGTCAATGGCATAAGCCACTGTGGTGAGGCCATTCGCCTCGCCACACTGCGCTGGAAAGATCTGTACTGATGATTCCGAGACTTATCCCTGCACAACGCGGGCTGATTGTGTCGGCGCTTGGCACCACGATGACGGTCGGCTATGCCGCAAGCTATTACATTCCCGCTGTGCTTGCAGTGCCCATGGCAGAGGATCTCGGCGTATCGCCGGTTTGGGTCTTTGGCGCATTTTCAGTCGCACTTGCTATGTCGGCCCTGTTAGGTCCCTGGGCTGGGGCGCGTGTCGATGGAGGGGCGGGACGCAGTGTGCTCATGGCATCGAACCTCGTATTTGCTGCCGGGCTGGTCTTGCTCGCGCTATCGCCTTCGCTGCCAGTTCTCTTTTTGGGCTGGGCGGTGATCGGGCTGGGTATGGGAATTGGTGTCTATGAAGTGGGGTTCGCCACCCTGACGGGGATCTATGGCAAGGATGCCCGCGGGCCGATTACCGGCATCACTCTGATTGCAGGCTTTGCCAGCACGATCGGCTGGCCCCTGTCAGGTATGATGCTCGCAACATGGGGATGGCGCGAAGCCTGCATCGGCTGGGCGCTGATCCATCTTTTTATTGCGCTGCCGCTCAATGCCTTGTTGCCCAAAGGCACCTTGGCTGTACCAAGCGCCGCCACCAGTCCCGAGGGTTCTGGACCTGAACCATCGCGATTGGCAATGTGGTTGCTGGCTTTCGTCTTTGCTGCAACCTGGTTCAATTCCACAGCCATGGCTGCGCATTTGCCAGGCCTGCTGAAAGAGGCAGGGGCCAGTACCGCCATGGCCATCGCCGCAGGCGCATTGATCGGACCGGCACAGGTAGCCGCAAGGGTGCTGGAATTTAGCCTTCTGCGGCGGTTCCACCCTCTCGTATCTGCCCGTTTGGCCGCTGCTGCGCATCCAGTTGCTGCGGTAGCGCTGGTGTCCTTCGGAGGGCCAGCAGCCTATGCTTTTGCGCTGTTGCACGGCGCGGGCAACGGGATCCTGACGATTGCCAAGGGAACGCTGCCGCTGTCCCTGTTCGGCCCTGTAGGTTATGGCAAACGGGTCGGCTGGCTAGGTGCCCCTTCCCGCATCCTGCAAGCTGCGGCTCCGTTGATCTTCGGTGCAGCGCTTGCGGCCTGGGGTCTCTCCGCAATCTGGCTGACGGCTGGCATCGGACTGGCCTCAATGGTGGCGCTATTGCTGCTCCGGCGGGAGTAAAACCCCACATTTCTTGCAACGACAAAGTCCAACAAGGTGCGAACCATCAAACCGTGGGGTCAGACACCTAGGAAAATTGCTAAGAATAGAACACGACAAAATCTTGAAACATCTCAGAGAACACGGCCCAGGACGGCTTCTTGTTGCACTCGACGAGATGCTTATGAGGCCAGCACAGGACATGTGAGGAGTACCACCGCCTACCTGG
>JAIVHI010000171.1:38516-55799 GCA_020201155.1 Loktanella sp. | reverse complement strand
GGAAGCCGGCGATCAGCGCCGGCGGCAGGCCGCGCCGGGGGCGCGGGGGATGATCGGCGTCATGCACGAGCATGGGCCGGGGTTTCTTTTCCTTGTCGGGCATCGGTCACTCTCCTGTTGATGACGCGGGACGGACTGCGGCTGCGGCCCGCCCCGCTATCCCCCCGCCCGGCCACGGACCCGGACGGGGGTGTTCGGTTACTCGCCGCGCGCCTTCGCGTCGTCGCGCGCCTCGGTCCACCCGGCCTTCCAAGCCGCCTCGCGCGGGCCGCCGTCCTTCACGTCCTTCGGGACAGCCCGGGGCGCCATGCCAAGCGCGAACCCCTCGGCCCCGCGGGCTTTCGCTGCAGCGATCTCCTCGTCGGTCGGCTCCGCCGGGGCAACGGTCTCCTCGGCCCCGTCCGCCGGGGCAGCTTGGGGCGTGGTTTCGCCTTGCCCCTCGCCGGGGGCGTCGGCCCCCGGGTCAGCTTGTGGCGTCTCCTCGGGCGTTTTTGCCGGGGTTTCGCCGGCGGCCGGTTTTTCATCCGCAAGGGCCGCCATCTTGGCGGCGGACCCCTTCGGCGATCCGCCGCTTTTCTCCGCCTCCTTTCCGCCGCTCGGGGCGGGGAACAGGCTTTCAACGGAGGCGGTCCCGTCCTTGAGGGCGTTGTGCCACGCGATCAGGGTCGGCATGTGATCCGTTGTGATCTCAAGCGGGCCGCCGATCTCAAGCGCCTCGCAGATCATGGCCGGCGTGGCACCAAACGCGCCGAGCGCCCGGAGCGCCCCGTCGCGCCGCTCGGTCAGGGTCTTGGCGTCCCCCTTGATCACCTTTAGCGCCTGCTCGTAGGCGGGCATCCAGAGGGCCTTCGGGACGCCGGCGAGGACCGCGTTCCGCTTGGCGATGGAGCAGGCGGCGTTCCCGGTCACGATGATCATGTCGTCAGAGAACAGCCGGCCCTTGGCATCGACGATCCGCCGGCGCGTCCGCGCCGTGGTTGCGGTGTTCTTTTCGAGATCGTGGAACACGGCCTCCGCCTCGATAAACTTCTCGAAGCGATCAACGTGGACGACCCGCGCGCCGACCCGGCAGTTTCCATACTCGGCCGCGATGATCTCCGCGAGCCGGATCGACGGGCCGGTGAGGGACTTCCCCCCGCGCGGCAGCGCATAATTGCACTCGGACGCGGCGCCCGGGGACCACGTTGCATACATCGTGATCCCGTCAGCGACCCGCGCCGGCGACCGCGGGAAGCGGTGCGCGGTCGCAATCTGTTGGTCGATCTCCGCCTTGGTCAGGCTCGCGGCCATGCTGACCGTTTCGGTTTCGGAGACCTCGCCCGTGATGGGGTCGATCTCGCCGTTTCCGCTATAATTGGTGACTTCGCTCATCGTTCAATCCTCCCTTATTCCGCGGCCTGATCGGTCGCGTGGATGACGTGCCCGTTCTCGTCGAGACGGATCACATGCTCGCTTTTGACCCGGACGGGATCGACCGAGTGATCGTGCAGCGTCCCCGCGTCCTTGAGCGCCGCGATGTAGCGATTGAGGTGGCGACTGACCCGCGCGCTCTGCTCCGGGTCGGCGAAGTCGGCCGCAACCGCCATCGTGTTGAACGTCCACGTTGCCCGGGCGGATGCGGTCACGCCCCCGCCCGAAACCTTGGCGCCGCCGGTCGTCGCCGTTTTCGTCTGCTGATCCGCCTCGGCCGAGAACGTCTCCGCCCGCGCGGCGGCCCGTCCCCCGGCTTCGGCGCTCTTGCTTTCCTCGGCCCGGCGGCGGGCGTCCTCCTCTCGTTGACGCGCCTCCTCGGCCCGGCGGCGCGCGATCTCCCGCTCCTCCGCCTGCTTGCGGCGGGTGTAGGCATCGGCCCGCTCTTGGACCACCTTCTCGGCCTTCTCGAGCCGGGCGATCATATCCTTGAAGAAGAAATCAACCGACCGCTTCGCGTCATAGAGGGGCTTGCCCTCCCGCGTCCGGGCCGCGTCGATCTGCTTGGTCAGCTTGCGGGCGTCGGTGATGATCGCGCCGATGGCGAGCATATCCTGATCGCCGGCGATCTCGGCCGGCGCTTCTTCCTCGAAGCGGCGCACCATGTCATCGACCATCGCCTGCGCGTCGGCGTAGTCCGCCGCGAGCGCATCGTCGATGGGGGCCTTATTGTCGCCGAACACCTGCTCGGCGATTGGGGTCTTATCCGTCATCTTCACTTCTCCGTGGTTGTGGGGACGCGCAGGACGCGCCCGTTTGAGGGCGCAATCCAACGCCCGGTTCGGCGCTCGTTGCGCCACTTGAGACGGCTACCGCCGCCCACATGGGCGACGCTTGCATCGCCCATGATGTGCTTGATCTCCGCGTCTATCTGATCAATCCGCTTGCCGGCATCGGTGCGGGACGCCTGCGCCTCCCGCCGCTCGGCGATCAGGGTCGCGACGCGATCATCCTGCGTCAAATCAATCTCGTGATCCGGATCGGCGTGGGCGTGAAGCCTCTCGATCAGCCCGGCGTCGCGGGCGTAGTCCGCCGGCGGCTCGACCCCGATCTCAAGGTCACGCCAGAATTGCAGGCTCCGCTCCTTCATCGCGTCGATCAGCCCGGGCGCCTCGGGGACGTCGATCAGCGGCATCTGCGCCTCGAAGTATTCATCGACGACGAGGGGCGCGACCGCGGCCCATTCCGCGCCGATCAGGTATCTCTCCAACTCGGCCTGCAAAAGGATCCACAGGGGCGGATCATACTCGCCCTCCGCGTTGATCCATTTCTTCCGGAACGTGACCGATCCGACCGTCTTGATCTGGACGTTGCCGCGCCCCCGGGGGGACGCCTCAACGATCACGTCCGGGGTGCCCCCGATCCGATACCCGGGATCGCGAAAATACCGGAAGGTCTCGGCGTTGTGGGTCAGTGTCCAATCGGGGTGATCCTCCCGGAGCATATCGACCGCGACGCGCTCAAACATGCGCCCCCGCCGCATCGCGCCGGTCTCGCCCCGGCGCGGCTCGTGGCGGAGACTGCCCCGCTTCTGATGGTAGAGGTCGAGCGGGGTGCAATACTCGTGGACCCCGAACAGCGCGCCGATCTGCGACGCCGTGACGTCCCGGCGGCGGACGGTCAGCCACCGCTCCTTGTCGCCCCACTCGACCGCTTCGATCTGATCGGGGATGCTCACGTCATCCCCCATTCGCGCCTGACTTGATCCCATGTAGGTGCATCCGCAACTTGCGGATACACATCGCGCTTTACCTCCCCTCTCCCAAGTTGGGAGGCACGAACCCGCTCCGCCAAGTTGGCGGAGCGGCACCACTCGACGGCCTCGATGTGATCAGGATGATCCACTGACAAACCCCTCCTGTTTCCAAGCTATGCGAACGGATCGGTTCCCCGTCCCGCCGCAGCGATCGCACTTCTCGATCAGGGTCGTGCCCCGCTCGGTCCCGGTCCTGATCCGGCCGGTCCCCTTGCACTCGAGGCACGGCTCGGACGGGTCGGCGATGTAGTCCGCGCCGGTCACTGATCGGCCGCCCGCTTGAGGCAGGCGCCTTCCGCGTCATGCACAAACTGATCTTTGACTTCCTGACGGGTGCTCGGCCGAAGCGGATAGCCAAGATCGTATGCGTCCTCGATTGTCGTCCGCATGGTGTCCTTGACCCAAGGCTCGACAGGCACTTCGTCAACGGCCGAAAGGATCCTTTCCTTTGGCGTCCCTGCCATAGCGTGATCGGCGGCTGCGCGCGCCATGACGCCCAAGGCGGCGCATATATTGATCTGCTCCTCCGTCAGCGTGAAGGCAGAGGCGGGGGCGGTGTGTGCGGCGGCGATGGCCGCGGCGGCAAGGATAGCTTTGATGTTCATGGTCTCTCTCCGTGGAACGTAGGGGGCGGGACGGGGCGCCCGGTCAGGGGCGCCCCGGTCGGATCAGGCTACGGTATCGGCCAGTTGCCGCCATTCGCTGCGGGGCAGGTTCAGGATCGCCCCGCCCATTGCCTCGATCTCGGTGCTGCGGTCGTAGCTTTCGACGTCCTGCGCGGCCCGGGTGACGGCGTTCAGCGCGCCCCATTTTGTCAGATCGCCGCCCTCGATCAGGTGGCGAAGGACTGACGGCCGCTCCCCGTCCATGAGGCCGACACGATCCGCGAGCCGCTCGACGGTCGCGGCAGGATCGACCATCTTCTCGGACGACGCGGCGGCCTTCATTTGCTCGAGGTTTTCCGCGAAGCGGGCGGCGTCCAGAGCGCCCCGGACGATATCGCGCGCCTTGAGAAGGATCGCCTGATCGTCCGCGCGGATCGCCTCGTCGGAAAGCATGGCGTAGGCCGCGTTCCCGATATCCGCCCGCGATCCGATGTGGTTGCGGCGATACTTCTGATCGGGGAGGACCATGCCGTTCAGGCAGACGAGCCGGTGGACCATCGGGGTGACGCTCAGGGCGCCGAAGCCCGTCTCGCTGTTCGTGATCAGGACGCCGGCCTCGACGATATCGTTCAGCTTCGCCTCGCCGCGCACGGTCTCATCGACGGCCTTGATGTAGAGCCGGCGATCCGTGACCTCGCAGGACGCGATGCGGAGGCCCTTGGTCTCCATGAGGACGGGCATGATTGCTTCGGCAACGTCCGCGTTGTCGATGCGGGCGTAGCGGTCGGACAGCAGCGCGCGCATGTTCCCGTCAAGCGTCCGGACCATCCGCTTATCCGACATGCGGCCGAGCCATGTGTTGACGTTCAGCGCGAGCAATTCCGGATCGCCGGCAAGCATCCGGTCGTAGTATTTTGCCGGGATGCCGGCGACGGTTCCGATCTGCCGGTGCGCGTCGGGGCGGACGGGAAGGCGCTGCTGCTGACCGAAGGACATAAGCAGCCCGCCGGCCTCGCCGGGGTCGGCCATCAGCGAGTTTGTCGTCGCGATGAAATCCGCCTTGGCGGAATTCTGGCGCTCGATCTCCTGCGCCAATTCAACGATGGTTTTTCCGTTTTTCATGGTCGTTTCTCCGTGGATCGCGGTGGCGGAATTGCCCCGCCCGTCCCTCTTGCGGGAAATTTTTCGGATTGGCAACCACTATTTTTGATATTTTCCGACACGGATCAGGAAGCGCCGCCGGTCAGATCGACGCGCCATCAACGGAACCGACAAGCGATACGGCAGGGTAGAGTGATACGGTGAAAGGGGGGGCTATGGTTTTTTTTTGAGAAAAAACCCTACGCCCCCCTTCTACCGTTACAAGTATTTCCTCTCCCTCTACTGGTAGGTAAGATCTTACTACCGCGCGCGCGAACATATACCGCGCGCGTGGGCGCGCGCCCGGGGGTCGTTGATCGGGTCGGAAAATAGGCAAACAGCCGACCGATATGGCGCGGAAATGCTCCCCAAAAAACTATTGCAAAACGCGATGCGGCGCGGCTATGGTCGGCGCCATGTCGAAATCGCCCGCATACGCCCCGACCCTGCACGATCAGACCCGCCGCGATCTCGCGACGGTCACGCGGTGCTTCTGCGATCTGACCGGCCTCGCCGAAACGATCTGCGTCGAAACCCTGATCAACGACAGCCGCTTCATTCGCCGGATCAGCGACGGCGCCAACTTCACGGTTGGTCAATACGACAAGCTGATGGGGTCGTTCTCGGCCCTCTGGCCCGAGGGCGCGGACTGGCCCGCGGGCGTCCCCCGCCCGGCGCCGCTTCGGCTCAAGCCGGAAATTATCACCCTTGCCCGCAAGCGGATCGCGACCGCGACCGCCCGGCGGGAGCGACGTCAACAGAAGGATAAAACACATGGCCGAGCAGCTTAAACCCGGGGACGCCGCCCCGGAGGCAATCACGGATGACGAGTATCGCGGCGCGATCACGTCGATCAATTACACCAAGCGCGAGGCGGCCGAGCATCAGGGCGAGGCGGCAAAGCTGACAAAGGACTTCTGCGACCGCCACAATATCGACAAGGCGGCCTTCACGAAGGTTTGCCAACTCGCGAAGATGGAGGATCGTCACAAGGCGCTCGCCTTCATCCGGGGCTTCATCGACGGGTCGCGCCGGATGGGCTTCTTCGATCAGGTGGATGCGTTCTCGGATGCTGATCTGATCTCGGTCCTTCGCGGGATCGTCGAGGAGGCGGAGGCCGGCAAGGATATGACACGACAGCCTGACCCGGACGGCGTGGCCGGCCGGATCGGACCCGCCGCCGCCGAGTGATCGACGGCACCAACCGCGGCCCGGGCACTCCCCGGGCCGCATCTTTTCCACGGAGGAACGAATGACCGAAAACACCGAATTGATGCCGGTCCCGCCCGGTCCAGACCGCACGATTATGACGCTCGTTGATGAGGCGCGCGCAAGCCTAGAGGTGGCGCGAACATCGGGCGAGGTTCTTGAGGCTCGGGACAAGGCGCGGGTGGCATATGACGCCGCCAAGAGCGCGATCAGGATCGCCAAGGCTCGAAAGGCTTCCCTTACGGTCGTGCATCAGGCGCACGAGTTTCAGGGTCAGGCGCTTCACCTTCGCTGCCGCGCCGAGATGCGCTTTGCCGAGGAATACAACGCCGCGCAGGATCGGGGCGAGGTCGCGACGGGGAACCGGACGCTAGATTTTAGCGTTGGGGATGGCGACGCCAAACCCGCCACCGCCGCCGATCTCGGCGTTCGCCGGGACGAAATGCACGAGGCGCGTCAGCTATCCGAGGCCGAGGCGGAAGCCCCCGGGTTCGTCGAGGAGACCGTCAACAGCATGGTCGCGGCGGGCGAGGAGCCTACACGAGCCAAAGTGATGAAGGCGGTCAAGAGCAGGAAGGCGCCGAACAAGCCCAAGCGCGACGAGCGGGCTTTATGGATATGGGGGCGCCTACAGGACTTTGACCGACAGAAAATGTATGACGTCGCCCCCGCCGATCTGATCGCCGACATGGACGGATTTATGCAGGAAAAGTGCCGGGCGCTCCTTCCGAAAGTGATCGCCTACCTCAAGCAAATGGAGAAAGACCTTGGATCAGAAACAGAGAACTAATCGCGAGATTGAAAGGCAATTCGCAGCCCTTGATGGGGCGGCCCTGATATCGCCGGCGGCGCTATCCGCCCGCGTGTTTAACGCCATCGCATCAGGGGACGAGAACCCCGATGTGCAATACAACTGCGAGCAGAATATCCGGCAGATGTGCCGCGGCTTCCTGCGTCGCAAGCATGATCCTGACGACGAGTTGAGCGATACGGACAGCCCACAGGAAGAATTCACGTTTGCGGACTTGCAGAAATACTACCCGCTCCCCCCCGTCAAGGGCGAGGATCGCCGCTACAAGCTGCGCGAACTCCTGACCCCGGAGGAGCGCGAGTGGAACATAAACATGCTTCTCAAAAACTCCGAGACGCTGCAAAAACACGCGGACGCATTGCGCCGAGAGGGCGAGGAGATCGCGTCTAGGCTGACCGCTTAACCCCCCTTCCACGGAGACGAGATTATGCAAGGACTACCCCGGCCGCTCTACGCGCGGCAAAAAGATGACGACAACGAGCGCACCGTCGCGTCGGTCCTCGAAAGGCACTACGGCGTGACAGCGCAGCAGACCCCGCGGCGCTATGTCGTCGATCTGCTTCTCCTACACCCGAACGGCCGGCCGCACTCGTGGGTTGAGGTCAAGGCCCGAACGATCCCGTTCCGGGGCGCCCCCTATCTGATCATGTCGCTTGAGAAGGTCATAGGCCTGCAAGTGATGGCGGCGGCGACGGGGATCGCGTCGCGGATTGCGATTAAGCTGACGGACGGCGTATTCATCGCGGAGTGCCCTAAGCGCCCCGTTGAATTTAAGATGAGCGGTCGGCGGGATCGCGGCGACCCCGAGGACATGGAGCCTTGCGTCCTTCTTCGGTGGGACGACATGACAAGGATTGATCAGCCATGAGCCGCATACTGTTCCTAGACCTTGCCCGGCAGACCGGATGGGCGTCGGGCGTTCCCGGCGGCCGGATCGCGTCGGGATCGGTCCCGCTCGCCTCAACGCAGGCGAGCCACGGGGCCACCTTCGCGGCGCTCGATGCGCTCCTGACCGAGTGGATTGAGGAGGGCGGTTACGGCGTCGTCGCCTTCGAGGCGCCGATGGACCCCCGGCACATGGGGAAGATGACCACCTTCAAAACCACCCGCCTACTGCTCGGCCTGACCGCCATCGCGGAGGCGACGTGCTATCGCCTCAAGGTGCGCCGCACGGTCGAGTGCAGCGTTCAGGACGTCCGCAAGCACGTCATCGGTGGACAGCCGACCCGGGGCAAGGCGAAGCAAGAGGTCTTGCAGCACATGATCCGGGCCGGGCACAATCCGCGCGACGACAACGAGGCGGACGCCATCGCCGGATGGCTCTACACCGAGGCGATCCTCGCGCCCGAAAAGAGCGCCGAGCGCATGCCAATGTTCCGCCGGGGGGATGCGTAATGGGACGACAGGCGATTGATCTCGATCAACTCCGCACGATGATTGCCGCGGGCCTGACGCTCAAGCAGATGGCGATGATGACCGGGGCGAGCGAGAGCGGCATATCCCGGGCGATCAGCCGGGAGAACCTCCGGGAATACGCGCCGCCCGATCAGCCGGGATCGCGCACGGCCAAGGCCTTAACCGAGGCGGCGGCGAAGCGCCCGCCGGCGTCGGCGGACTGGATGAACGGCCCCGGGACCGGCCCGGCGCCCGAGCCGAAGAAGGTCAACGGGAACCCGGTCAAGGGTCAGACGGCGTTCACCCCGTCCGATCCCGCCGGCCGGTGGAATAGCGTGAGGGACTTCGAGATTATCAGGACCAAGGGAAAGTATGCCAAGCTGACCGGGCTTGCGGAGAAGTATGAGTTGCCGATCCAAGTCGTCATGCAGCGTTGGCATGCGCTACGGGTGCATGGATGACGGAGAAGGATCACGACCGCTTCGCGGCGGTAGCGGAGCAGGTCATCCGGGAACTGCGCGGCGATCCGAACCCGAGCCTTTCGTCCTCCCGGGAGAAGCGATGGGGGAACGGCGGTAGCCTATCCCTCGAGGTCGAGACCGGGCAGGTTTACGATCACGAGCAGGGCGAGGGCGGGGGGATCGTGTGGTTCTGCTCGGCGGAGACCGGCCTCCCCGCCGGCGAGGCGGTCAAGTGGATGATCGACCGCGGGTTCGTCAAGGATCAGCCGGGCGACGGGCATCAGCCGGAACCGAAGCGGTCCTCCCCCTACCCTGATCGCCCCGCGCACCCCCGGACGCCCCCGCCCGCCGAGCGCACACCGGAGCCACCGCCCCTGCCCGCCGACGATCCGGGGCCGGCGCCCCCGCCCCCGTCCGGGCCGCCGGCGTCATCGCCGGGCGGCCCCCGAACAGACGCCGCCGGCAACTGGATACCGAAGAACCTCCCCGATACCGCCTATCTCTCCGCCACCTTCGATTATTGCGACGAGGCCGGCGAGGTCGCTTATCAGGTGTGCCGGTATGACTACCCCGATCCGGCGAGCGCGAAGGGGCACGGCAAGCACTTCCTTCAACGCATCCCGGACAAGAGCAAGCCGCACGGATACGCCTACAAGACGCGCGGGATGCGATGGCTCCCCTACCGCCTGCCCGAGTTGCTTGATGACGTCCGGGATGGCGTCCCGATCTTCATCGTCGAGGGGGAGAAGAAGGTCGATATGCTCCGCGAGATCGGCGTCCCCGCGACGTGCAATCACGGCGGCGCCGGCAAGTTTCCGGAAACGCTCGTAGAGCACTTCAAGGGCGCGAAGGTCTGCATCCTCCCCGACAACGACAAGGCGGGACAGGATCACGCCACGCTGATCGGCCGGCGGCTTCGAGCGATCGCAGAGGAAGTCCTGATCCTCGATCTCCCGGGCCTGCCTCCGAAGGGCGGCGTTGACGACTGGCTCCCCGCGGGCGGGACCGCGGAGGCGCTCTATCGCCTGCGACGGGACGAGGCTCGCCCGTTCGTCCCCCCGCCGCCCGTGTCGAAATTCGGCGGCGTCCCGTGGGCCGATCTGGACAAGCCCGGGCCGCAGCTTGAGCGGATCATCAAGGGCGTTCTGACCGCGAACGAAATCTCCCTGCTCGTCGGGGAGAGCCAGAGCGGCAAGTCGTTCCTCGCGCTCGATCTGGCGATGTGCGTCGCCCGGGGTCAGGACTTCTTCGGTCACAAGACGCGCCGGGGCGGCGTGATTTATCAGGCGGGGGAGAGCGCGGTCGGCGTCCGCCGGCGGCGCCTGCCGGCCTATCGGCAGCATCATCACGTGAACGGGGAGGACGTCCCGTTCGTTCTGCTCGAGCATCAGATCGACCTATTCGGAAACCCGGATCAGATTGATCAGCTTGTCGAGGAGTGCATCGCATGGCGGGACACGTTCGACGTTCGCCTCGATCTCGTCGTCATCGACACGTTCAATCGGGCGACGCCGGGCGCGAACGAAAACGATGGCCGGGACATGAGCATCGTCCTCGAGAACGCGGAAAAGATCAGGCGGGAGACCGGGGCGCACGTTCTCATGGTCCACCACCTAAACGCCGGCGGGACGCGCGCGCGGGGGCATACCTCCCTGTTCGCGAACGTGGATGCGGTGATCACGGTCAAGAAGGTCGAGGCCACCAAGGATCCCGAGGGGCGACAGGTCCGCGAGTGGACGATCAGCAAGCAGAAGGACGGCGAGGATGGCGTCAGTCAAACCTTCGTCCTGCCGGCTATAGAGATCGGCCGGGATGAGGACGGGGATCGGATCACGTCCTGCGTCGTGGTCCGCCCGGGCGCGACCGAGGGGCCGCCGAGAGACGGGGAACCGGGGGCGGTCGGGGCCGGCATATCCGGGTGGAACGCGACGGCCCTGCGGGCGATCTACAACGCGCTTGCGGAATGCGGTCAGGCGGCGCCGGTCGGCCTCAACCTGCCCGCCTCAACGCGCGTCGTCTCCCGGCAGGACGTGGGCCGGGAGTTGGCGCGCGCGGCCCGGGCGGACGGCATCGACGGCGAGGACGTCAAGGAAGGCGAAACGCCCGATCAGGCACGGGAGCGTCGCGACGCCGCGCGCCGGGCGAAGGCCGCGTCGGCGCGCGATGCGCTCTATTCAAGGGGGATTATTCGCATGGATGAGAACTGGATTTGGCTCACGGGCAAGCGGGTGCAGGGCTTCGGCCCGCCGCCCGGATCGCAGCGATGGGCGCCGCCGGCGGACGCGGACGGGGATCAGACCCCCGGGCCTGACCTGCCGTTTGATATGGGAGACTTCCAATGATCCGCGACGACCCCGAACAGTGGACCCCCGACCTCCTAGAGGCGCAGCTTATCGAGGCGGTTCAATTTGCGGCGCGCACCTTCGGTCGGACTGGACCGGCCGACGTAGGCTCCGCCATGCCGGAATTCCGCCCCACGCTTGACGACTTCCTTGAGAACGGGTGGGGCCTCCCGGAACCGCCGGATGAGGACGAGGAGACCACCCCGGCGCTTCCCTCCCCCGCGCAGGTGTCGCGCCACATGGCGGCGCTCGAATGGGTCGCGGACTACCTCGCCCGGGATCATCCCGCCCGCGCCCGGGCGGTCAACGCATGGATCGTGTCGAAGGCCACGGGCGTCCCGTTCTCCAAGATCATCAGGCGCAAGGGGATGCAGCGATCCTTCGCCTACACGCAGCGGGATCGCGGCCTCTCGCTCTTGAGCCAAATCCTTGACGAGAGGGGGGTTCCGGTATGTCCGCCGGAAAGATGAGCCTCGCCGATCAGGCGGACTTCCTCCGCCGGATCGCGGCCCCGGGCGCTGACGGGTGGATCCGGCTCGACGGCCTGTTCGCGCCCGCGCTCGATCAGATCGCTTACACGATCCTCTGCCTTCACGGTTTCAATCTTGAGGCGATCCTCCGGGAGCGCGCGGGGCACAGGCCGGGCAAGGCGCCGAAGGCAAAGGGGCCGGCGGTTAAAATGAGCCTGCCGGATCAGGAGCAATTCGTTCGTGACATTCGGAATAAAATGATCATGGCGGACGGCCGGGTAGCGGATTGGGCGTGGATATCGCCCGGGCCTCTATTCGCAAAGCGCATTGAGGCGGTCGCGCTGACCCTAGACTTCATGGCGGCCTATTCGATGGACACGGCAATCGCACGGAAACTGGAAGCAATCAGCAGAGGGAAATCGAAATGAACGTCGATCCGAAGGACGAACTCAAAGGCGAAAGCCGATGCGCCGTTCAGGAGCAACTCATCTATCGGCTATGGGCCGAGAATGCCCGGCTTCGTCGCCGGAATGAAA
The DNA here is from genome assembly GCA_020201155.1 of Loktanella sp. Lineage (GTDB taxonomy): Bacteria > Pseudomonadota > Alphaproteobacteria > Rhodobacterales > Rhodobacteraceae > JAIVHI01. The sequence continues at coordinate 43,604 of JAIVHI010000171.1, read as the reverse complement.
TTCTGCAACGGATGGTCAATTCGCTCGGTCTAAACCGCCGGCGTCCGACCCGCCGGGATCAGATCGCCGCCGAGGCGCACTCGGTATTTCAACCCACGGAGAGAAAGGAACAGGAAAATGCCATTTGATCAGGAGCCGGAACGGGATCGCGGAGGCGGCGGGGGCAGGTGCGATGCCTGCGGAGATTGCGGGTTCATTCACGTCATAAAGATCGGCGAGGACAGTCACCGGATTGAGGCGCAGGTTTGCCCCGCGCGTTGCTCCTCGGGCGTCGCGTTCGAGGCGTGGACGCAGCGGCAGGTCGATCAGGCGCGCGCCGAACTCGGCGGGCTGCGGCACGTCGCCGAGATCGTTCAGCGGATCGTCAACGACCGGGGCGCCGGTCCCGACCGGGAGGATTGATCATGGAATTCTCCACGGAGCAGAAGGACGCGCTACAGCAGGCAAAGGCATGGTATCGAAGCGGTAACGAGCAGATCATGCGAGCCTTCGGTTATGCAGGCGTCGGCAAGACCACCATCGCCCGGGCGCTCGCCGATCAGATTGACGGGCAGACGCACTTCGCCGCGTTCACCGGCAAGGCCGCGTTGCAGATGCGTCGCTCGGGCTGCGACGACGCGACGACGATCCACGGCGCGATCTACAAGCCCCGCGAGGCCGGCGGCGGGGTCGTGTTCGACTGGAACGCGGACGGCCCGGCGGGGGCGGCGGACATGCTCGTGATTGACGAGTGCTCGATGGTCGATCAGGACATTGGCGAGGACTTGAAGCGGTTCAACGTGCCGATCCTCGTCCTTGGCGATCCCGCGCAGCTACCGCCGGTCAAGGAGGGCGCGGGGTTCTTCACGAACGCCGAGCCTGACGTGATGCTGACGGAGATACATCGGCATCAACCGCAAGATACGCGGCCTGCTCGGTCGCGCCGGGCCGCGTCCGGAGCAGGGGGATCGCGTGATCTGCCTCAAGAACGACAAGGAACTCGGCATCTTCAACGGCGGCATGTTCGAGATCACAAGCCCGCCCCGTCAGGCGGACGACCGGCGGTGCCTAGAGATCGAGGTCTCGTCCCTCGATATCGAGGGGCTCCACGCGGACGTGATCGTGCCCGAGGTCATGTTCGGGGGCGGCGATCCTGAATTCGAGAATTGGGAATGGCGAGGCAAGCAGCAGTTTGACTTCGGCTATGCGATCACGGCGCACAAGGCGCAGGGGTCGCAATGGGGTCGCGTCGTCGTCTTTGACGAAAGCGGCGTGTTCCGGGAGGACGCATGGCGATGGCTCTACACGTCGATCACGCGGGCCGCCGATCAACTCATCGTGGTCAAGGGGTGAGGAAATGGACGACATAAAACTCGACAGACTGGCCGAGCATGAAACGCCTCTCCCGCCGCAATTCCCGAGGGACAAGTTTGTGCGATGCGGGGGCGGGCGGATCGGGCCGCTTCAATTCATCTATCACGAGGAGGAGGACGGGCAAATTGAAATATCCCTCTCCTGCCCCGGGTCAGGCGAAAAGCCGAAGAATTGGATGGTCAATCAATTCATGCGGCACATCAACGCAAAGCCGTTCGCGGAGGCGGACATTCCCAAGAAGCGGCAGCGGCACTTCGTTATCCGCCTCGGCCGCAATAAAATGCAATGAGGAGAAATGGAATGCACACGATACAGAAAACGATCAGCCTGATCCGGGATTGGGCGCGCGCCCGGAACATCATCGCCGGCGGATCGGCGCAGGCGCAAATGCTCAAGCTGACGGAGGAGATCGGCGAACTCGCCGGCGGGATCGCCAAGGATCGGCAGGCGGATATCGAGGACGCCATCGGCGATTGCTTCGTCCTGCTGACGATCATCGCCGCGCACAGGGGCGTCGATATCGAGACCTGCATCGGTCGCGCGTATAACGAAATCAAGGATCGCCGGGGTCGGATGATCGACGGCGTGTTCGTCAAGGAGGAGGACTTGCCCGATGACCCCGAATGAAAGGGCGCGGCTCCTGTCTGAAATACTGACGGGCGCCCTTCACGCAATCGCGGCGGTCCTGACCGCCATCGCGATCCTCTTTATCTATCACTTCCTCGGGCTGATCGCCACGGCGGCGCTCACCCGTATCGGCCTGCTATAGGAGACGCAGACATGATCACTATCACGACACGAGCAATACAGACCGCGTGGGAGCGGTGGCGGGACGCCTTCCGGGCCGCGGACCCCTTGGCCCTCGGCGAGCATCAGCATGACCCGGAGGCGGTCGCGTGGGCGAACCGCGAGGTCCGCCTGATCGACGAGATCGCAGCCGCGGCCCGTCAGCCCGGGCCGCGGATCGCGGGGGAGAAGTCAATCCGGTTTTGGTATGTCAACTGGCGCGGCGAGACGTCGATCCGCACGGCGATCCCCGTGATCATCCGGTTCGGATCGACCGTGTGGCATCCTCGGCCGCAATGGATCCTCACGGCCTTCGATGTTGACAAGCGCGAGCAGCGCGACTTCGCTCTTGAGGACTGCCAATTCATCGCGCAGGCGGAGTATGAGACATGACCGATGACGATCTGATCCGGGTGTGCTTTGAGTTTCGCGTCGGTCTCCTCAACGGCCGAGACCCGGAGGGGTGCTGCGCGATGGTCGCGATCCCCCTCGCCGGCTACCTTCGCGCCGCGCACAACGTCCAGTGCGCCACCGTCAAGAACGATCTGACGGGTCAGCCCCTATCGACCGTTGCCAATCATGTGTGGATCCTGCTCGGCGACGGCCGGGCGCTCGATCCGACCTACGATCAATTCGGGATCAAGGGCGCCCCGCCGATCTATCTCGGCGAGCCGACCCTGTTCCACACCGATACGCCGCGCGCGGAGGGGGCGGCGTGACCGGGGGCGCGAAGGATCAGGAGGAAGGCTACCTCGACGAGCAGAAGCCGGCCGCGGAAATCCACGGGCCGGCGCCGCACCCGGACAGCTTCGAGGTCAGCCTGCGGTTCTTCGGAAACGAGATCGTGGGCTTCGCCATGAACAGCAGCAGCACCGCGAAGAATTGGGCCTTCTTCGGTCTCCTCGCGATGCTATCTATCGCGGCGTTCGCGTCCGCGACGGCGCCGGCGATCCTCAGATTTACCGATCCCGTCGCCTATGAAAGGTATCAGATTGAGAGGGGGGAGTGATCATGTTTGAGAAACAGGTGGGCCGCCTGATCGCCGAGGGCCTTTTGCGGCGGGAGAAATTCATCGGCGAGGTCATGGCCCTGACCGGGCGGCCTATGGCGGCGGCGATCAGGCTCGACCGGCGCCTCGGCAAGCTATCCCGGGGATCGCTGACCGGATCGCATGACAGCTACCGCGTGGAGTGGCGCCGGCGGTATATCGAGGGATGGGCGATCTCCCGGTGGCCTTATTCGCTCCGCCGGTTCTTCTGACGGGGCAAACGGCCGCGAGACCCCCGGATTTTCCGGGCGTGGCTAGGCTTGACCCCCTTCCGGGCGCAACCGTCCCTAACGAAAAGAGCGGCCCGTCAGGGGCCGCTCTTGCGCGTTCTCGGGGGTGGGCCTCTCCCGATCAGGACGAGGACCGCTCCGACAGCTTGCGAAGGCCCTCATACCGCGCAGGCCAGACGATCTCGGGCGTCGCGTCAAGCCACTCGAACACGATCCACAGGACGCGGAGCGTGGGCGGGTTTGCCCGGCTGATCTGCGTCGTGTCCATGTGCAGGGCGTTGGCGATCTCCGCCCGCCACCCCCGACCGAACTTCTTGTCGTAAAGTGCGGTCACGCCCTCCTTGGTGATCTCTGAACTCACCATGCGTATGCGCTCCTGTCTCCGCGTTTCATCTGGTTGATGTAGGGGCGCCCCCACGATCCCTGCCAGTCTGTTCGCCGCCCGTAGCGGCGGTGCAGCTTTTGCATATCGGGATCGTTATCGAGGCAGATTTCATCCCATATATCGTGCCACACGGCCCCGTAGCGGACCCCCTTCGGCGGGCGCCATTCGAGGGCGTCGGCGTGGATCACGCTGATCCGGTCCCCGAAGATCGCCTCGTAGTGCGGCCACACGAGATCAATCAGATCGCGGTCGATCTCGATGACCGTCGCGTGTGTGACGGTCTCCTTCGCCATGACGGCCGCGAGGCCCATGCCGAGGCCGAGGCCGTTGATCAGGCAATGCCCCTTCGCCGCCCGGACGAACTCGGCATGATCGCGCATTTCCGCCGGCGTGTCCGACATGACAATCCCGCGATCCTCATGCACGAGCCGGGTGTAGTCCCCCGGGGGGCAGTCTCGCCCCTGCATCATCAGGCGGACGGAGCGGAGGTCATTGCCAATGACCGTGAAGCGTTCGATGCGCCACGGGCCGCGCCGATCAGGCGGGACGGTTACTTTCGGAATGATGCTCATGGTTTCGGTTCCTTCTGGTAGTCCGCCCCGGCCCGGCGCAGAGCCAGTTTGCAGAGGCGAATGTGATGCGGGGTCATGTAGCTATCCCCGCCGCGCTCGATGTGGCTGATCAGGGCGCGCAGCCACATGGGCGAGGTTTCGGCGATCCGGGTCGCGGCGGCGAAATAGTCTCGCCGCCGCAGTCCCCCTGTCCTGATCCGGGTCATGCCCCGTCATCCTCATAGCCGCCGCGCAGGCCGCCGGTCTCGACCCATCGCTGCATGAAAGCCTCGCCGCCGAAGGACCGGGGCGGGGCGAAGTTGTGGAGCCATTTGACCCACAGCCCGATCCGCCCGAAGTTTGCCTCGTCCGCCCGCAGGACGGTCGCGCCAAGATCGTTCGTGAGCATGGCGCAAAGGAAGCTGCCGGGCCTGACCCCGAGGATCAGGTAGCGGGCGATCCCGGGGAGCATGTGACCGGGCAGGTTCGCCGCGGCCCAGTCCCCGGCCCCGGCTTCCATCGCGTTGAGCAGGCGGATCGGATCGGTGCCGCAGAGGGCGATCAGGTCCGAGCGTTTTTGCGTGTGAAACGTCATGGTCAGGCTCCCTTCTCAAAGGCGGAGTTGAAGGCGATCAGGAACGCGGCGGCGGCGGCCTTGTGATCCGCGGCGTCGGTGACGAATATCTCGACGTCGAGAGTGGTCATGCACTCGTCGAGCCATTCCCGGGCGCGATC
>JAIVHI010000171.1:17401-38314 GCA_020201155.1 Loktanella sp. | reverse complement strand
GTGGCCGGCTTAGTTGGTGAGCGCGGCCTTGCAGTCTGCGACGGCGCGCGCCTTGATGGCGTCGTTCGAGCCGGCCTTGACCCCGACCCGGATCGCTCCGTCATCCTGCATCTTGCAGGACGTGTAGGATGCGACCGGGCGCGTGGTCGAGCGGGCGGATGCGACAGGGGCCGTGCGGGCGATGTGCCCGGTCTGCTCAAGGGCGTTGAAGGCGTCCCGGTTGCGCGAAGCGATCATCGACATAGCCGCGTCGGTGTATCCCATCTGCGCGAGCAGGCAGGCGTCGTCGCTGACCTGACCGCCGCCCGAGATCGCGCCGCCGATGAACGAAATCCCGAAGGACGCCGGGGCGATCCCGCAGGGGTGTCCAGACGAGAAGCCCGGAGCCGCAACGGCGGGAGCCTGCTTTCGGTCCTTGATGTTCACGTTGGCCCCGCCGCCCGTCATCGACTGGTTCTGGCCTTGGCCTTGAAGCTGCCCTTGAAGCTGCCCCTGACCTTGGCTCTGCCGGTTCTGGTTCACGTTCGTGTTCGTGCTTTTGACCGAGGCCGCAGCGCCGGCCGTGGCGGTCGCGTCGCCGCCGCCGCCCTGAAACGGGGGCGGGGTGTTCCCGCTATTTCCTTGAGCGTAGGCGACCCCGGACAGGGACAGCGCCGCGATTGCGGTCGTGATGAAAAGTTTACGCATAGTTTCGTCTCCGTTGGTTGTGGGCGTCATTGCCCGTGGTAGAGCGCGGCTGCGCTCTGAATGCCGGCCCGCCCGGGGCCGGTCATCAGAGGGCAATTAGAAAAGCGAGGGCTGCTCGGCGGCCCGCGCGGCGGCCCGCGCGGCGGCGGCGTCCAATTCCGCCGCCTCCTCGGCCCGGTCGCATTCGGCGAAGGCCTGATCGACGATCTCGAGGGCGGCGTCGAATTCGGCCTGTGCCGCGATCAGCGCCGCGCGGTTCTTCTTGCTGCGGCTGCGATCGTATGCCCGTTGGGCGGCCTTGAAGGCGGCGCAGGGGGCTTCGAGCGCGTCCTGTGCTGCGGTCAGGGCGGCGATGGTCTGTTCGATGTTCATGGTCGTTGCTCCGTGGATAGTGGGGCGATCCCCTCGCCCCGTGTTTCTACAATAGGCAATCTGCCTATTGATGCAAGCGGGTGCCGGAATTTATTTTCAATCCCGGTCAGGCGCGAAGAAGCGCGCGATCCCCGTGTTGATCCGGACGCCGCTCTCCGCGAAGGCGCCGACCGGGAGATCGCGCCATCCGTCCCGTCCCCACTTGGGCCGCGTGACGAAGCCGTGATCCTCGGCCGCAGTGATCGGCAGGATCGCATAGAGAACCCCGGCGGGCTTGAGAAACCGGCGCGCGTGTTCAACGTGCTTCTGGTAGTGCTTTCCGTAGAACGGCGGGTTCATCAGGACGAAATCGAAGGTGGGCGTCGGGACGGTCTCGAGGAAGTTGCAGACCCTGACCGGGTAGCCCTTCGCCCGGGCCTCGGCCGCCCGGCCGGCGTCGCACTCGAACGCATAGACGCTGATCTTCTGCTGCGGGTTGCCGTCCGCGAAGCGCCTGATCGCGTCGAGGATCGCCCCGTCTCCGCAGGACGGCTCGAGGATCGTGATCGTCCCGTCGCGCCGGCGGGGATACGCCTCCGCGAGGAGAATGTCGGCGATCTTTGCCGGGGTGCGGTAGAACGACAGATCACGGGCGAGATCGGTCCCCGGGCGCTGATCCGGGTTCTCGTCCGGGGTGTCGGGCAGGACGTCCCCGTAATACTCGGCAAGCCCCCGATTGACTACGTTCAGCGCGTGGGGGTCGAAGAACAGGTGTGCGTTGCCGTTGCGGAAAACCTTGAGCCGTCCGCCCCACCACATCGCCTCGCCGCTCTTGCGGGCCTCTCGGGTCATCTCGGATATGTCGCCCGCGTGGACGTGCGGCATCCCCTCAAGGGACGCCATCGCGTTGAGCGTGTCCTTGAGTTTTTCCTGACCCCACGACGAAAACGAGTATTCCCCGAAGCCATGCAGGATGATCCGTTTCGGCAGGGCCTTCGCCCCGATCCTGACCTTTGTGTGCGAGCGGAACGCCGGGTCGAGATCAGAGAATACCTCGGCCAAGCCCCGGAGGATATGCTCGCGCGGGTCCATCAGATACTTTCCGAAGTTGGCTCGGATATTGTCGATGGTGAACGGCGGTGGGTTCTCGAGGTCTTGATCATACCGCGCGCGGTCGGACGCCGGGGCGATCTTCGGAATGTGCAGCCCATCATAAACGTGCTTCCACGCGGATCGCAGCAGGGCGGCCTCAAGGTCTCGCTCGCTCGTGCTGCCGGATCGGCCGCCGCGCCCCCATATCGAATGGGTGAATGTTCCGCCGATGGTCGCGCCCGTCTCGATAGCCTTCTCGGCCCGGCCGAGATCGGCGAGCCGCTCCGGGATCGCCGCTCGCTTCGTGTCGTATTCATCGACGATCTCGGACAGCTTCCGGAGCGTCGCGGGCAGGTTTTCGTTGGTCATGGTTCTCTCCGTGGATGGTGGCCCGGGCGATCAGCCCGGGCCGGTTGGGGGGTCAGGATCGACCCTCGTGGATCGCGCGGGCGCGGCGATAGCACCGGGCAAGGTCGTGCCCGGTCGCGTCCGTGGCGTCGGCGTAGTGCCCGAGCGTCGGGAACGGCCGGGGCTTCCCGTCCGCGGCGACGTAGGACTGCGGGATCCCCTTGAGCCAAGCCTGCACGAGGGGAAGCAGATCGTCGCCCCGGGGGCCGATGTTGGCCTCCCGAAAGCAGGCGCGGTGATCGTAGCGGTTGCGCCCCTGCCGATCCGCGGCGAGCGCGAGCCGGTTAAGGGACTGGACGATCTCATGATCGGTCATGCTACCGGCTCCACGTCGCAACGCGGCTCGAAGCCCTTTGCGGCGAAATAGGCGTTCCATCCGGCGCGCGCTTTTTCGGCGGCTTCCAAGCTGTCGAAGCGGTGTGCGCGGCGGCGCGGTTCTTTCGTCCATGATCCGGCTCCGGGCTTGGGGGCGAAGCGCGCGCCGGTCGTCATGCGTAGAATATAGGCGGTCATGGTGGTCTCTCCGTGGTTGTGCCCGGTCGGGCGGTTGATGGTCAGTCAGGCAGGAGCCAGAGGTTGCCGCGGTCGTCCTCGCAGATCGCCTCGGCCGGCGGGGCGCTGACGACAACGCACTCCCTGCCGTCCGACAGGATCAGGACGGTGCCGATGGCGAAGATCGTCCAGTCTCGACGCGGGCGGTAGTCATCCCGCCCGCGTCCCCGGCCGCGGTCGCGTCCCCGCCCTTTGCGGGCGGGGACGATCAGCGCCGGGGGATCAAGGTCTATGGCGAAGGCGTCGATCATGCCGGGACGCCCGGGGTTCCGAAGTTGACCCGCGCCATCGTCGCGGCGTAGCCATCATCCTTGGCGCGGATGGCGAGCGTCGCGGCGAGCGTGTAGCCGGCCGGCGCGGTCTCCCGGGCGATGGCGGTCGTCCGGTCAATGGCCTCGTCGAGGCGGGCGTGTGCCCCGCGGGTCATCGACACGTCCATGACGTGCCGAATGATCTCCTCGCTCGCGAGATAGAGGTCGCAGCTATCAGGGGCGTATATGGCGAGGATGCTGTGCTTGTCGTGCATGGTCTTGTCTCCGTGGTTGTGCCCGGGCGCGGCGGCCCGGGCGGGATGGGTCAGAGGTTGATGATCTCGACGGTGTGATCCGCCTCGATCAGGGCGCGGCGGGCGGCGTTCTGCTCGCGCGCCCATGCCGTCATTGCGGCGGTGCTGCGCGGGCCGGTGTATCCGCAGCGGCGCAGGGTCTTTTCGATCCCCGGGTAGGCGCGGGTCGGCAGGAGCGGGCCGTAGCCGTGGCAGACGTAGGGAAGGTTGCCGGCGGCGGTCCCGGCGGCGCGGTCCCGGTCAAGGCTGTGCCCGCTTGCGATCAGGCTCCCGTCGCTCTTGCGGATGATGGCCCATGCGGCCGTGACGTCGCGGTGGCCGTTGTAGGCGTCCGTGGTGCCGTTCGAGAAGGTTGCGATCTTGGTCATGGCTGTGTCTCCGTGGATCAGGGGGGGGCGGGCGATCCGCCCCCGTGTCTCATACATAGGCAATCTGCCGATCAGTGGAAGCCCTTGCGCAGCATTTCTTTTCGGCCGGCGCCCGATCAGGGGGCGACGGCGCGGTAGCCGGCGGCGTCGTCAAAGGTCAAGTCTTGATCAATGGCGGGCCATGCGGCCTTGAGTTGCTTGATCCGCTCTAGGGTCATGTCGAGGATGATCTCATCCTCCATCCGCATCCGGGCGGCCATGCGGGCGGCCTCGATCAGGAGCCGGCGTTGAAACGGACCGTCCGTGAAGGAGGCGATCAGGACGTCATTGACGCTCAAATCGTAGGTGTCCATTGCGCGCTTGATCTTGATGCTCGTGGTCATGGTCGTGGTCTCCGTGGATGGGGATCAGCGCACGAATTGTGCGACGATCAGGGCGAGAAGGATGGCGGCGGCCCATGCGGCGAGCGCGCGGCGAAGGAATGGCAGGGTGTCCCACCAAATCTTGAGGCGGATGATCATGGTCATGGTTGTCTCTCCGTGGTGGTGGGCCTCTATCAGAGGCCCATTGCGTTCTTGGTCCATCCGAGAAGGCTGATCAGGTTGATCGTGATCCCGGCGATATCGCCTGCGGCGGCGGCGTCCGAAAGGCTGACAGCGGCCTCGACGGCATAGACTGCGGCTTCGGCGTCTTTGATGAGAAATGCGATCTTCATGTCGTGTCTCCGTGGATCGGCGGGGTGGGCCTATCCCGTCCCCTCCCCTCATACATAGGCAATCTGCCTACGAAGGGAAGCCCCTTGAGGGAGTATTTCGGAATAAATCCCGCCGGCGGAGAGCCGGGCGCCTGATCGCGCCCGGCCTATGGGTCAGGCTTTCGGATGCCTGCGGGTGAAGGTGACGCCGGGGAACTCCCGGGTCATAAATGCCTTCACGTCGCGCAGGCTCGTCTCGTAGGTGCCCCCGTCCGGGCGCAGGCCAAGGAAGGCCGAGCGGCCCGTGGATCGCTCGTGTCGGCGCTCGATGACGTGCTCGCGGCCGTCCGGGAGCCGGGCGATCCATGTCGTCGAGGCGGTCGGCCGGGCGCGGCCGGCGCGCGGGGTGAAGAAGGCGTTGAGGTCGCGGTGAAGGCGGTCGATCTGTTTCATGGTGGTCTCCGTGGAATGGTGCCCGGGCGGGATGCCCGGGCGGGGGGTGGTCAGGCGGCCTCGTAGCCTTCGTATCCGGCCGCGACGATCTCGCGCTCGGCCCCGGCGACGTCGAGGATTTCAGCGATGCGATGGGCGGCGCGGATCGCGTCGGTCATAGCCATATCGGGGTAGCGGGAGTGTCCGACATGATAGGCCGTGGACCCGCTCGGCCCGGCGATGTGCAGCCATGCGCTGTGCAGGTCGTCGGCGACGCGGACGACAGAATGTTCGATGGTGGTTTTCATGGTGGTTCTCCGTGGAATGTGCCCGGGCGGGATGCCCGGGCGGGGGCGTGGGGGCGATCAGGATTGCAGGTCGATTGCTTCCATGCTCGCCTCGATCATGTCGAGCCATGCGGCGCGCTCGGTCTCGTCGATCAGAAGGTCGTGGACCATGCTCGCCATTGCGTCGAGGTCCATGACGTCCCCGGCGCGAAGGGCGGCGGCGATGCGGGTGATCATGGTGGTGTTGGTCATTGTCGTGTCTCCGTGGATCAGGGGCGCCGGCCTATCCGCCGCCTCTGTTATACATATAGGCAATCTGCCGATCAGTTGAAGCCCTCGTGCAGCTTTTCTTTTCCCGGCGATCAGATCGCGGCAAGGCGCTCGGACAGGTCGGCCCATGCGGCGCCGATGGCCCCCTCCAATTCGTTCGACTGCGCGCTTGTGCTGCTCGCCGGGTAGCGGGCGGCCCTGATCGTGTTCCGGAGCGCCATGTCGCGAAGCTGATCGAGCGACGCTCCCTCCTCAAATGCGTGGCGGAATTGCTCTGCGATCTGATGCTCGGCGGTCAGGGTGAAGATCCCCGAGGACCACTTGAGGGCGTGGGCCGGGTCGGATCGCAGGCTTTCGACAAATGCCTCGATGGTTTCCGAGAAGCCGTCGAGGCGTCCCTGCATGCGCTTGGCGACGAAGGCGAGGAATTGCTCGTCGTCGTCCAGTTGATCGCGCTCGGCGCCCCGCAGATCGGCGGCGGCCCGAAGGCTTCCCCGGGCGGCGGCCCGGGCGTCCCGCGCGGACTGCTCGGCGGCGCGCTTGGCCTGCTCGGCTTCGCGCTCGGCTTCGCGGGCGGCCTGCTTCTCCTCAAGGACTTCGATCTCCGCGATGATCGAGGGGGCGCCGCGCTTGCCGTGCGGGGGCTTCCCGGTCAATTCCTTAAAGCGGGCGCGGGCTTGGTCGAGGGTCATGGGTTTGGTCATGGTCTGATCTCCGTGGAATGTGCCCGGGCGATCAGCCCGGGCGGGTTGGGTTAGGTGATGAATTGGGTTCCCCAATTCGTGATGCTCAGGATCATGCAGTTGACCGTCCGGAGGTCGTTGGCGCGGGCTTCCCTGACGGCGGTATCGCCGTTCTCGGCGACGATGTTGCGGGCGGCGATCTGCTCGCCCGTGTTGCGGTTGTAGAATTGAATGTCGTAGCGGTTCATGGTCATGGTCTGATCTCCGTGGATCGGCGGGGGCGGCCTATCCGTCCCCTCCCCTCATACATAGGCAATATGCCTATGAAAGGAAGCCCCTCGGTGAAGTATTTCGGGGGTTTATCCGGGCGGGGGCCTGATCGCCCCCGCCCGTCCGGTCAGCCCTTCGTCGCGCATAGGATGCGTGCCATCGTCTCGGCCTCGGTCTTCGTCCCGAACAGGATCGGCATGTGATCCTGTATCGACGGGACGAAAACGACGAACGGCGGGCATACGCCCTCGGGGGTCAGATCGCCCTCGGGCTGATCGAAGCCCTCCGCGAAGGCGAACGGCGTGGGATCGCCCCCGGGCGCCGGATCGCCCCCGGGCGTCTCGTGCGACGTGATGACGGTGAATTGCCCGGCCAGTGACGGGCCGTTGTCGTCGTCGTAGAGCGCGCTCTGGATCAGCGAGACGAGATCGCCCTGCGGGCCGCGCGACGGCTCCCCGGTCAGGCGCTCGGCCGGCTCGCGCAGGTCGTCCGCATCGACGTCGAAGGCGATAGTGATCGTGTAGGTGGTCGCCCTCTGATCTCCGGGTGTTGGTGGAGGGGGCGCGCGATTGTCGGTGGCATAGGCAACGATTGCGGCCCGGACCTCGTCGTAGTGGTCGTCCGACGACCACCCCATGAAGTTGAGGACCAACTCGATCTGGCCCCGCTCATACTCAGGGTTCGTGCCTATCTCGCCCCCGTCCCCGTCGCCGAACAAGCCTGCGGCGGTGCTGATCAGGTCGGACGCCATGATGTATTCGTGCTCGTCCATCCATGCGTTGATCTCTGGAACGGAAAAGCATTTGTCGTCGGTCATCTTCCATACTCCTGCTGATGGGCCTCGATCCGCGCGATCAGCGCCGCGATGCCGTCCAATATGTCGTAGGTGGTCAGGGGGCGGGGCGCGCGGCTCATGCCGCATCCTCCCGCGGCCAATAGGTCTCAACGTGGTCGCCTTGGGCGGTCAGGATCGCCAAGCCTTCGTGGCCTCCCCAATCCCCGTGGCGGACGTAGCGGGCGATCCACGCCCGGGCCTCGCCGGCGGTGTCCGCGTCGGCGAGATATATGTCCCCGAGGTCGTTAAGGCCCCATACTTGGAAGTCAGGTGTCGTCTTGGTCATGGTTGGTCTCCGTGGAGTGATGCCGCGCGCGATCCCCCGCGCGGCGATGGGGATCGGGATCAGTCCCCGCGGCCGAAGCGCCAGATGACGCGAAAGTGCCGGCGGACCCCGAAGCGGCAGAGCGCCACGCTATCGTCCGCGAGAAGGCAGACCGAATAGACGCCGGTGGCCCCGGTCGTCGTCGAGGCGAAGAAGTTGCGCGCCTGAACGGCCGCCTCGGTGCGGGTCGGGAGCCGGCGCCATTCCGCGAGGGCGTCCTCGACCGCCGGCGTGATATGCTCGGCGAGGCGGGAATTGGAGCGGGGGAATTGGAAGGCCATGAGGCGGTCTCCTTTCGGGAGATAGGGGTGGGGGATCAGGCGATCTCGGTGCGCGGGAATAGGTGGGCGATCAGGACTTCGCTTGTGGTCTTGTTCGGCCATAGGACAAGCGCGCGGCCCCCGATGACCTTCCGGATGATATCGACCTCATAGTTGAATGGGCGCGACGGATCGCGGTAAATGGCCCGCCCGTCATTCTCCATGATGATGCCGATGAAGCGGTTTTCGATATCGTCTCGCATTGTGGTGCCTCCGTGGAATGGGGTGGGGGATCAGGCGGGCGTTAGCAGCAGTATTCGTTGCCCTCATTCAGTCGCGCCGAGACTGCCATTGCGTCGGCCTTGACGTAGTGCCATTCTCCGATTGTGGCCCGGGCGACGCGATCCCAAACGGTCCAAAAGGGATTGTCGCAGGCGTCGCGATTTGAAAAGACAGTGTAGCGGTTCATTGTGGCGTCTCCGTGGAATGGCGCGTCGGCCTATTCCGCCGCGCTCCCTTCCTACATAGGCGATATGCCGATTTGTGCAAGCGCGGAGCGATATCCGAGCGGAAGAAAATCGTCGGCTGATCGCCGATCACGCCCCGCCGCAAATGTCAGGGGACAAAACCCCGAGCGCAAAAATCCAAACGCATCCACGTCCTTGAAATCAAATATCGAATTCCCCCGGCGTCGCAAACTGAAACAAAACGTGACTTTACAGGTGAAACAATTTGCCTTTCACATTCGAGCCACGCCTCGCGCGGATTTCCCTCCCTCAGAACGATGCGCCTTACTCCCCCCGCTAGGGGGGTGTCGAAGGGCGGCCCCAAGCCGCCCCGGAGACACACCCCGGCTAACAGGGGACTAGCTTAGAGGTAAGAGGGGATAGAGAACAAACGTCTCTCTTATAGAGATAGGGAAGTGATCGGAATTTCTCGCGCTTGAGGCGCGACAAATCCGATCCCCAAAGGTCGCGCCAAGAGGCGCTCAATTCCAACCGGAGGCACCTATGGCGTCGGTCGTTATCAGAGACCTCGATCAGACCCGGGTGCGCTTCGAGGCCACCATGCTCCGCGTCGGGGAACGGGACGCAAAAACAGCCTTCCGAAGGGCGCTCAATCACGAAGGCCGGAAGTCCTATACCGCCGTCAAACGCGCACTCCGAAAGCAGACGTCAATCCGATCCGCGACGGTCTCGAAACAGACACGCTTCGAAGGCCCGCGCGGCGATAACCTGACCGCAACAATCGAGGCCACCGGCAATCACCTCGGCCTAGTCCACTTCAAGCCCAAGCAATTCAGCTACGGTGTGCGCGCAAAGGTGTGGGGCGAAAGCCAACGCTTCCCATCAGCGTTTATCGTCGGATCGCTCGGCGGAAACGTGTTCAAGCGCGAGGGAGAGGGACGGCTACCCATCAAGCGAATGTTCGGCCCGTCGATCCCCCGCGAAATGATCAAGGACGCGAGCATCAAAGCCTTCGAGGATAAACTGGATGACGTCAACAAACGTGCCATGCACGAACTGACCCGCATCCTCGCGCGCTGATCCCCCCGATCCCCGCGTCGTCCACCCCCCGTGGGGCGGCAGCGGGTCAGACGTCCGGGCGCTATCCTCCTCCCTGCGTCCGGGCGTCGCCCATCCCCCCGCAACGATCAACGCACAGCGCAGCCACGCACAATCAGGGGCGCCGATATAACCCGATCAGTGGCCCCGCCAAACGGCGAGAAATCAGGGCGCTCGTGGGGGCGACCCTCCCCCCCCTCCCCGATAGGGACCGTCTGCGTGGCCTGCGCGACGCGGGCAACGCTGCGCCCGATATTCCCCGGGTTTTCTCGTTTTTTCCCGGCCGGTTCTATTCGGTGTGAGGGCAGAGAGGATTTGCCAACCCGGCGGGGGTCGCTAACACCGGGGGCATGGACGACGCCGGATCAGCCGACCGCAAAGCGGAGACTTTCACCTGCATAGATTGCGGGGCGGTCGAGGAGCAGAATTCGCGTGGGCGTCTGCACGTCGCCTGTTTGGAATGCCGACCGAAGCGGAAGGAGCAAAAGCGCCGCGCCCGCCGGCGCAAGTCGCGCGCCGAGAGAGAGAACCTATGCCGGTGCTGCGGGGTGCGGATCGGCCGCCCCGGCGGGCGGGGCGGCACCCCGCGATATTGCTCTGATGCGTGTCGGGATCAGCGCGCGCGAGAGGTGGCCGAGCGGCGTCCCCCGCAAAGGCGGCGAGACCCCGCGCCGATCAGGCACACGGCCTGCGGTTGGTGCGGCGCTGTGTTCCACGCGACGCTCCCGCACCATAAGTGGTGCTCGGATCGCTGCCGGCATTGGGGCAAGCGCCCGCCGACATGGACCCACGCCGATATTGAATTCCGCAACAGCCCGAAGGCCAAGCGCCGGGTCAGGCAGGTTGCAACGCGCCTACGCCGGGCGCTTCGGCTCTACCGGACGTCGCACACATGCGAGCGCCTCGGCTTCACGCTTGACGATCTACGCCGCCACATCGAGCGGCAATTCACCAAGGGCATGACATGGGAGCGGGTGTGGGCCGGCGATATCCACATCGACCATATCCGACCGCTCTACCAATTCGATCTGACCGACGAGGCCGAGGCCCGGGCGGTCAATCACCTCACCAATCTGCAACCGCTATGGGCCGCAGACAATCTCAGGAAGGGGGCAAGCCGCACCGTCCTGATCTGACCGCCGCACAGGAGACCCCGATGAAGAATCACGACAACGACGCCCCCGCCGCCCCCGATCAGTGGCCCGCCACGAAAATCGAAATGTGGGCGGTGGAAGATCTTGAGCCATACGCCCGCAACGCCCGGATGCACCCGGAGCAGCAGATCGAGCAGATCATGGGGTCGATGCGTCGCTTCGGCTTCACGATCCCGATGCTGATCAGCGAGGAGGGGATGATCATCGCCGGTCACGGCCGGCTAGAAGCGGCCAAGCGCCTCGGCTTCTCCGAGGTGCCGGTGATGGTCGCGCGCGGGTGGACCGAGGACATGGTTCGCGCCTACTGCATCGCGGACAACCGGCTCGGGGAAACGAGCCAGTGGGACAACGCGCTTCTTGAATTCGAGTTGACCGATCTCGGCCTGACCGAGGATCCGCGTCTCGCCTTCGACATGGGCTTTGTGGCGGACGATCTGAACGCGATCATCAGCAGCGCGGCGTCGGAGGCGACGGAGGCCGGCGACGGGGATCAGGCGAACAAGGCGGAGGCGCGCAAGTCGCTTGCGGGCGAGTTTGGGGTCGTCCCCTTCTCGGTCCTGAACGCCCGCGAGGGTTGGTGGCTTGAGCGCAAGCGCGCGTGGCTTGCGCTTGGCATCCGGTCGGAGGTTGGCCGGGGCGAGACCGCCGCGACGGGCGGATCGCCCGAGCCGCTTGCCCGGGCGAACTCCGGGCAGCAGTCGGTGATGAGCAACGGCAAGCGCCCGGCCGCGGCGTTCGGTCAGGACTTGATGCGCGGCGAGGGTCGGACGCCCTACAAGAAGTCGGGCGTCCTGATGCCGTCCCCGTCCGGGGCTGATCCCCGCTTTTACGAGCAGAAGCGGGAGGCGGAGAAGCGGGAGGGGCGGACGCTCACCACAACCGAATTCATCCGCGACCACTACACGCCGCGCACGGACAACGTGCCGAACCTCTCCACCTCGGGCACGTCGATCTTCGATCCGGTCCTTTCGGAGTTGATGTATCGGTGGTTCAGCCCGCCGGGCGGTCAGGTTCTGGACCCGTTCGCCGGCGGATCGGTTCGCGGGGTCGTCGCGTCGGGCGTCGGCCGGGAATACACCGGGATCGAACTCCGCGAGGAGCAGGTCGAGGCAAACCGGAAGCAGGGGGACGATATCTGCGAGGACGACGCCCCGGCGCCGATCTGGATCACGGGCGACAGCCTCGATCAGGACAAACTCCTGCCCGAGGGCTTCGAGGCGGACTTCGTTTTCTCGTGCCCGCCGTATGCCGATCTCGAGGTTTACAGCGAGGATCCACGCGATATCAGCGCGATGGACTACCCCGAATTCCTCGCGGCGTATCGGGAGATCATCGCGCGCTCGGTCGCGCGCCTGCGCGACGACCGCTTCGCCGCGTTTGTCGTCGGCGAGGTCCGCGCCCCCTATCCCGGTGGCTACCGGAACTTCGTCGCCGATACGATCGCTGCGTTCCGCGACGCCGGCCTCGAATACTACAACGAGATCATCCTCGTGACCCCGGCGGGGAGCCTGCCGGTCAGGATCGGCAAGCAATTCAACTCGAGCCGGAAGGTCGGCAAGACGCACCAGAACATTCTTGTGTTCTGCAAGGGCGATCCCAAGCGGGCCGCGGCCGAGATCGGGGCGGTCAGTTTCCCCTTGGGCGACGATCCCGACGAGGCGGACGAGGACGGCGACGATCCGGCGGATGCCGGCCCCGATCTGGCGGACTTCACGCCCGATCTGACCCCAATCGAGCAGCACGGCGACGTGTGGGCGAAACGTGACGATCTCTGGACGTTTGCCGGGGCGCCCGGGGGCAAGGCCCGGACGTGCGCGGCGCTATCGCAGGGAGCGCCCGGTTTGGTCACGGCGGGAAGCCGGGCAAGCCCGCAGGTCAACATCGTGGCACACATCGCGCAGCGTCTTGGCATCCCGTGCCGGGCGCACACGCCGCAGGGAGAACTATCGCCCGAGGTCCGGGCGGCGAAGGCCGCCGGCGCGGAGGTCGTGCAGCACAAGGCGGGATACAACAACGTGATCATCGCCCGGGCGCGCGAGGACGCGGCCGAGCGCGGGTGGGTGGAAATCCCCTTCGGGATGGAATGCGAGGAGGCGGTCACGCAGACCCGCGCGCAGGTCCGCGATATCCCCGAGGGGGTCGAGCGCATCGTCGTCCCGGTCGGGTCGGGCATGTCGCTCGCCGGGATCCTTTGGGGGCTGATCGACGCCGGCCTTACGATCCCGGTTCTCGGGGTCGTCGTCGGGGCTGATCCAACGAAGCGCCTCGACGCCTTCGCCCCGTCCGCGTGGCGGGACTTGGTGGAGATTGTCACGTCGCCGCATGACTACCACAAGGCGGTCGAGGCGCGGCTCGGCGATATCCAACTCGATCCGCACTACGAGGCGAAGTGCATGGAATTCGTGCGGCCCGGGGACTTGCTCTGGTGCGTCGGGGTTCGGCAGTCGGACGTCCGCCCGGGATCGGGCCGGCGCGCGGTTGCTGATCCCGATCAGTGGACGTTCGGGGTTGAGGCGGAAATGTCGGACTTCGACCGGCGATCCGCGCCGGCGCTTGATCGGTGCTACATCACGTCCGAGGTCGGCAGCGTCAACAGCGACGGGACGGCGACGTGGTGGGAGAACCCGCTCGGCGGCGAGATCAACACGTATCCCACGGGGACGCCCGAGGAGCAGGCGGAAATCTTCGCCGGCTTCCTCCGGGCCTTCCCGGAGGCGGCGGTCAACTATCGCAGCACCCTTCACGCGCACATTCGGGTGCCCGGGCTGCGGGACGATCTGCGCGCGCTGATCCGGGCGTTCGAGTATTCGCAGCGTTGGACGGAATGGGTCTGCGATCAGGTTTACCGGATCGAGGCCACGCCCGAATTCAAGGCGGCGGACAAGGGCGGCCGGAACTGGCGCTACATCAACGTGGGGACGGTCATGCCGCCCGAGTGGCGCGTCCAACAGATCATGGCGGCGACGACCGCGGAGGACTTCTTCCGGCGCCACATGCTAAACAAGGCGGGCGAGTATCGCCCGTTGCAGGCGACCCGCTACGCGGTCAATTTCCTGATGCTGCATAAGCAGGACACCGTTGAATTCCGCCACTTCCTTGGCGGCGATCAGCCGGCGCACGTCCAGACCGTGTGCGAGTATGCGCGCGAGTTTATGACCGCGGCGCTCGTGACCGGGGAGCCGATGCCGGAAATCTTCGAACGGAACCCGCATTGGGAGTTTCCGCCCGCGCAGGTCACGGATCAGACCCTTGAGGCGGGGTATCGGGAGACGGAGAAGAAGGGGGATCGGGGCACCCCGAAATACATCTTGCTCGGGGAGAAGGTTGGCGACGGATCGGCCTCGAAGCGATGGGCGCCGCCGGCGTAAACCTGATCGGCCCCCGCGATCAGGCGGGGGCCGATCCTGATGTTCACTCGATGATGTATCGGTGAACCCTCGTGTTGTATGCCGGGTTGCGGTCGCGCGTCATGCGAAGCCGCCTCCCTGCGAGATCAGCCCACGCGCGCAGGTGATGCTCGGTGAAATTGCGGTTCCCGCCGGCGTCATAGACGTCCTGACGGATCGCGCCCCCGGGTCGGCTGATCAGATCGAAGGTGATCCGGTTCGAGGTTCCGGGCCTTGGAATTGTCTGTGGTCTCATGGTTTGTCTCCGTGAAGGGATGAAAAGGATCGCCCCCGCGGTCAGGCGGGGGCGACGGGATCAGGCGAGGAGGTATCTCTTGACGCGGCCCTCCTTCTTGGTGACGGGGTTCAGCCCGTATTTGTCGGCCCATTCCTTCTGGTAGCCGGCAAGCGTGACGTCGATCCCGCCGGCCTTGACGATCTCCTCGCGGGTCGTGCCCTCCGGGCGGCGCATCATGTCGAGCATGATCCGGGTCTTGGTGGTCGGCTTCGGCAGCGGCGTCCCGTTCAGGATTTCGCGGTCGGCCGGCGCGGGGGCCGGGTCAGCCTTGGGCTTCGGCGCGGGGGCCGGCGGAAGGTCTCCGTTCTTGCGGCCCTCGGCAATGGACGCGGCCTTGTCGAGGTTCTTGGCCCATGACGGCATCGGCGCTTCCTCGGCCTTCGGGGTCGGGGCGGCGATCAGCGCCCGGGCGGCGTCGAAGTCGGGGGCGGCCATGATCGCGTCGATCAGGTCGGCGCGATCCGCGGCGGCGAGCGCCGCGGTCAGCTTGGCGATGGCCTTGTCCTTGGTGGCGCTGCGCTTGTGGCCCCCGCCCTCGATCATGGCGGTCAGCTTGGCGATTTGGATTGCGGAAAGATTGGTCATTGTCGTGTCTCCGTGGATTTGGGTTTAGGTCAGGTCGTAGCGGGTCTTGAGGGCGTCGATGCCCTCGGCGATCAGGGCGTCGGGGTCTTTGCCAAGCTGCCTGTAGAAGCGGGCGTTGGCGTGGGCCTCGTGCGCTCTGACGATTGCCTCCTTGTGGTCGCCAAGCTGCGGAAAGCGAGCGGCGATCCGGAGCGCGAGCGGCCAGTCCCCGGCGGCGGCGGCGGCCTTGAGTTTCGATAGTTTGGTGGTCGTCGTCATGTTTGCCTCCGTGGAATTTGCCCCCTTCGTCCGGGGCGTGTTAGACACATAGGCGATCTGCCTACGAAAGGGAAGCGGGGAGAGCAAAATAATGGCAAGCGAGCCGGAAAAACAGCAGGCGGGACAACGACTTACCCTACCGCAGGCCGCGGCCCTCGTTCAGAAATCCGATATGTGGATCAGGGGGCTTGTTCGCGACGGCTTCATCCATCAGGAGAAGCGCGGCGAGTATATGCCGGTCAATCTGATCCGCGGCGTGATCGCCTACTACGAAAGCAAGCTGACGGAAGCCACAAAATCCGCGACCGCGACGAAGGCCACCGAGGCGCGCACCCGGGAGATCGAACTCCGGACGGCCGAGCGCGCCCGTAAGCTGATCCCCGTCGAGGACAGCCTGATGATCACCTCCGAGATCGCGCAAAGCGCCCGCGCAGAATTCGCGGGCCTGCCCGCCCGCCTGACCCGCGACCTCGAGACCCGCCGCGCAATGGAGGCCGCCATTGATGAAATCTTCCAACGACTTGCTCAAAAGATCGGAGAACGCGGCGAGGCACTTCGCACTGGTAGCGTCGATCTGGACACCATCGGAGAAGGCTGATCCCGCCGAATGGGCGGCCCGGAACCGCATCTACCCCGAAACGACCGGCCTGCCCGGGCCTCGAGACCCGTGGCTAACGCCCTATCACGTCCCCTTCGGGGCGGCGATCCACAACGGAACCTCGCGCCGTGTGGTCGCGGTCACGTCCGCGCAGTCGGGCAAGACCGAGACGATGCTAGACGTCATCGGCGCGCGGCTCGATCAGCGCCCGGCGCCAATCATCTATGTCGGCCCGTCGCGCGAATTCCTGACCGATCAGTTTGAGCCGCGGCTCATGTCCCTGTTCGACGACGCCCTGACCCTCAAGAACAAACTGGTTCGCGGGCGCCGGATGAAGCAAACGCTAAAGCGGATCGCAGGCGTCCGCGTCCGCCTCGCCCACGCCGGGTCATCGACGGCGCTCAAGTCCGATCCGGCGGCGTTGGCCCTGATCGACGAGTATGACGAAATGATGGGGAACGTCCGCGGTCAGGGGGACGTTCTCGGCCTCGTCGAGGCCCGGGGTGAAACCTTCGCCGACTTCGTTACCGGGGTCACGTCCACCCCTTCGAGAGGGCTGATCTTGTCGCGAGTTGATGAAGAAACAGGGTTGGAGTTTTGGGAGCCGGCCGATCCCGAGGACGTCGAAAGCCCGATATGGAGCCTATGGCAGCAGGGGACGCGGCATCATTGGGCGTGGCCCTGCCGTCATTGCCGCGAGTATTTCATCCCCCGGTTCAAGCAACTCGGGTGGCCGAAGGGCGCCTCGCCCACGCAGGCCCGCAGGGATGCGTGGGTCGAGTGCCCGCGATGCGGCGGCGTCCACACCGAGGAGGACAAAACGTGGCTTAACGCAAACGGCGCGATGGTCGCGCCGGGTCAGCGGGTCATCTTGGGGGACGCGGGTGCGATCGTTCGGGGTGATCCGCCGGATGCTTCAACGATCTCCTACTGGACAAGCGGTCTCTGCTCTCCGTTCGTGTCGTTCGGTCAGCGCGCGGAAAGCTATCTGACGGCGCTCGCGTCGGGCGATCACGACCGGATGCAAACGTCGATGAACGCCAACTTCGGCGAGTGCTACGCCCTGACCGCAAGCGGGGACGTGCCCGAATGGCAGGAGGTCATGGAGCGGCGCGGCGTGATCGCGACCGGCTGCATCCCCGAGGGAACGTATCGCTTGGTCGCCGGGATCGACGTGCAGAAATTCAGCCTCTACTACGTTGTCCGGGCCTTCGGCGCGCGGGGGACGTCATGGCTCGTGGACTACGGGCAGCTATACGGGCCGACCGATCAGGACGAGGTGTGGAACGCCCTCACCGACTTGCTGATGACCCCTATTGACGGATGGCAGATTGAGCGGGCCGGGATCGACAGCGGCTTCCGCCCGAACAAATCGGAGGGGGGAGAGGAGCACAAGGTTTACGAATACTGCCGTCGCATGTCATGGCTCTGCTTCCCGACGAAGGGGCGCGACGTCCAGAACCCGCCGTATCGGACGAGCCGAATTGAGGTGAAGCAGGACGGCAAGGCATCGAAGTATTCGATCAACCTCGTGTGGCTATCGTCGGACTTCTTCAAGTCTCTCATCATGGCCCGTCTCCGGACGCCGGTGGACAAGCCGGGCGCGCTCCTGATCCCGCAAAACGTGACGGAGGACTACGCCCGCCAACTGACAAGCGAGGCTCGGGTGGTGGTCGAGGGCAAGCCGCAATGGCTGCGGCGATCCCGGGATAACCACTGGCTCGACTGCGAGGCCATCGCGGCGGCGATGGGCTACTCGTTCAACGTCCAACGCATCCCCGATCCGAGCGAGATCGAGGACGCCCCCGCCAAGGACGACGACGATCAGGACACAACGGTTCCCGGGAGCGTGGCTCCCGCATCGGCGGCGGATGGGGTCGAAGCATCCGCTCCCGGGGAGCCGTCTGCCCCTGCCCTGACAAAGGGTGGGGGCGGCGGCAGCAACAGGCGGTCGCGATTTGCCAACCGCGGCAGCAAATTGAACAGGTGAGCAAATGACGCTTCTCGACAGGGTTCGTGGACTATTCTCCACAAGCGACAAGGGCGTTCCCGCCCCGGGCAGCAGCCCGGGTCAGGCGGGGCGGCCGGCCGCGTCCTACATGCGCGGCGGGCGCGGCGTGACCTTCGCCGGTTGGAACCCCGCGCTTCGCGACGCAAACGAGGAACTTGGGGAGGCGTGGGAGAAGGCGGCGGCCCGCACCCTTGATCTCGTCCACAATAACGGGTGGATCGCCGGCGCGGTCGATCAGGCGGTGGCGAACACGGTTGGCGAGGGGCTTCGCCTCAAGGCGTCGCCCGAGGCGGACGCCATCGGCATGACCGACGATCAGGCGCGCGAATGGTCGCGCAGGGTCGAGCGCCGGTTTCAGCTTTGGGCGCGGACGCCAACGGAGTGCGATATCGAGGGGCGTCGGACCTTCGGTCAGATGCAGGCGGCGGCGTTCCGCGGGTGGCTTGCTACCGGGGAAGTCCTCGCGGAGTTGCCATTCCGCCGGCGCCCGTGGGGCGCTTATGGAACGAAAGTGCGGGTTCTGCCACCACAACGCCTTTCGCGTAAGACAGAACTTCACAACCGTCTCGTGAACGGCGTTTACACGGATCGCGACGGGATGCCGATTGGATATCTCGCGACCCGCGAGGATCCGTATCTCGGGACGGTGGACTTCCGCGTTCGCGCGCGGGATCGCGTCGGCCGCCCCCGGGTCGTGCATATATTCGACGGCGCCCCGGGCAGCTACCGCGGGATCAGCCCGATGACCCCGGCGTTGCAGGTCGCGCGTCAATTCGATCAGCTTGCGGACGCAACGCTCATGTCGAGCATTGTCCAAGCCCTGTTCGCGGTCACGATCACGGGCGACGAGCCGACCGAAGAACTGATGCAGGGCCTTCTCACGCCGCAGGAACAGGCGAAGGCGAGCGTCGAGGGGGTCAGCCCCGTCGAGGCGTATCTGGACGCCGTGGGCGGCTACTATGACGGGGCAACGCTCGACGTGGGGATCAACGGCCGACTAAGCCACCTGTTCCCCGGTCAGGAGATGAAGTTTCACACGAACGACAACCCGGGCGCGGACTACAAGGCCTATTCCTCGCATCTGCTTCGGGAGATCGCGCGGTGCCTCGGCCTGACCTACGAGAGCGCGACGGGGGACTACGCCGGCGCGACCTACTCCTCGGTGCGGATGGCGACGGGCGAGATATTCAAGATCACGTCCTACCGCCGGTCGAACATCATCCGGCCCTTTTGTCAGGCGGCCTATGAGGCGTGGCTTGAGGAGGAGATCGAGATCGGGTCGATCCCCTTCCCGGGCGGGATCGACGGCTTCAACGCCAACCGATACGCAGCCTGCCGGGCGGAATGGCGCGGGACACCAAAGCCAACGGCGGACGATCTCAAGACCGCGAAGGCGCATCAGACGTGGCGTGAAATGGGCGTCATGTCCGACGAAATGATCGCCAACGATCTCGGGGTCGAGATCGAGGACGTCATGGAGCAGCGCGGCCGAGAGGACGCCATGCGAACCCGCTACAGCCTGCCCGATCCGTCCGAGGCGGTTGCGGCTCTGCCTGATCGCGCGGACACGAAGGAGACCGACGATGACCCTGACGCTCAATGATGACGATCCATGCGCGACGGCCGTGGCCCTGCGGCAGGTCTATGCGCAGATCGTCGCCGGTCAGGCGGCGCAGACCGTCAACTTTCAGGGCGGCCCGAACGGCGCACAGCAGCAGGTCATCTATCACAAGGCGGACGCGCAGGCGCTTATGCGCCTGATCCGGGACTACGAGGACCGATGCGCGGCGTCCCAAGGAAAGCGCGTTCGTCGATACGCAACGCGCGCAGGAGGAATGATCCGATGACGAACGAGAACGATCAACTCATCCCGGCTGCGGAGGGGCCGACCCTGACGCGGATCGCGCAGCAGGTTTTCGGTCAACCCCTTCTCCTGCACCCGGGCAAGGCGGAGATCATCGGTCACGTTCTGGCCGGCCGGGTCGGACTGGACCGGCCCCCGTCAGTCAGCCCGGAGGCGAGCCAGTTTATCGGCAGCTTCCGCCGCGAGGATCGCGAAAGGGGGATGAGCCGGGCGGTCAACGGGGTGGCGATGATCCCGATCATCGGAACCCTCGTGAACCGGGGCGCGTGGATCGGGGCGTCGAGCGGCCTCGTCTCCTACGAGGGGCTTGCCGCGCAGATCAGCGACGCGGCGGCCGACCCGGAGATCCACACGATCATCCTCGATATCGACAGCCCGGGCGGCTCGGCCCTCGGGATGAGCGGGATCGTGGAGACGGTCGTGAAGGCCCGGGATCAGAAGCCCGTCATCGCGTTCGTTAACGACATGGCGGCTTCGGGCGCCTATGCGATCGCTGCGAGCGCGACCGAAATCGTGATCTCCAAATCGAGCGTTGTTGGCTCGATTGGGGTCGTGATGGTGCGGGTCGATATGACCGGCGCCATGGAGCAGCAGGGGATCAAGGCGGAGGTCTTTCACGCCGGCTCGTTCAAGACGGACGGGCACCCCTTCACCGAAATGGACGAGCAGGAAGCCAAGCGCGCCACCGCGCTGATCAACAGCTTCTACGATCTGTTCGTGCAAACTGTTGTCGCGGGTCGCGGCAACAGGATCACCGAGGAGCAAGTCCGGGGAACCGAGGCCGGCGTTTATATCGGGGAGGCGGCCATCACGGCCGGCCTCGCTGATCGGGTCGCCTCGCTATCCGAAGTGCTCGACTTTCAAATGGCCCGTGGGGCTGCAACACGTCATCAAGGAGCAATCAGCATGACGACCGATAATCAAACCCCGCAGGCAGGGGCATCGACCGAGGGCGCGGCCCCGATCACGGCATCGCTCGACAAGGCGCGGGCCGAGGGCGCCACCGCAGAGCGGGAGCGGATCGGCGCGATCCTGACCTGCGAGGCGGCCGAGGGCCGCGAGGCGCAGGCGCGCATGATCGCCCTCGAGACCGACATGACCCCCGAGGTCGCGGC
>JAIVHI010000171.1:0-17351 GCA_020201155.1 Loktanella sp. | reverse complement strand
TGGAGAGACGATATGTCCCCTGTTTTCAACGAAGGCCGGCATCCCGGCGAATTCATCCTTAGCGAGGCCGCCGGCAAGCGGTCGCGCGAGACCGTTACGATCTCGGCCGGCGCCGGCGTTGTCGCGCCGGGCACGGTCCTCGGCTTGGCAACCTCGGGCGACGACACCGGGGAATATCTGCCCCGGGACGTGACCGCCACGGACGGCACCGAGACGGCGAGCGCGGTCTGCATCTACGGCGGCGACGCGACGTCCGCGGCCATCGAGGTTGCGTCCTTGGTCCGCGATGCGGAGGTCAACCACAATATCCTGACGTATGTGGTGGACAGCGACGCGGCGGCTGAGAAGGCGTCGGCCAACGCGGAACTCGCAACGGCCGGCATCATCGCCCGCTAAACCCAACCCCCGCGGATCGCTGACGTCGATCTGAAACGGACCCTTTGAGCAGGAGAAAACAATGCTCGACATTTTTAACTCGGACGCCTTCAATGTCGTCCACATGACGCAGGGGATCAACGAGATCACCCACGTCCCCTCCCGGATCCAGAGCCTCGGCCTGTTCAACACCGAGCGCGTGGACAAGACGACCATCACCATCGAGAAGCAGGGCGATCTCCTGATCCTCGTTCCCCCGAGCGCGCGCGGCGGGCCGGGCGTCACGATGGACAAAGAGAAGCGCAACCTGCGCGCACTCAGCGTCCCCCACTTCGAGATCAACGACGCGATCTATGCGGAGGAGGTTCAGGGCGTCCGGGCGTTCGCGAGCGAGACGGCCATGATGACCGTTCTCTCCAAGGTCGTGCAGCGTCAGTCCTTGATGGTGAACAGCTTCGCGGCGACCGAGGAGCACGCCCGCATGGGCGCGGTCAAGGGGATCGTGACCTATCAGAACGGAGACACGCTCGATCTGTTCTCGGAGTTTGGCGTCAGTCAGGCGGCGGAGATCGACTTCGATCTCGACAACGCCTCCCCGGTCGAGGGCGTCCTCCGCAAGAAGTGCGCGAGCGTCACCCGGGCGATGACCAACGCGCTCGGCGGCATCCCGTTCGGCGGCATCCATGCCTTCTGCGGCGATGACTTCTTCGACGATCTCCTCGCGCACCCGGAGGTCCGCGAGACCTACAAGGGCTACTCGGAGGCGCAAATCCTCCGCGACAGCTACCTCGGCCCGAACCGGACGGAAAGCTACGGCATCTTCCAATTCGGCGGGATCGTGTTCGAGAACTACCGCGGCAGCGTGGGCGGGACCGACTTCATCGACGGTTCCAAGGCGCACATGTTCCCGGTCGGCGTCCCCGGCCTGTTCCGCACGGTCTATGCGCCGGCGGACTACACCGAGACCGTCAACACGCTCGGTCAGCGCCTCTACTCGCGGCAGTATGGAATGCCGAACGGGAAGGGCGTGAACCTCGACGGTCAGATGAACGCGCTCCAATACTGCGCCCGCCCGAACACCCTGTTCAAGGCGAAGCGCACCTGATCCTGACCCCCGGGGGGAAACCTGATGACGAACATCTTTGGCGACATGCAGGCGATCATCGACGGCGCGTTCGCGGAGACCGGCGTGATCACCCCCCGGGAGCGGGAGCAATATACCTCGGGGGCGAACGACAGCGTTCGCCCCGGGGCTACGGTTTTCGGGGTCTATACATCGACCCCGGGCAGCGAGGGCGTAGGGGGACCATCCTCAAAGGAACGCGATGGCGTCACGGCCCTCACATCAGAGGCGGGAGAATTCTGGATCACCGCCGCCCGGGCCGCGGCGCTCGGATATGAGATCAAGCGCGGCGACCGTATCCAACTGACGGATCGGGCCGGCGCCCCGAAATACACCATCGCTGCGATACAGGATACATCGCAGGGCGACCGAAACCTTCTACTGATCAAGGAGCATGGCACATGAGCCTGTCCCGGCTAGGCATGAGGATCGCCGCCGCCCGCGCGATCCGCGACGAGACTATGGCCGATGGGCGCGTGTTCGACAGCCGGATCGACCCCCTCTCCCTAACGCATGAGGACGGCGGACAGCCGGCCATCATCGTGACGACCGACGATCATGTGAGCGATCCGCACGGGCGCGATATGCTCGGCGGCGAACACACCTGCGATCTGATCGTCGAGATCGTGATCGCGTCGCAGGTCACGGTCCCCGGCATGGACGGGGAAACGCTCGTGAGCATCGACATTCCGCACACCGACGAGGGCCTCGAAATGATCCTCGATCTGATCGAGGCGCAGACCATCCGGGCGCTGACCGCGGAGCGCGATGAGTGGGGCGCGATCTGGATGCTATTCGTTCCGCGGATCACGCAGCGCGTGTCGCGTCGCGGGGCGAGCGTCGAGAACGGCGCGCGCTTTGCGGCCCGGCAGCTTGTCCTTTCCTGCGATCTTCTTAGCGATCCGGTCCCCGCGGCGGCGCCGGCGAATGACAGCGCGTGGGGGCGCCTGCTCGCCGCCTTGGAGGCGGACGGGGCGCTCGCCGGCGTAGCGAAAATCCTCCGGGCGCAGATCGAGGATGACCGGGCCGATTGGCGGGTCGCGGCGGACGCGCTCGGGATCCATGAGGCGACGTCCGATGCGCTCGGCCTCGGCCCTGATCTCAACGTGGCCGATCCGGGCGATGACCCGGTTCCGATTGCGGCGATCACCACGGATGATGGCTTCGTCGCAGACGAGGACGCGGCCGACGATCAGGGGGTTTAACGCATGGTGGCGAAGGCAATCGCGGAGTTGGCCTCGCGCGTCGCCGACCTAGAGCGGCGGGTCGCGGGGACCATGCGGCACGGCCGGGTGGCCGAGGTTGATCCGAAGCGCGGGCGGGTCAGGCTAGACCTTGGCGAGGGGACCGGGGGCGAGACGCTCCTCTCCCCGTGGGTTCCCTACGGTCAGACCGCGGGCGCGCTCAAGGCGCACGTCCCGCCGAGCGTGGGGCAGCAGCTATCGCTTCTCGCGCCGGCCGGGGATTGGCAGCAGGCGGTTGCCGTGCCCCTGACATTCTCGGATCAGGAGCCATCGCCATCGGAGGACGGGGCGGAGAACGTCATCACCTACGGCAACGTCCGCCTGACGCTGCGCGACGATCTCGTGCGGATCGTCGTCGGCGGATCGACGCTCGAGATCACCGGGGATGAGATCAAGATGACCACCCCGAAGTTTACGGGGGTCAGGGGATGAGCCGGGGCGTCGCGGTCGTCGGACTGGACAGCGCCGGGGGCGCGCAGCTTGGCAATCAGTTTGCCGGGTGGACCGTCGAGGGCCAGACCATCGTGGGGATCGGCGACACGGTTGCGTCCCACGGCCTGCCCCCACACTCGCCCCCGCCCCCGATGGTCGAGGGCGCGGACTGGTTCACGATTGACGGCATCCCCGTTTGTCGCGCCGGGGACGCGGCGGCCTGCGGCCACACGACCACGGGGCGCTCGTGGTTCACCATCGACTGAAACAGGAGACCATCATGGCAAAGTATCAGATCACCAAGACGGCCGGGCGCTTCGTCGCCGGGCATCGGAACACGGGCGTCGGGACGATCCTCGACATGCCCGAGGCGGCGGCGGCCTTCGACCTTCGCACCGGCGCGCTTGTTCCTATGGGCGCGGCGCCGGCCGGATCGCCGACCCCCGAGGTTTACAAGGCTACCCCGGATCAGCTTAACGACATGCTCAAGGCCGAACTGATTGACTACGCGGAGGCGCGCGGGATTGATCTCGCGGACGGCCTTTTGAAGGCGGAAATCCTTGAGGAGATCATCGCGGCCGAGGGAAATTCGGCGGAATAGCCGCAAGGCCCCGGCAAGGATCAGGCAGGCGTAGGGGTAAGCCCCCGCGGCGGGCGCTAGGCCCCGCGGACACAAGCGCGCGTCAGCGGCCAATTTTCGGGCCTCTGGCGCGCTAGGCCATTCAGGAGGCCCCATGAGCGACGACAACGAAAGCCCGTCCGTGGGGATGAACGCGGAGACGGGGCGCGCGATCACCGGATGGGATCACGTTCTCCAATCCCTGCGCGATATATTCACGACGCCATTCGGCGAGCGGATCATGCGCGAGTGGTATGGCAGCTTCGTGCCTGCCCTGCTCGGGTCGCAAATCAACAAGCGCGAGATCACGCGATACTTCATCGCGCTCACGTCCGCGATTGAGCAGTGGGAGCCGCGCTTCCGCGTCACCCGGATCAGACCGACAGAGGTGAACCGGGCCGGCGAGTTTCACCTGATGCTCGAGGGCGAGTATCGCCCCCGGGCAAACTTCGGGGATAGCACCGCGCAGGGCGCCCGCCGCGTGATCGTCAGCGGCGCCGGCGGCGCGGTCAGCATAAGGAACGACCGATGACCGGATTTACCGCAATCGACCTTAGCGGGATCGACGCCCCCGAGGTCGTCGAGACGCTCGACTATGAGGCCATCGTGTCCGCGATCCGCGATGATGTGGTTGATCGGTTCCCGGCCATCGCCGGCGTCATCGACCTTGAAAGCGAGCCGGTTCGGAAGCTGATCGAGGCGTTCGCCTATCGGGAGTTGCTCGTCCGGGCGCGGGTCAACAGCGCGGCCCGGGCGGTCATGCTGCCCCGCGCGGCGGGCGCCGATCTTGAGAACCTCGCGGCCTTCTTCGGGGTTACGCGGGCGGCGGGCGAGGGGGACGAGCGGCTTCGCACCCGGACGTCGCTCGCGCTCGAAGCCTACAGCACGGCCGGGCCAATCGGAGCCTACCGCTTTCACGCCCTGTCCGCGTCGCCCGATGTGGCGGACGTGGCAATATCATCCCCCCTGCCGGGGCAGGTCGCGGTTACGATCCTGTCCGGTCAGGGCGACGGGACGCCCACGGCGGCCCTGATCAACACGGTGCGGGAGGCGCTCAACGCGGACGCCGTTCGCCCACTGACGGACGTGGTGTCGGTCAAGCGCGCGCGGATGATCCCCTACGAGATCGTCGCCGATCTGACCCTGCTCCCCGGGCCATCCCCGGATATGATCCTTGCGCGGGCCAAGGCCGCGGCGGAGGCATACGCGGCCGAGCGGCGCGGGATCGGCAAGGACGTGTCGGCGAGCGGCCTCTATGCCGCGCTGCATGTCGGTGGGGTTCAGCGCGTTGTTCTGCGGTCGCCGGCGGTCCTGCCGATCGCGCGCACGATGGATCCCGATGCGATCGCTGCGGATCGCCTGCCGTGGTTGGCGTGGACGCTCGGCGTTGATTTCTGGTCGGACGACTGGACCGAGGGCCTCAAGCGGCAGGTCATCCGGGAGAGCGTCACGCATCACCGTCAGAAAGGAACGCTCGCCGGTATCACCCGGGCGGCCCGCCTTGGGGGCGCCCGGGTTCGCAGATTGATCCTGCCGGGCAACCGGGCGTTCGTCAGCCCCGGGCCGGCCCCGGGGGATCGGCGCGCGTATCTCGAACGCTTCCCGGAGATCAGGGTCTATCGAAACCGGGTTCGCGGTCAGCGCGCCGGGGCGGCCCCGCTTGGGGACGTCATCGGCGCGGTCGGCAAGACCTATCCGGGCGGGGGATACGCGCACGGGCACAACTTCCCCGTGATGAGCGACGCCATGCGGCGCGCGCTTCCCCGCATGTTTCGGGTCGATCAGGACGGGACCGAGACGGAACTGACGACCGCGACCTTCAAGCGCGGCACGGTCAGGACCGAGACCATCAACCTCACGCGATCCGAGCCGCAGCGCGGTCGGGTCATGGTCGAGGACGGGGGCGAGACGATCTTTGAGATCGTCGGCCCCGCGCTCCGCGGCAAGGGGGCGATCTTCGGCGACGGGGACGGGACGCGGTTTTACCTGACCGGCGGCAGCTACATGGCGGAGGGGCGGGCCTACAACCGCACGTTCATCACGAAATTCAGCGAGACGATTGAGCAACCGGAGGCCGGGACAAAACTCGCCCGGGCAATGGTGCAACCCCTGCTCGACAAGACGCGCACGGGGGTCGGGGTCTCCCTGACCGAGGGCGACGTGATGACGGCGCAGGCGGATCGGGTCGCGGTCCCCGGCGAGGCGGCGGGCCTGTTCCCGACCGCCCGCCGACCGCCGCTCTTTCTCGTCGATCATCGGCCCGGCGAGCGAATGTATCTCTCCTCGCGCATTTACGACCCGAGCATCCCGCCGCCCGAACAGACCGGGTTCTTCTTCTGCGGCGTCACGCGGCTGCGCATCCCCGCCTATCACGCGGAGATCAATCTTGAGATACGAAGGAAGCGGTCGAGGCATGGCTTCGGCCGCTACGTCTGCGGGCACTTTGCGGCGATGCGAAGCCCGTTTGACGGGCCTCTCATGCAGGCCCTCCGAACCACCGTGTCAGTGCGGGATAAAACGCTGATCAGCACGAGGACCACCGAGCCTATCACGGCCCGGGGGAGCACAATCGCAGGCCCCGATGTGGTGGCCGGAAAATGGAGATCAATCCAATGATCAAGAAGAAGCTCTTTCGTGACCGGCAGGAAGCCCGCGCCGGCGACTTCAACGAACCGCAGGACTTCACGCAGACCTCGTTCGACACGCTCGTTGCGGACGCGATCACCGACGACGCCCGCTACAAGGGCATGACCGTGACGATGGCAAGCAACACCGAAGTCGCGATCAGCGCCGGCCGCCTCTATAACGGCGGCCGCATGTATGATCGGACGGTCTCGACGAACAAGAGCCTGATCGCCGATCTGCCCGTGTCGCAGAAGCGGATCGTCACGGTTGTCGCCTTCGGTCAGACCGTGCAGACGGACGTTGAGCCGCGCGACTTCCTGATCGACCTTGAGACGGGCGCGACCGAGCCGCAGGCCGTTGCGATGACGGAGGTTCGCAAGGCGGAAATCGGCTATCTGACGAGCAGCGAGAGCGTCGCCCCGACCCCGCCGGCCATCGCGTCCGGTCAGGTGAAGGTCGCGGATATCGTCCTGACCCCGACCGGCATCGAGACGATCACCATGAGCGCCGAGACGGAACTCGGCGGGCTTGAGGGCGCCAACGCGAACATTCGCGGCCTGACGACTTGGCGGCAAACGATCTCGCCCCGCGTCGATGCGCTTCAATCGACGCTCGCGGACGTCCGTGGTGCGCTGCGCTTGAAGGCGGAAAGCGAAAACGTGGCGAGTGTAGAAAAGGACATGCTCGCGCTTTGGAGCGTTCTCGGCCTTCCGCCCGGTGTCAGCGGCCGGGATATTGACGGCTTCGACGACGCGGACAAATCCGACGATGCGTTTGAGACGGACGAGGCGTATCAACTGACCGATGGGGTTTTCTTCCCGTCCGCCGATGACATGGCTGCGACCCTTGACCTGTTCAACCCGATTGACAGCACCGTGAGTAAATCGGGCGACGGGTGGCTCCTGCCGGCGCACACGAACGAGGCAGCAATCGCGACGGCCGATCCGACCGGGACGCTTAACCTGTCCAGTTATTCGAGCCAAACCCGCACGGTTAAACGCTTCGGTTGGACCTACGGACTTTGGGCGACCGGGACGCGGTGGATCCACAACCGCCGGCTCAACGAGCGTTACTATGGCACCACGTTCCTGACCCGAAACGCGGGCAGCGAGGGATGGTATTATGCCTATCAGCGGCGGCACTCCTATCTGCGCCGAGTGGGCTACAGCAGCCGGGAGGTCGTCAACACCACGAACTACACCGGCATGACGCTCGCGCAGACGATCCTATCGCCCCGGGCGATGTGGATCACGAGCATCGGCCTCAACTTCTCGGGACTGGACGCCTCGGGCGATCTGACCCTGCTGATCACGAAGGTCGATAAGGCGGGCAAGCCGATCACCGGGAACACGATCTCGGAGACGAGCGTTCCCTATGCCAACCTCTCGGCTTCCGGCGAAACGCAGGTGACGATTGAGCCGGCGTTCATCGAGGCCGGGGAGCGGCTCGCAATCGTTCTCGTGACGAACGGCTCGCATCAGCACCGCACGGTCACGGGGGTCGAGGACACGCAGGGCGTAATCTACTACGGCGACGGCACCGGATGGCAACACACCGAGGACGGTCGCAGCCTTCTGTTCACGCTCTATGCGGCGCGCTTCGGTCAGACCACCACGGAGGTTCGCCTCGGCGATATAAACCTCGCCGGCGGGATCACCGATCTCACAATCACGGCAGAGGAAGTCGCCCCGGCGGGGACCGAGGTTGCGTTCGAGTATCAGTATAACGGCGTATGGTATCCGCTTGATGAGGCTGATCAGCTTGTGACGCAGACCCCATCGACGGTCCCCCTGCGCGCGGTGTTCACCGGGACGACGACCCTGCAACCGGCATTCAAGACCGGGGCGGGTAAGGTTGCGGCGTCGATCAGCGCCGCAAGCCTGATCCACTACAGCACCGTGATCGCGCTGCCGGCGGCCTCGAGCGAGGTCTATGTCGAACTCGATCTGAACTGGTGGGACGACGCGGAGGACACGATCCAAGTCGATCTGCTCGATGCTGATGACGGCGACGCCGTTATCGCGTCGGACAGCGCGACGGCGGTTGAGGTCACGCCGATCCTTGAGGAGGACGGCACGACCCCGACCGGAATGGAGGATCGCCGGATGCGGTTCGCCTTCACGCCTACCGCAATCGAAAACTTCCGCATCAAGATCACGGGCAGCACCACCGGAAACGGGGACCGGCCGTTCGGGATCGCAGAGCGGATCGCATCTTGGGTGATCTGATATGACAAGGCGATTTGACGAATACAGGATCGTCGATGGTCGGACGCGGTTCTCCGCGTCCGACATGAACCCCCGCTTTAATGATATTGACCTGCGCCTTCACAAACAGGAGGTCTTGGAGAAGGATTGGGAGGGGGCAATCCGCAAGGTTACGGACGTCAGCCTAGATCGGATCGACAGCTTTATCGGGCCGGCGGCGGAGGTCATCAACGAGCGGCTCGTCGAAACAGAGACGGCGGTTCAGGCGGCGCAAGACGCGCTTGCCACCCTGCAATCTTCTCAGCTTTCAATATCGCTCGTTGACGGACTGCAAGCTGAACTAGACAAGATCGACACCAAGGCGGACGACAGCGACGACCCCGATCTGAGCAACGAGCCAGACGCGGCGGCGCGACGGGGCTTTGTGGCAGCCGCGATGCAAGCGGCGGGCGGCGGGGTCGAAGTAACCACCTACGATCAAAGCGCCACGTGGACCAACGATGTTAACGTGGATGCGCTCGTCATTGTCGAGGCGTGGGGCGCGGGCGGTGGTGGGCGCAATAATGTTGGCGGCGGCGGTGGCGGAGCCTACGCGACTGCGATTTTCAAAGCTGATGATCTGCCTTCGTCGGTAACGCTGACAGTGCCGAGCGGTGGGGCAGTTGCAACCACGGGCGGAAACGCGACTTTTGGATCCCTGTTGACTGCGTATGGCGGTGGCGGCGTTCCAAGCACGAGCGGCACCTTTGGCGGGGGCGGGGGCGAAATTGAGGCCGGGTCAATCTCGGCTGGCGGCAAGGCTGGCGGCGGCGATGTCGCGGGCGGCGCGGCACTCACAATTTATGGCGGCGGCGCGGGCGGTTCTGGCCCTGGCATGGATGGCGGCGGCGCTGTCTACGGCGGCGCGGGTGGCTCAGGCACACAAAGCACAGACGACGGGGGCGCAAGCGCCTATGGTGGCAACGGTGGTGACGATCAGCAGCCCGGCGAGCGTCCTGGCGGTGGTGGGGGCGAGAACGCCGCAGGCGGCGGCGGGCGCATCAAGATAACGGTATTCGGGAGCTAGGCGATGAGACTGCTAGTCATGAACGGCGACACGGTAGCGAACGTGATTGAGGTCAACCCCGCGCGCATCCCGCAGGTGTATCAGGATGCGCCGGTCGCGCCGGATGGGGTCGGCGTCGGTTGGTCATGGGACGGATCGGCGTATGTGCCGCCACCTGATCCGACAGAGACGCTTGCCAACAAGCGCGCTCAAATTGACGAGGAGCGCATCCGCCGGATTGAGGCGGGGGCTTCCTTCGCGATTGCCGGCGTGACCGATCCGATCCCCCTGACCGGGCGGCCGTTTGATCAGACGGTTTACCTCGCGCTCCTAAACCGGGCGGGCGGGTATCGGGCGGCCGGCGTGACCGATCCGATCCTGCGCATCCGGGCCGCCGACGATGTGATCCACATGCTCACGCCGGATCAGATGATCGAGTTGATCTCAAAGTCGATGACGTGGTTCGAGAGTGTCATGGCGGCGTCGTGGGCGATGAAGGACGGGGCGGCCCCCTTCGAGGCGGGCATCCCCGATGACTTGAGCAATGACGCTCACTGGCCTGATACAGGGGGAACCCCATGACAACCGAAGTGACAACCCTGCGCCACACGCTCGGTATCAGCGACGTGGCGCATGTGGACGTGACGGAGATCGTTGCCGAGGGCGGCGGCTACGTCCGGGAGGTCCGCGTCTATGGAAGCCCGGACGGGACGGGCGCCCCGCCGGTGGCGGTCCTGCGGATCAGCGCGCCTACCGAGGCGGCCCTTGGGGTTCAGACCCCGGAGCTTACCTTCTAACAAGGGGGCGATCCCATGGCGATCTTCGCCCTATACTGCGCCCCGGGCGACTGGCGGGATGCGGTCATCAGGACCGTCACCCGATCCCGATACAGTCACGTTGAAATGCTCCGCGCCCCGCCGTCTCTCGGCGAGGCGCTTTGCATATCGGCGAGCAAGCGGGACGGCAACCGGGTGCGCGAGGCGGTCATTCGCTTCAAGCCTGATCATTGGGAATTCCTGCGGGCCGACTGGCTCGATCCCGAGGAAGCCTACGCGCGGGCGGCCGAGCATATCGGCGCCCCCTACGACGCCATCGGCGCCGTCCTGACCGTCACCCCATTCGCCCGGCATCGCTCGGGCCGGTGGTTCTGCTCCGAGTTGCTCGGATACGCGGCGGGCCTGACGGACCCCCACCTTCTGACCCCGGGCCGCCTTGCCAACAGGCTTCGAGAGGCGGCCCTGACTGACGGCAAACTTCACTCACAGACCCCGATCCGGGGTATCGAAAGGAACACGTTATGAGCAATCCAACCTTCGGAATTTCCATCGCCCGCACGGACGGTGAACCCCGCCCGGCGGTGTGGTCCGATATGTCGGTCGTCGGGATCGTCGGGATCGCGGAGGATGCGGACGCCGCAACCTTCCCCCTCGATACTCCCGTGTTCATGTATTCGGATGACGCGGCCATGCTCACCGATCTCGGCGCAACGGGAACGATCGCAGAGGCGATCCGCCTGATCAACTCGCAGCTTGGCGAGTTTCAGGTGGCGGCGAAGGTCGTCGTGGTTCGGGTCGAGGAGGGCGCCGACACGGACGGCACGATGAGCAACATCGTCGGCGTTCAGGCGAACGGGACCGGCCTTCATGCGCTTGTTGAGGCCGGCCCGCTCCTTGGGGCGGTTCCGCGCCTGATCTGCACCCCGGGCTTCACCGGGCAGGAGCCGAGCGGCGGCGGGTCGAACCCGGTCGTCGCGGCCCTGCCGGCGATCTGCGAAAGGCTGCTCGCTCATGCGGTGGTCGATGGCCCCGGGACCGATCAGACCGATGCGGTGGACTGGCGCGAGACGATCTCCTCTGACCGGATCATCCCGGTCGAGCCGGGCGTTCAGGTGTGGGATACCGAGAACTCGGTGGCGGTCAATCAGCCGCTTTCGCCGGCGGTCATCGGCGTAGCGGTTCGTCGCGATCACGAGTTTCAGGGGCGTCCGTTCCACTCGTGGGCCAATCAGCCCGTGCAGGGGGTCGTCGGGGCATCGCGCCCGATCAACTTCTCCCTGACGGACGGGGCGACGGAGGGGCAAACCCTGCTCGCGGCGAACATCGGGATCCTGACCCGCGGCGAGATGGGCGTCAGCACGGCCATCGCGAACGGCGGGTTCGTGTCGGGGACATTCTCGGCTTCGAGGTCAAATTCACCCGGGATCAGAACACCCCGGAGGAACTGCGGCTCGGGAAATTCACCATCAACTTCGCGGCGGAGGAGGCCCCGGTCCTTCGCTACATCGGTATTGAGAGCGGGCGGTATCGCCCGGCGCTCGACACGCTCATGTCTGACCTGCTTTCGCAGATCGGCGGATAACCCGGGGCGCCCCCTGACCTGATCACCCCCGCCCCCCTGACGGGCGGCTCACAAGGAGAGAAACGATGAGCAATCTTTATGTTATGGAGGCGGCGAACCTGTTCGCCGGGGACCATGACCCGACCGCCTCCCTGCACCTTGAACTGACGGAGATCGCGCTGCCGAACTTGGAGGAAATGTTCCAAGATCATCACGCCGGCGGGTCGCGCGTTCAGATCGAGGTCGCGGTCGGCATCAACAAGCTGACGTCCACGTTCAAACTCGCCGGTTGGAACCCGAAGGTGATGACGCAATTCGGCCTCGGCGAGCAGGCGCGTCGCATGTTCACCGCCTACGGCGTGATCCGCGACAAGCGGGAGGGCCGGGCGCTCGAGGCGAAGGCCCTGATCGAGGGCCGGCTCGGCAAGGCCGAGGCGGAGGCGTTTCAGCGCGGCGAAATGATGGGGCATGACTACGCGATCAACGAGATCATGCACTACGAACTCTGGTTCGACGGTCAGGAGAAGGTCTATTGGGACTTCTTCTCGACCGAGTGGCGCGTCGATGGCGTCGCCCGGAACGCGGACGAAATCGCAATTCTCGGGATCACCGGGTAACACAAGGGGACGAATATGGCCGAACGTATCACACTGGCCCACCCCTTCGAGATCGGCGGGGAGACGGTTGAGACCGTCTCCCTGCGCCGGCCGAAGGTGAAGGACTTGCGCGCCATCGACGAGGCGGGCGACGGAGACGAATTCAAGCAGGCAATCACCATGATCGCGGTCCTGTCCGATATGACCCCGGAAATGGTGGACGAGATCGACACCGAGGACTTCACCATGCTTTCGGACAGGGTGCGCGATTTTTTCCCGAAGGCGGGGGGGTCGGAAACTGGCGACAAGTGATCGCCGAGACAGCCGCAACACTTAACACGCCACTCCCCGCCTTCTATGAAATGGAGTGGCACGAAGTATTGCTTTGGCATCGAGAAGCAGCCGCTATCGCAGCCAAACAGAGGAGATCGTAATGGCTACCGAGACGTCCCGCCTAATCGTCGAACTGATGGATCGCGTCTCGGAGCCGGCACGTCGCGTATCGAGCGCGCTCGCCGGGATCACCCGGGAAACGAAGGAGCAAAACAAGACCCCGCTCAATTATGCCACCCGCGTTGACGCCGCCTCGGCGCGGAACGAGAAGTCCCTCACCAAGGCTCGTAACGGATTGTTCGGGGCCGCCGCCGGCTTCTACATGCTCAAGCAGGCCATCGGTGCGCCGTTGGGGTTGGCGACCGAATTTGAAGGCGCGATGGCGGACGTCACGAAGGTCGTGGACTTTGAGAGCGTCGAAGCGTTTCAGGACTTCCGCAAGGAGATCATCGGCCTCTCCCGGGATATTCCCGTGGGCGTCAACGGCCTCGCGCGCATTGCGGCGGCGGCCGGTTCGCAAGGGATCGCCGGCGTGGACTTAACGAAATTCACGGACGCGGCGGCCCGGATCGGCGTCGCGTTTGACATATCGGCCGGCGAGGCCGGCACGAGCATGGCAAAGATTAAGACGTCCCTCGGGCTCACGATTGATGAAACGGTCCTGCTCGCGGACGCCATGAACCACCTTTCGAACAGTCAGGCATCGACGGCCGCGGAAATCCAGAGCGTCATCAAGCGCGTCGGCGCACAGGCGAAGGGCTTCGGTCTCGCGGCGAAAGAGACGGCGGCGCTAGGGTCGGCGATGATCGCCGGCGGCGCGGAGGCGAACGTCGCGGCAACGTCGGTCAGGAACATGGGCCGGGCGCTCACCTTGGGCGAAAGCGCGACGAAGCGTCAGAAGGACGCCTTCGCCGAGATCGGCCTGACCGCTACCGACACGGCCGACCGGATGCAGGATGATGCGGTCGGGACGATCATCGACGTCATGGAGCGGTTGAAGGGAATTCCGAAAGAGGCCCGCTCCGCGGTCACGTCAAACCTGTTCGGCAACGAGGCGCGCGCGCTCGGTCCCCTTCTCGATAACGTCGATCTTCTCCGTGACAGCTTCGGGCTTGTCGGGGAGGAGGCGGACTTCGCCGGCGGGTCCTTCGAGGAGGCCGAGCGCCGGATGGATACGTTCGGCGGGTCGATGACGACCTTCGGCAACCACATTGCGGAGATCGGCATCGCCATCGGCGAAAGCCTCAAGCCGGCGATCAGCGCGGTGACGGACCTGATCCGCCCGATGGCGACGGCGTTCGCCTCGTTCGTCCGGGAGAACAAGGGGCTTGCCGGCACGATCTTCGCGGTCACGGGGGCGGTCATCGGCCTTCGCGTGGCGATTGCCGCGTTCAGGTTTCTCGGCCTGCTCGGCCGGGGCGGCGTCCTGTCCATGATCAGCTTCGGCCTCAAGGGGATCGGCGCCACCGCCGTCCCCCTCGGCCGCGCGGTCACGCAGAGCGTAGGCTTGCAGAGGGCGCTCGCCGGCATGGCGGGAACGAAGCTAGGCGCGCTCGGGACGATCAAGGCGGGGCTTTCCGGCATCGCCGGGGTCACGGGATTGAGCGGCGTCGGCGCGGCCTTCGGATCCTTTGCGGCGGTCGTCGCCGGGATCAGCGCGCCGGTGTGGGGCACGGTTGCCGCGGTAGCCGCGGCCATCGGCGCGGCCGGCTTCACGATCTACAAGTATTGGGATCGCCTGACCGCCATCTTTGACGGCGTGAAGGACGCCATCGGGGACCGGCTCGCGCCGGTCATCGAGGCGTTCGGCCCGCAGATCGAGGCGCTCAAGCCTTTCGTCAAGGGCCTGCTCGCCCCGTTCCGGGCGCTATGGGACGCGGCGAAGGGGGCCTTTGATTTCATCAAGGGCCTGTTCAATAGCAGCTTCTTCACGCAGGAGAACCTTACCCCCGAGGAGAAGGCAGCAATCGAAGCGCGCACGGAGGCGGTCATCGACCGCTTCCTCGGCCTGCCCGGGCGCCTGATCGAGGTTGGCAAGGATATGGCCCGCTCGATTTGGGATGGCTTCAAGGAGACGTGGGCCGACTTCATCGCGTGGATCAAGTCGATCCCGTCGCAGATCAAGACGGCCATCGGCAAGATCAATCTCCGGGACATGATCAACTGGCCTTCTCCGCCCGCGTGGTGGAGCAGCATGTTCGGCGGCGGCGGCGGGGATCCCGGGCCGAACGCCGGCGGGCTTGTCGAGCGCGCCCGGGGCGGCCCGGTCAGCCGGGGGCGGACCTACATGACCGGCGAGCGCGGCCGGGAATTGTTCACGCCGAGCCGAAGCGGATACGTTACCGCGAATGCCCTGACCGAGCGCCTAGCAGCGGGGGCCGGTAGTATCTTCGGGGCGTCGGCCCCCGGCGAGGCCAAGGGCGCCTCCTCGGGCAACCTTGGGGGCGGTGTGACGATCTCCCCGACCTTCAACTTCTCCAACGTCAGCGCGCAGGATGCGGAGACGAGTTCCCCGGTCCTCGAGTGGGTAGGCGAGGGGGCGGAAACGTGGACGGTGAAGGGCAAGATTTTCCCGTTCAAGTTTGGCGGCCTCGACGATCTTGAGAGACTACGGCAGGCCCGGAAATCGGGCCTGCCGCAATACATGATGCGCGGCGACGGATCGCTGATGGGATGGGTCGCGATCCTAAGCGTCAAGGAGGCATCGACCTATTTGAGCGCGACCGGGATCGGGAAGGTCATCGAGGTCGATATCAGTGTTCGGCGATCAGACGCCCCGCGCGACGGATCATTCTTCTCGATTATGAACGCGGTGATGGCATGGCTCAACTGACCGAGACGATCACGGTAGAGGGGGACGGGATCACGGTCTCGCTCCTGATATGGCGGCGCTTCCTCGTTCCAATGCCGGGGATGGTCGAGAGCGTCCTCGCGCTCAATCCAACGCTTGCCGGGCACGGCCCCTATCTCCCGCTCGGCGCCCGGGTGACGATCCCGATCCCGACCGGCGGCAAGCCGGAACCCCTTGACCCGATCAGCCTATGGTGAGCCGATGACCAAGCGCGCAGCATTCGACGTGATCGTTGAGGGCAATTCCATTGCGGCGATCCTGACCCCGCTCCTCACGTCGCTTTCGGTCAGCGATAAGGCGGGCACCCATTCCGATACCGCCTCGATCGCTCTGGACGACACGGGCGGCCGGATCGTCCTGCCGAAGATCGGGGCGAAGATCACGATCCTTCTCGGATGGCAGGGCGAGGGGATCAGACCCGTCTTTGAGGGGACGGTCGATGAGATCAGATCAAGCGGATCGCGCGGCGGCGGGCGGACGATCTCGATAACCGCGAAGGGCCTCGACACCACGGGCAAGGCGAAGGAACCGCAGCACCGGAACTTCGACAATATGACGGTCAGCGATCTCCTCGCGAAGGCGGGGGAACACGCCGGCATCAAGGTCCGCGTCGATCCGGCGCTCGCCGGGGTCGTGCGAGAATACGTTGAAATGCGAGACGAGAGTTTCGCGCACCTTGGCGAGCGGATCGCCCGGGAGATCGGGGGGAACTTCGCGATCCGCGGGGACGAGGCGATTGTCTCGCTCCGGGCCGCCCCCTACGCCGCCTTCATCCGGGCCGAGTGGGGCCGAAACCTTCACGGATGGGACATTACCCCGGACATGGGCCGGCCGGCTTTCGGGGCGGTCGGATCCCGGTGGTATGACATGGCGGCGGCGACATGGCGGACGGTCGTGAAGGACACGCCGCTCGACGCGGTGGCGGGCTATTGGGGCCGGTTCACGAAACCGGGCGAGGCGGAGGCCCGGGATCAGACCGACAGCGACGCGGCGACCACCGAGCGGGACGCGACGGAGGGGAGCGTCACGATTGAGGGGGACACGGGGGCGATCCCCGATGGCCTCTGCGTTGTGGTCGGAACGCGGCCCGGGGTCGATGGGCGCTATCGGATCGAGGCGGCGACACATCAGCTATCCCGGGGCGGCGGCTTCGTGACAAAACTGGACCTAAAGCGCGCTATTGAGGCAGCGGAAAAAGATCGCCCTGCGGAAACGCCGGCGGAACCCGATGAGGGCGATGACGATGGACAAGAAGGTGGTGACGATGACCCCGAAGGCGAAACCTGACCCGGCCGCGAGCCAGAATATCGGAGCGAAAGGCATCCCAAGAATGACAGAAGATCGTATCGCCACTGAAATGGCGGCCGTTCGCGCATCCCTCGATCACATCAGGGAGGATTTGAAATACGGCCGGCAGGTTATGAACGACCAGACCAAGGCGCTATCAGCTATCAACTCGAGGCTCGCCGTTCTTGAGGCCACCGAAAAGCGTAACGAGGACATGCCCCGCGCCGTGCATGAGAACGAGATTTCAACGATCAAGGCGACCGCCCGCAGCGAGGCC
>JAIVHI010000232.1 GCA_020201155.1 Loktanella sp. | reverse complement strand
GCCCTTCCCGAATTGCAGACGGTGCGCGGACGCATGGAACTGGCGGCGACGCGCGACAGCGGCGCTGCCGTCTTCGTCGATTACGCGCATACGCCCGACGCGGTGGCGACAGCGCTCAAGGCGATGCGTCCCCATGTTCTGGGTCGGATCGTCGTGCTTGTCGGCGCGGGCGGTGACCGTGACGCGGGCAAACGGCCCCTGATGGGCGCGGCGGCGGCACTGAACGCGGATACCGTCATCGTCACCGATGATAATCCCCGGTCGGAAGACCCGGCAGGCATACGGGCCGCTGTCATGGCCGGGGCCGTTGCGGCAGAGGGGACCAAGGACATCGTCGAGGTCGGAGACCGGGCCGAGGCGATCCTGCGCGGGATCGATGCCTTGGGGGCGGGTGACGCGCTTTTGATCGCGGGCAAGGGGCACGAAAGCGGGCAGGTCGTCGGGGATACGGTGTTGCCCTTCGATGACGTCGAACAGGCGAGCGTTGCCGTCGCCGCGCTGGAGGGCCGGATATGACGCTTTGGACTGCGGCGGACGCGGCTGCCGCGACAGGTGGCACCGCGCGGGGCGATTGGGTGGTGGGCGGTGTCTCGATCGACACCCGCACCCTGCAGCCCGGCGATCTTTTTGTCGCCCTTCAGGCCGCGCGGGACGGACATGACTTCGTGGCGCAGGCG
This sequence comes from Loktanella sp., assembly GCA_020201155.1. Lineage (GTDB taxonomy): Bacteria > Pseudomonadota > Alphaproteobacteria > Rhodobacterales > Rhodobacteraceae > JAIVHI01. The sequence goes on along the minus strand of JAIVHI010000232.1, from coordinate 6,652 downwards.
CTGGCAAGCGGCGCAGGTGCCGCCTTGGTCAGTCATGTGCCCGAAGGCGTGGCGTCGGATGCACCGCTTTTGATCGTGCCCGACGTGCTGGGCGCGCTTGATGCCTTGGGCAGGGCTGCTCGGGCCCGCACGAAGGCACAGGTGATCGGCGTGACGGGGTCGGTCGGCAAGACCTCGACCAAAGAGATGCTGCGCGAGGTGCTGTCGCGGCAAGGCAAATGCCACGTGGCCGAAGCCAGCTACAACAACCACTGGGGCGTGCCGCTGACGCTTGCCCGGATGCCCGCCGATGCAGACTATGCCGTGATCGAGATCGGCATGAACCACCCCGGCGAAATCGCGCCGCTGTCGCGCCTGACACGGCCCCATGTCGTGATGATCACGACGGTCGCCGCCGCGCATCTGGAAGCCTTTGACGATCTGGCAGGGATCGCGCGTGAGAAAGCCAGCATCGTCGCAGGGCTGGATCCGGGCGGTATCGCGGTTCTCAACAACGATCTGGAGGTCACGCCGATCTTGATCGCGGTCGCCGCTGACGCAGGCGCGCGATGTGTCACCTTCGGGGAAAGCCCGTCGGACTGGCGGCTGGTCGAGGTGCGGCTGAGCACGGATGCCACTGTCCTGCGGGCAACCTCGGGGCAGGATGACTACCTGTTCCGTCTGGCCGTGGCCGGACGCCATTTTGCCACCAATGCGCTGGGCGTGATCGCCGTCGCAGACGCGGTGGGGGCTGATCCGGCGCTAGCGGCGCGTGATCTGGTGAACTGGCAGCCGCCGGCAGGCCGGGGCACGCGCGAGAGTGTGCAACTGGATCAGGCGCAGGAAGACGAGACCCTTGATCTGATCGACGATGCTTTCAACGCCAATCCCACGTCGATGGAGGCCGCCTTCGAAGTGCTGGCCGCGTCACAGCCACGCGACGGGTTGGGACGTATCGTCAAGGGACGGCGCATCGCGATCCTGGGTGACATGCTGGAGCTTGGTCCGGATGAAGTTGATTTGCATCAGGGGCTTGCGGCCCTTTCTTCACTTTCCGCCGTCTCCACTGTGCATTGCGTTGGACCACGGATGCGGGCGCTTTATGACGCTTTGCCCGAAGCGATGCGCGGCCATTGGAAAGAAGACGCAGCCGCACTGGCCAAGCAGGTCGCGCAGATCGTGGATGCGGGCGATATCGTGCTGGTCAAGGGGTCGAAGGGCAGCAAGGTCTCTCTCGTCGTTGACGCGATCCGGAAACTGGGGCATCGCTGATTTAGCGAAGACGCAAGGGGCACCGCGTATATGTTGTATTGGCTGACAGAGCTGTCTGACGGCGGAGATTTCTTCAACCTCTTTCGCTATATCACCTTCCGGGCGGGCGGGGCCTTCATGACCGCGCTCGTTTTCGGGTTCATCTTTGGGCTGCCGCTGATCAACGTTCTGCGAAAGACGCAGGGCAAGGGCCAGCCGATCCGCGTTGACGGCCCCGAAGGCCATCTGACGAAGGCGGGCACGCCGACGATGGGCGGTTTGCTGATCGTCGGGGCCGTGACGACCTCGACCCTTTTGTGGGCGCGGCTCGATAACCCCTACGTGCTGATGGTCCTTTTCGTCACGCTGTCCTTCGCGGCCATCGGATTTGCGGACGACTACGCTAAGGTGTCCAAGCAGACCAGTGCAGGTGTGTCCGGCAAGGTGCGGATTTTGTTGGGACTTTCGATTGCGGCGATCGCAGGTTTCTGGGCTGCGGCCGTTCATCCCGACGCACTGACGAACCAGCTGGCCTTGCCGATCTTCAAGAACACGCTGATCAACCTCGGGGTCTTTTTCGTGCCGTTCTCGATCCTCGTGATCGTCGGTGCGGCCAATGCGGTCAATCTGACGGACGGTCTGGACGGGCTTGCGATCATGCCCGTGATGATCGCGGCGGGCACCTTCGGCGTCATTGCCTACACCGTGGGGCGGACCGACTTTACCGAATACCTTGACGTGCACTACGTGCCGGACACAGGCGAGATTCTGATCTTCGCGGCGGGCCTGATCGGCGGGGGCCTTGGCTTTCTGTGGTATAACGCGCCCCCGGCGGCGGTCTTCATGGGCGACACGGGATCGCTGGCGCTGGGTGGTGCCCTGGGGGCCATCGCGGTTGCGACCAAGCACGAGATCGTGCTGGCGATCGTCGGCGGGCTTTTCGTGGTCGAGGCGCTGTCGGTGATCATTCAGGTGCTTTATTTCAAGCGCACGGGACGGCGGGTCTTTCTGATGGCCCCGATCCACCACCACTACGAGAAAAAGGGCTGGGCCGAGCCGCAGATCGTCATCCGGTTCTGGATCATCAGCCTGATCCTTGCGATGATCGGCCTTGCGACGCTGAAGGTCAGATAGCACCGCTGCCCGACCCGAGCGCTATCGCCCCGCACCCCTCAAAGGAGACCCATCATGATTGCTGTTCAGGGCTATGCAGGCCAGCGTGTGGCGGTTCTGGGGATGGGCCGGTCCGGCCGTTCGGCGGCGACGGCCCTGCGGGAAGGCGGGGCGGATGTGGTCGTGTGGGACGACGGTGTGCCCGCACGCGAGGCAGCCCATGATGCGGGTTTCGACGCCGTCGACCTGACAAGGGCCGGGGCCTTCGATGACATCGTGGCGCTGATCGTCTCGCCCGGTATTGCGCACCTCTACCCCGCGCCGCATCCCGTGATCCGTGCCGCTTGGGATGCGGGGGTGCCGGTGGACAACGATATCAGCCTTTTCTTCCGGTCCTTTGCCACTGACGATTGGGACGGCTTCGACATCCGTCCGCAGGTCATCGCCGTGACCGGATCGAACGGCAAGTCGACGACCTCGGCGCTGATCCACCATATCCTGCGCGAAAACGGGCGCATGGCGCAACTTGCCGGCAACATCGGGCGCGGCGTGCTGGATCTGGACCCGGCCCACGACGGGGAAGTCGTGGTGCTGGAACTGTCGTCCTACCAGACCGATCTGGCCCGCAGCCTGACGCCTGACGTGGCGGTTCTGACCAATATCTCGCCCGATCATCTGGACAGGCACGCGGGGCTGGGCGGCTACTTCGCCGCCAAGCGCAGGCTGTTTGCCGAAGGCGGGCCGGACCGCGCCATCGTCGGCGTGGACGAAAACGAGGGGCGCTATCTTGCCAACCAGATCGCGGAAGGCCCCGGCGATGACAGGCTGATCCGCGTGTCGGTCGATCGCAAGCTGGTTGACGGCTGGTGCGTCTACGCCCGCAAGGGTTTCCTGTCGGAGTTTCGCAAGGGGCGTCAGGTGGGCTCGATCGACCTGCGGCCCATCATCGGTCTGCCGGGGGCGCACAATCACCAGAACGCCTGTGCGGCCTATGCCGCCTGCCGGACGCTTGGGCTTGGGCCCAAGGGGATCGAGCGGGCGATGCACAGCTATCCGGGCCTGCCGCACCGGTCGCAGGTCGTGGCGGTGCGGGACGGTGTGACCTTCGTGAACGACAGCAAGGCCACGAACGTCGATGCAGCGGCCAAGGCGCTGCAGGCCTTTCCACGCATCCGCTGGATTTGCGGGGGGCTGCAAAAGGAAGGCGGGCTGGACGGGCTGTTTGCGCATTTCGACCATGTGGCCAAGGCCTATGTCATCGGTCGCGAGGCCGAAGACTTTGCCCGTCAGCTGACCGGCTGCGAGGCCGAGGTCTGCGGCGACATGGCGACCGCCGTGGCCCGTGCGACCGCGGAGGCAGAGGAGGGAGACGTGGTTCTGCTGGCCCCTGCCACGGCGTCTTTCGACCAGTTCGACAATTTCGAACGCCGGGGCGAGGCTTTCATCGCGGCGGTGACGGGCCTCTGAACGGTTGCGCCTCAGCCCTTGGCGATGGCCTGACCCGCCGCCCAGCCCGAGGACCACGCCCACTGGAAGTTGTAGCCGCCCAGCCAGCCGGTGACATCGACCGCTTCCCCGATGGCATAAAGGCCGGGCACCGTCTTGGCCTGCATGGTCGTGGAATCGAGCGCATCCGTGTCGATCCCGCCCAGCGTGACCTCCGCGGTGCGATAGCCTTCCGAGCCTGTGGGCGTCAGGGTCCAGTGATGCAGTCGGTTCGCGAGTTCGGCCAAGGCCGAATCGGACTGGTCGGCCAGGTTTCCGGCAGGCAGATCCGGCGACAGGTAATCCACCAGCCGCGCGGGCAGGTGGCGCGACAACACGGTGGACAGCGTCTTGCGCGGGTCTGTCGCGCGGGCGGCGCGCAGGGTCTCGAACAGCGACGTTTCGGGGGACAGATCAAGCGTCAGCGCGTCCCCGTCCTGCCAGTAGGACGAGGCCTGCAGGATCGCAGGGCCCGAAAGGCCGCGATGGGTGAACAGGGTCGCTTCGCGAAAGCTGCCGTCGCCTGCCGTCACGCGGCTGTCCACCGCGGTTCCGGATATGGTCGCAAAGCGTCCGTCGCCGAAGGTCAACGGAACAAGGCCGGGGCGCGGTGCAATCAGGGGCAGGCCGAACTGCGCCGCGATCTGGTAGGCCAATCCTGTGGCACCCATCTTGGGGATCGACTTGCCACCTGTCGCCAGCACCAGATTGCGCGCGGTGACAGTCCGGGTCGCGCCCTCGCGGCTGAGAGCTATGTGAAACTGCGTTCCGTCATGCGTCACTTCTGAGACCTGCGTCTGCAGCCAGAGCGTGGCGCGGGCCTTGTCCATCTCGGCCCGCAGCATCGCCACGACATCCTTGGCCGTCTTGTCGCAGAAGAGCTGCCCAAGGGTCTTTTCGTGCCAGGTAATGCCATACTGCCCCATCAGATCGATGAAATCCCATTGGGTGTAACGGGCCAGCGCCGATTTGGCGAAATGCGGATTGCGGGACAGGAAGTTCTCGGGTCCCGTATAGAGGTTGGTGAAGTTGCAGCGGCCCCCGCCCGAGATGCGGATCTTTTCGCCCGGGGCCTTTGCGTGGTCGACGATCAGCGTGTCGCGGCCCGCGTGGGCGGCGCACATCATGCCGGCAGCCCCGGCGCCCAATATCAGTGTTCGAACCTGCATCCCTGCGAGGTGCAGTCAAAACGCGAGCGTTGCAAGGGCGGAAAAGGCGGGATGCCTCCGGCGGGGATATTTGGAGCAAGATGATGAGAGCGTGATGCGCTGACATTTGTTGTGGATTGGTGCGGCTTGATTCGCTACACTTGTCGGAACGACCCGGAAAACCGGGCGCTCTGAGGCAGTATCGGCGGTATCTCCATGACGGAAATGGTCTATGGCACGCGTCCCGTGGTCAACGTGGATCCGATCCTTCCACGGTGGTGGCGGACGATCGACAGATGGACGATGGCGTGCATCGTGTCCCTGTTCGGGCTTGGGCTGCTGCTGGGTCTGGCATCGTCGCCGCCGCTTGCGGCCAAGAACGGGCTGGAACCCTTTTACTACGTGAGCCGTCAGGCCTTCTTTGGCGGAATGGCCATGGCCGTGATGATCGGCATGTCGATGATGACACCCAAGATGGTCCGCAGGGTGGCGGTTCTGGGCTTTGCCGTGTCCTTCGTGGCGCTGGCCTTTCTGCCGTTTCTGGGCACCGATTTCGGCAAGGGCGCGACGCGCTGGTATTCGCTGGGATTTGCATCGGTTCAGCCTTCCGAGTTTCTCAAGCCCGGTTTCGTCGTTCTGGCGGCTTGGCTTCTGGCCGCGGGGCAAACGGTCGGCGGGCCTCCGGGACGGATGTATTCGTTTCTGATCACGATGGTGATCGTGGTGCTGTTGGCCCTGCAGCCCGACTTCGGTCAGGCCTGCCTCGTGCTCTTTTCATGGGGGGTCATGTATTTCGTGGGCGGCGCGCCGATGGTGCTGCTGCTGACGATCGCGGGGATCGTCGTCGCCGGCGGTTGGTTCGCCTATGCCAATTCCGAGCACTTTGCCCGCCGGATCGACGGCTTCCTGTCGCCGGACGTGGATCCGACCACGCAGCTGGGCTATGCCACCAATGCCATCCGCGAGGGGGGCTTTTTCGGTGTCGGCGTGGGCGAGGGACAGGTGAAATGGTCGCTGCCCGATGCGCATACGGACTTTATCATTGCGGTCGCCGCCGAGGAATACGGGCTGGTTCTGGTTCTGATCATTCTCGCCCTTTATGCCACCATCGTCGTGCGGTCACTGATGCGGTTGCTGAAAGAGCGGGACATCTTCATTCGTCTGGCGGGCACCGGTCTGGTCTGTTCGTTTGGAGTGCAGGCGATGATCAACATGGGCGTGGCCGTAAGGCTGCTGCCGGCCAAGGGCATGACGCTGCCTTTCGTATCCTACGGTGGGTCCAGCCTGATCGCCGGCGGGATCACGGTCGGCATGCTTCTGGCCCTGACGCGGACGCGGCCCCAGGGCGAGATGGGCGATATCCTGATGCGGCGGATGGGCCGGTGAGCCGTCTGCTGGTGATCGCGGCAGGGGGTACGGGCGGGCACATGTTTCCCGCGCAGGCACTGGCCGAGGTGATGATCGGGCGCGGCTGGCGGGTCAAGCTGTCCACCGACGCGCGCGGCGCGCGCTACACGGGCGGATTTCCCGACGCGGTCGAGATCGATGTGGTCGGATCGGCGACTTTCGCGCGGGGCGGTGCGCTGGCCAAGCTGGCGGTGCCGTTCCGGATTGGTGGCGGGGCGGTTTCGGCGGTGAGCCGTTTCGTGAGGGACCGACCCGATGTGGTCGTGGGC
>JAIVHI010000050.1 GCA_020201155.1 Loktanella sp. | reverse complement strand
ATGCCATGCGTGCCCGCCATCGACGCTAGGTCAAAGCGCGCAGCCACATCCCGGGGCAGGCCCACCTCCTTGTAGATCTCCAGCGTGTCGCCAAAGGACATCACCCGCACCGACGGCACCGCGCTCCTGAGATGCGTGCGGATCGACTCGGCGGTGCCTGCGGGAACGCTCAGCACCGCATGCGTGTCCCGGCGCGTAAGCGAGACGGGCGCATTCACGAATGCCTCGATCGTTTCGGCAAGCGTGGCGAAATCCTCGTCCGGTGTCTCGGACTGGACCGTGACCCTGGACTGCGCCGGGGACCCCTCACCGTAGATCGCGATCCCCGCGCTGTCAGGTCCCCGGTCGGTCATGGTGATCAGCATGTTCGTCAATAACGCGCCGAGCTGTGGCTCGAGCGCCTTGTCCTTCAAGAAAAGTCCGACAATTCCACACATTTTAAAACTCACTCCGCGTTGGTGATTCTACCATTTTGCAAACTTTTGGTTAGTCTAGCACTGAAAGCCGAATACGGCAACTATAATGAAAAAAAGTTTCCTCGTGTGCAATACTGGGTGTCTCTGCGGCGTCTCGGTGGCGATGCTTTTGCGTCTCGAGACCCGCAGGGCCCCCTGTGTAGCCATTTTGAACGGCGGCTGGCCGGGCGGCCGGTTCAATGCCCGCATGGCCACGCATGGGCAAAGCCGGTCGCGTCCGTCACGAGCGGCCGGCACCCGCCATGGGCGGGCGCCAAATTCTTGACTTATCAGTCAGAACCAGTCGCAACCAATCTCGGATCGATTGTAAGATACTACGCTGAAACACTTATCGCATTATCGTGCTGATAATTCGTGCAATAGTTTTCTCAATAGGAAAAAAACATGACCTTTGGTATTGATTTTCTATGAAAGTTCGGGCCCACTATAAAAAAAGCGGTACTTCAGGGAGAGACGGCATGGCGATCATCTACAGAACATCGGCTCTGGCGCAACGACATGCGGAGATCGGCGGTGCGCTGGAAGATTGGAACGGGATGGGTACCGCGTGGTTCTACGATCATTCCGACGAGCGGGCCAGGGCCGATTACGAGGCGGTGCGCACCAGGGCTGGTCTCATGGACGTGTCGGGCCTGAAGAAGATCCACCTCAGCGGGCCGCACGCCGCAGCCGTGATCGACCGTGTCACCACCCGCAATGTCGACAAGATTATGCCGGGCCGCGCGTCCTATGCCGCGATGCTCGACGACCGTGGCCTCTTCATCGACGACTGCGTGATCTACCGCCTGTCGGTGAACGACTGGCTGGTCGTCCACGGCACGGGCGCGGGTCATGAGAGCCTTGCGATGGCGGCTTTTGGCAGGAACGTCACGATGATGTTCGACGACGACCTGCACGACATTTCGCTGCAGGGACCGGTCGCGGTCGATTTCCTCGCCAAGCATGTCCCCGGCATCCGAGATCTGGCCTATTTCGGGATCGTTCAGACCAAGCTTTTCGGCAAGCCCGTGATGATCTCGCGCACCGGATACACCGGTGAACGCGGCTACGAGATCTTTTGCGAGGGGCGGCACGCCATCGCGCTCTGGGATGCGATCCTCGAGGATGGCCGCGACATGGGCATCCGGCCGGTGCAGTTCTCGACGCTCGATCTGCTGCGCACCGAAAGCTATCTGCTGTTCTATCCCGGCGACAATTCCCAAACCTATCCGTTCCGCGATCAGCCCTGCGGCGATTCGCTGTGGGAGCTGGGCCTCGACTTCACCGTCTCGCCCGGCAAGACCGGCTTTCGCGGCGCGGAAAACCACTATTCGCTCGAAGGCATGGAACGCTTCAGGATCTACGGCGTCAAGCTCGACGGGACGGCCCCGGCGGGCGAGGGGGCCGAGCTGCTCAAGGATGGAAAGCCCGTGGGCGTGGTCACCTTCGGCATGCATTCCGCGCTCAACGACCACAATGTCGGTATCGCGCGGATGCCGGTTGACTGTGCCGTGCCGGGCACGACACTGACGGTGCGCAACGCCGACGGCATCGAGATCCCCTGCGTTTCCGAGGAAATGCCGTTTTACGACAAGGACAAGTCCATCCGCACCGCCAAAGGCTGAGGCAAAAGCAAACCGTTGGCACCGCCTTGCGGGCGGTGCCCGTTTCGCCCGGCGGCCACCCCACGCAAGAGATCGAAGCCATGTCCAGATTTCAGTTCCCGGAAAGCATCCGAAGCCGCCCCATCTACGGTACGCTGGAACCGAGGCCGGGCAAGGCCCATCTCATGATCGCCGATGTCGAGGGGGCCGAGGCGCTGCTCGACCTCGCCGCGCTCGACGCGGATCTCGTGCGCCGCGCACATATTATCTACATCCCCAAGGGCACCGGCGAGACCCATATCGAGACGCTGCGCGCCTTGGGCCCTGCGCAGTTGCATGTCGCGCCCAGCTTCGAGGCGTCCGTGCAGCGTATCCGTCGCGTGCTAAGCGATGCGCATATGGGCTTGCAGATCTATCTGGCCGGCACCGAGGGGCTGATGGGGCGATCCCAGGCCGAGGCGATGCAGGCCGGCATTCCGCACAGCGCCATCCAGACAGAGCATCGCGGCTCTGTCGCGCGGCGGGTGCAATGCGTGCATTGCAAAGGCATCACCGAGGACGTGCTGACAGATCCCTTCGTCTGTGCGCATTGCGGGCTGAACCTTTTCGTGCGCGATCACTATTCGCGCCGGCTGGCCGCGTTTCAGGGCGTCTGCATCGACGCCGAGGATCCCGGAAATGTCCCCGAACCCGTGGAGTTGTACAAATGAGTGCCGCCCCCCAGAAGACCAAGGCCGGTGCCGAGAAGATCGACGTGACGGTCAGCGCCGTTGTCCCGTTGAACGAGCTGGTGACGCGGTTCGAATTCAGGCGTACGGATGGCAGGCCGTTCCCGCCGTTTTCCGCCGGGGCGCACACGGTCGTCGAGATGAACGATGACGGGCGCACCCGGCTCAACCCCTATTCGCTGATGTCCGATCCGGCGGACACATCGACCTACGCGATTTCCGTCCGGCGCGATGACCAAGGCCGGGGGGGCTCGCTTTACCTGCATACCCATGTCGGCGTCGGCGACCGCCTGACGCTCAGCTATCCGGTGAATCTGTTCCCGCTCGATCTGCGCGGGCGCAAGCATGTGTTTCTGGCCGGCGGCATCGGGATCACGCCATTCATGGCGATGATCGCGCATCTCGACCGCATGGGCGGCGCGTGGGAGTTGCATTACGCCTGCCGCAGCAAGGCGCTTGGCACCTATGCCGAGGACCTGATGCAGGCGCATCCGACCCGCGCGCATGTCTATTACGACGATCAAAACCAGCGGATCGCGCTCGAGGATCTTCTGGACGGTCAGCCGCTTGGCACGCATGTCTATGTCTGCGGGCCCAAGGGCATGATCGACTGGGTGCACACCACCGCGGCGGCGCATGGCTGGCCCGACGAGAATGTCCATTCCGAGGAATTCCTGGCACCCCAGCCCGGCACCCCCTTCGAGGTGTATCTCAGCAGATCCGACATCACCATCCAGGTGGGCGAAAGCGAAAGCCTGCTCGAAGCGATCGAGCGCTGCGGCGTCGATGCGCCATTCCTCTGCCGCGGCGGCGCCTGCGGGCAATGCGAAACCGATGTCGTCGAGGCCGAGGGCACGTTCGAACACCGCGATCACTGGCTGGATGATGACGAGCATGCCAGCGGAAAGAAGATCATGCCCTGCGTCAGCCGCTTCGATGGCAAGAAGCTCGTGCTGGACCGGTAAAGGAGAACGCCATGACCATCCAATTCAATGAGGAAACCTTTCGCGACGATTACTCGTTCCGGAATTCCGACTGGGCGATAAGGCGTTTCCCGTTCCCGTTCCATGAAGACAGCTACATGTATTCCGTCAACATGGAGCAGCATCAGGGCGGGCCGGAAGAGTCGGTCTACGAAAAACGCTTCGACGTGGACGAGCATTATGTCGCCGAAATGCAGGACCGCGCGCTTGTTCTGGCCGAGGATCCGCTGCGGTGTCAGTCGCTGCCGCACATGACGCTGGCGGGCTGGGACACGCTGGAGCTGATCATGGTCAGCAAGTCCGAGGATTCCCCGGACCTGTTCGAGCTGCACCGCGACGGCGACCGCTGGCGCTGGATCAACAAGCCGATGGGTATCGACCACACGTTCACTTTCCTTGACGAAACCACACTGCCCTGTGGCCCGCTGGAATACATCACCCGGCAGGCCCAGGGGGACTTTGCGGTGCTCGATCAGCGCGGCGACATGCTGTACATGGATGCGGGCATGGTGACGACGCAGGCCGACTGGAGCCTCGATTTCGACATCGGCATGGATTTCTTCGAATGGCACGCGCCGGTGCCGCTGGCGAATGAGATGGGGATCTTCAAGCGGGCGCTGAAATTCCTGCTCAATGTCCGGCAGGGATCGCCCGCGCGCCGTCTGAACTGGACGATGACGGTCAATCCGTTGCTCGATACCAGCCCCGAGAACTATCACAAGTGGGGCGTGCAGAAATCGAGCCTGACGCCCGCGAACATCGGCGCCAAACAGCACCTGCGCGTCGAGTTGCAGACCTTCTACCGGCTGCCCCGATCCAATGGTCTGCTGTTTCCGATCCGCTGCTATCTGATCGCGTTTCAGGACCTCGTCACCATCCCGAAATGGGGGCGGCGGCTGCACCGGGTGGTGCGCGACCTTCCCGAGGAGCTGGCCGATTACAAGGGCTTCATCGCGAACCGGCCCCTGATGCTGGACTATCTCGGCCAGTATGATGACGGGCTGCCCACCTCTCCGGGCGTCTGGCCCGACCTCGAGACCGAGCCGCCGCTGCAGACATGACGCAGCGATGTGTGCGCCGAGCGCCTCACTGTTGCGGATAGCAGATGATCGACAGGTAGCGGATCGGCAGTTGCACCAGCCGCTGGGGCCCGTGGGGCGCGTCGGCATCGAAAAACAGCGTGTCGCCGGGCTCGAGCGGATAGATCTCGTTGCCGTGCAGGTAATCCAGTTGCCCCTCGAGCATGTAGAACATTTCGATCCCGCCATGCTGGAAGGTGCTGAACGTGTCGGATTCCTTGGTCAGCGTCAGCAGATAGGGTTCGACGATCACGCCGCTGGAATTCGATCCGATATGCCCGAGAAGATTGTACTGATGCCCGGCCCGGGTGCCGGCCCGCTCGATCTCGACGCCTTCGCCGGCCTTGGTCAGGATGGCCTCGCGGTTCTCCTCGTAGCCCCTGAAAAAGGCGGTCAGCGGCACCGACAGCGCGTTGGCGAGGTTCTGCAGGGTTGTCAGCGATGGCGACGTGTTGCCATTCTCGATCTTGGACAGCATGCCGTTCGACAGGTCGGTCAGCCGCGACAGCTCGGCCACGGTGATCCCCTGCTGTTTGCGAAAGGCGCGCACCTCGCGACCGATCGCCACCTCCAGTACCTTTTCGCGCTCGTCGCGGACGCGGTGCGGATCCTGTTCGAGCTTGGTGATGGGTTGGATATTGGCAGGCTTCATGACGGGTCCTCGTGCAACACGGGCCCGGGTCGGGCCGTGAAAGTTCAGGGATAATAATTATTCCTTGAAATGAACACAGTATTCTTACCAATAAATTCCAAATGGTTTCAATCGACACAGGGACACCCCGGAATGGCCACACGCATAGGATTTCTGCTTTTTCCCGGCTTTCCGATGGCGTGCCTGACCTCGGTGATCGAGCCGCTGCGCGCAGCCAATGAGATATCGGAAACCAGCAGGTTCGAATGGCTCCTGCTTTCCGAGGCGGGCGAAAAGGCCGTCTCGAGCGCCGGCATCGCCTTCGAGCCCGACGGGTGCCTCGATACCGTGGGTGCGCTGGATTTCGTGATCCTGCTGTCGGCGCCGGGCGCACGGTTCGACAATCCGCGTTCGGCGTCCCAGCTGCGCCGCATCGACCGGCACGGCGCGACGCTCGGCGCGATCAGCGGGGGGGTGTTCCCGCTGGTGCGCAGCGGGGTGGTACGGGCCGAGCGGCTGTCGGTGCACTGGTGCTACGAGGCGGCCTTTGCCGCCGAATTTCCCGAGATCGACCGCAGCAAGGAGGTGATCGAGATATCGGGGCGGCGGATCACGGCGTCGGGTGCGGCGGCGGCCTTCGAGGTCGCGTTGCGCCTGATCGACACGGCGCTCGGGCCCAACGTGGCCGACGAGGTCGCCTGCTGGTTCCAGCACCCGATGCTGCGCAAGGCCGGGGTCCGCCAGACCCTGCCCGTGCGGCAGATACCGGAGGCCGACCTGTCCCCGCTCGTGACGCGCGCCATCGCCCTTTTTGCCGAGGATCTCGCCAGCCCGGCCACGGTGGCCGACATCGCAGCACATCTCAACATCAGCCCGCGACACCTTGAGCGCAGCTTCAAGCAATCCACCGGGCAGAGCCCGACTGCCTATTTTCGTCACCTGCGGATGCTGGCGGCGCGGCAGATCGTGATGTATACCAACGACGATATCGCTGATGTCGCGGCGGCGGTGGGCTATGCCACCGCCAAACCCTTCATCAAGCAGTATCGCGCGGCCTTCGGGTTGACCCCGCAGGCGGATCGCAAGCGGATCAACCTCTACCGGGTCGAGGGCAATCTGCCGGTGCCGTCGGTCTAGAGGTCAATGCGCCGACCGCATCGCCGTCAGCAACGCATGGTGCAGCGATCCGGCCGCAGAGCGCGGGCCGAGCACCGAGATATGCCGCGGCGCGCGACAGATCAGAAAACACCCCAGATGATCGACCGCCGTGCGCTGCGCCTCGCCGCCCGCAAAGGCGCGGGTGTCGGCCGCGCACAGGCGTTCGAACACGTGCGGCAGCCCCTCGCCGGTCAGATCGAAGCGGCACCAGGCGTCAGTCTGTTCCGTCACGCTCATCGCGCCGCCGGATCGCGTCGCAAGCTGTGCGGCCAGATCCTCATGCGTGGTCAGCGGCGCCTCTATCATCCACTGATCGGGGCCGGTCCAGAATGCCGTCAGCATCTCGCCCGACAGCCGGGCCGGGGCAGGGGGCACGGTGCCCAGCAGGTCCTTCAGGATCGCCACGGTCTCGTCCTCGCGCCCCAGCCGCGCGGCGACAGAGGCCCGCGCCCGGGCGCTGACCACCTCGACCTCGTGATCGACACCGGTCAGCGGGCTGACAAGGCGCAGAACCTCGCCCATCCGCGCATCGCCGGACTTGAGAAACCCGATGCCGATATGGTGCCTGAGATTGGGCGAATAGCAGGACGAGGTGACGTATCCCTGATCATGGGCCGCGTCGATCGCGCTGCCCCTGGTCATCAGATGCGCGCCCGACGGGACGGGATCCTGCACATCGACGGGTCTGAACCCGACCAGTTTCAGCGCGTCGTCGGCGTTGAGCCCCTCGCGCTCCGACAGCTTGGAGCCGATGGAATCCTTTTTCTTCGATACCATCCGCCCCATCCCGAGATTAAGCGCGGTGGTCGTGCCGTTCAGCTCGTTGCCGGCGGCATGGCCCTTCTCGATCCGCATCACGCCAAGCGCCTCGGTGCCGTAAGGCACGACGCCGAATTCCGCGCCCGCCGCCATCATGCGCCGCATCAGCGCATCGCCATAGCGTGTGGGCACCGCAATCTCAAAGGCCATCTCGCCGGAAAACGAGATCCGGAACAGCCGCGCCCGCAACCCGCCGCAAACGGTGATCTCGGCGCAGGCCATGAAAGGAAACGCCTCGTTGGAAATATCATGTGCCGGATCGACGATCTTCTGTAACAGCTTGCGGGAATTCGGGCCGGCCACGGCGAATTGCGCCCAAGCCTCGGTCGTCGAGATAAGCTGCACATCCATGTCCGGGAACAGGCACTGGCGCACGAATTCCATGTGGCGGTAGACCGGCACGGCATTGGCGGTGGTCGTGGTGACGACGTAGTGATCCTCGGCAAACCGCGCGGCGGTGCCGTCATCCATCGCGATCCCGTCCTCGCGCAGCATCAGCCCGTATCGCGTCCTGCCCACCGGCAGCTTGGCGAACCCGTTGCAATACATCATGTTCATGAACTCGGCCGCATCACCACCCTGCACGTCGATCTTGCCAAGGGTGGTCACGTCGCAGATCCCGACCGAGTTGCGGGTCTGCAGCACCTCGCGGTCCACGGTCTCGCGCCAATGGCTCTCTCCGGGGCGCGTGAACCACTGCGCGCGCAACCACAGGCCCACCTCGACAAAACTCGCACCCTGCTCTGTGGCCCAGACATGGCTGGGGATCTTGCGGGTGGGCCTGAATTCGGTGCCGCGCGACCGGCCCGCAAAGGCCCCGATGGCCGTGGGCGTGTAAGGCGGGCGGAACATGGTGGTGCCGACCTCCGGGATGGATTTGCCAGCCACCTCGGCCATGATCGCAAGCCCGGCCATGTTCGACGTCTTGCCCTGATCGGTGGCCATGCCAAGCGTTGTGTAGCGCTTGAGATGCTCGACGGAGGTAAAATTTTCCTGATGCGCCAGCTTGATGTCCTTGGCGGTGACGTCGTTCTGCTGATCGACCCACGCACGCTTCGCCCAGGCCACATGCCAGAACGGCGTGAGGGACACTGGCGCATCCTCGGCCTGCGGCAGATCGGGCGCGGCGGCGGTATGCCCCAGATCCGCGGCGATGGCGGCGGCGGCCTCTGCCCCCGCCTGCAGCGCGGCATGGGTGGAGAACACGCCACCCGCCGCGCCGGCCACTACCATGCCCTCGGGCAGCGTGCCGCCGGGCACGAAGGCATGGATATCCGCGTTCCATTCGGGGCGGCCGCGCTGATGGCAGGTCATGCTGACATTCGGATTCCAGCCGCCCGACACGCCAAGCGCGCCGCATGTGACCTGGCGGCGTTGGCCGCGCGCGTCCCTGACCTCGATCTGCTTGAGACCCAGCCGCCCAGAGGTGCCGGTCACGGTGCCGCCCGCGATGACCTCGTAGCCGTTGCCCTTCGGCGCATCGGCGCGGGGGTCGATCACGGCGGCGATGGTGACGCCTTTCGCCGCGAGGTCCGACGCGGTGCGGTGCCCGTCGTCATTGTTGGTGAAGACGGCGATCTCCTGCGCCGGGGTTGCGGCCCAGCGATTGGCATAGGCACGCATCGCGCCCGCCATCATGATGCCGGGCCGGTCGTTGTTCTCGAACACGATGGGCCGTTCGGTCGCCCCGGCGGCGAGGATCGCGCGCGCCGAATAGATCCGCCACAGGATCTGGCGCGGCTTGCCCTCGGGCGGCACGGACAGATGGTCGCTCACCCGCTCGAGCGCGCCGTAAACCCCGTGATCGAACGCGCCCATAACGGTGGTCCGCGTCATCAACCGCACATTGGGCATCGCGGCAAGGCGCGCCGCGGTCTCTGCCGCCCAAGTGTGACCCGCCTGCTGGCCCAGTGCAAAGGTTTCGGCATTGAGCCGCCCACCGGGCAGGGGGTCCTCGTCGGCGATAATGACGCGCAGGCCCGCTT
>JAIVHI010000049.1 GCA_020201155.1 Loktanella sp. | reverse complement strand
GTTGTGGGTGACAACCGGATAGGCAAAGTCTATTCTCCTTCGATGGGAAATTAGCGCTAGGAACTGTCTCACAAAACCGTGCCCCAACCCAGTTCTGGGTCGCACATGGCCTATCACCTGGGCGGCGGCGCCGGCGGGCTGGCCGGCTTCCTCGACCATCTTGGGCCAAGCCAGGAACGGCGCTGGTCCTCTCCCGGCGCGCCGAGCCTGACGCCCGAGGTGCGCGCAGCGCTGGTCAAAGGCGTCGAACGAGAAGCCGGCAGCTGCGACATCGCCGCGCTGGAGACCGCGCGCGACGGCGCGCTGATCGCGGCGCTTAAGGCGCGGAAGGGCAAGCCGACTCCTTGATACCGCGCCGCCGGCGGAACGCTGCCGGAACGCGGCGCCCGAAATGTCTTTGGCGACAAGCGGAAGTCGCGGCTCGTTAATCCGGCGTTGGCGCGGTCTGCAACATCGCGGCGGCCGCGCCCGCCGAACACTGTCACGGCCGGATCGAGGCGCTTTCGCGCATGGTGATAACGGGCGCGATCCCACGCCATATCCGGAAGCGGCTACAGGAACAGCGTGACGGTTGTCGGTACCAGCGCCACGAACACGAGCACCGCAAGCATCACGGCGATGAACGGCAGCGTCGCGCCAAAGATCTGTTCCACGGTCACGGAGGGGTCGTTCAGAGTGTTGTGCACCGTGAAGACCGATATGCCGAAAGGCGGCGTCAGAAGGCCGATCTCGACGGCGATCACGGTCACGATGCCGAAATGCATCAGGTCGATCCCCATGCTCTGCGCGATCGGCGCGGCGATCGGCACCATGATCAGCAGGATCGACGTGCTGTCGAGGATCATGCCCATCAGCAGGATAATCAGCGCGTAGAAGAACAGGAAGCCCAGCGGCTGGAACCCCGAATCGGTGACGAGCCCGGCGATGGCGTTGGGCAGGCCAGCAATGGCCAGCATCCGCGAATAGAATGAGGCGGCGATCAACAGCAGCAGGATCGAGACCGAGATCACGCCCGTCTGCTTCATCACCTGCCACAGCTTGCGACGGTCGAGGCTGCGCCGCGACAGCGCCACAACGAGCGCACCGAAGGCCCCTATCCCGCCCGCTTCGGTCGGCGTGAAGAACCCGGTGTAAAGTCCGCCGAGCACGAGGATGACCAGAAGAATGATCGGCATGAGCTTGCGCAGCATCTCTCCGGCGGGCATGGGTGACTGGTCGCGGTCGAGACGCCGGGCCCGCGTATCCTCGGGATCGATGAGAACGAATTTCGGAAACACGATGGTGATGCTCACAAGCATGACCACGAAGCCGCCCGCCAGCATCAGCCCCGGCACGATGCCCGCGATGAACATGCCGCCGATGGAAACCTCGGCCAGCACGCCGTAGATGATCAGCAGCAGGCTGGGCGGGATCAGCATCCCCAGCACCGACGACCCGGCCACCGTGCCGGCGGAAAAGGCCGGGCGATAACCGTGGCGCGTCATCTCGGGGACCGCGACGCGGGTGAAGACGGCGGCCGAGGCGATGGACACGCCGGTGACGGCGGCAAAGATCGTGTTGGCGGCGACTGTCGCGACCCCAAGCCCGCATATCATCCGGCGCAGCAGCTCCTCGGCCACCTCAAAGGTGTCGCGGCCGACGTTGGACACGCTGACCAGCAGCCCCATCAGCACAAAGAGCGGAATGGTGGCGAACAGGTAGTCGGCGATGCCGGAATAGGCGGTCAGTTCCAGCATCCGGAACGCTAGCCCCATGCTGTCGCGGATCATCCAGATCCCTACGAAGGCCACGCCGAACAGCGCATAGGCGATTTGCATTCCTAGCAGCACCAGCCCGATCAGCACGGCGATCAGGACGAAACCCAAGGCAAGCGTTGTCATGTCGCGCTCCCGATGGTGCGTAGTTCGGTCGACGCACGGTAGAGCGCGGCAAGCAGGGCCGTGGCCGCCCCCAGCACGGTGATTCCGCGTAACGGCCATGTGGGGATCGTCCAGACGCCCTGCACGCCAAAGAATTCGCCAGAGGCCCAACTTTCGGCGAACTTGGGCCAGGAGGCCCACAGGATCAGGGCGAAGACCACGGCGCCGGCGATGCAGAACAGCGCCTCGATCAGCGCAAGCGTCGCAGGCGAGACGCGCCCGATCCGGCGCACCAGGAAATCTGCGCGTGTCAGGCGCTTTTGCAGTATGGCTGCGGGAACCTGAAGAAAAACGATGGCCACCACCACGCGGGCGGCGATCTCGGACACGCCGGTCACCGGTGCGTTCAGGAAGTTGCGCCCGATCACGTCGGCGACGATCAGGAGCATGAGTGCTCCGATCGAGGCGGTTCCGATGGCCGACAATGTCGCCGCCACGCCCCCCAGAACGGCGCCGAAGGGCGCCTCGGAAAGCCGCGGCACGAAGCCCTCGTCGTCTTCTAGCGCGTCGGTGTCGTCGTAGCTCATGCCTGTGGTCCTGCCGTCGCGGACGAGGCCGCCCGACGCGGCGCGCCGGACAGTGTCGATTTTCCGGCTCTCTTGATCAGAGTCCTTCGTCCCAGTCGCGAAGCGGCGTCGCGCCGCGTTCTCGCAGGGCTTCGAAATACGCCTTCAGCACCGTCTCGCCGGCTTCGCCGGTCTGTTCCAGCCATGGCTCGACGATGTTGGGCAAACCGGTCACCCACCTTTCCTTTTCGGCGTCCGGCAACTGGTGGACGGTCAGTCCGGCGGCCTGCATCTCGTCCATCGCGCGCGCCGCGAGGTCCGCGACATAATCGCCGTGCGTGATCGACGTGGCCTGCGCTGCCTCGCGCATCGCCTGCTGGACCTGCTCGGGCAGACTATTGAAAACGGCTTCGTTCGCCGCGATCCCGCCGAAATACATCGAACCGATACCGACGCGGGTCAGTTCGGGCGCCACCTCGTAGACGCGGGTGGGCAGGATGCCCGAAGCAAAGGACAACGTGCCCTCGGTCACGCCGGTCTGAATGTTGGTGTAGTAGGTGGTCAGCGCCCCGTCGACCGGCGTGGCGCCGGTTTCACGCAGCCAGTTGGCCGAGGTGCCCGGCGCGTTCAGCTTGCGGTTCTGCAGATCGTCCATCGAATTGACCGGGAACGTCGCGTAGATGTCGTAGCTGTCGGTGATCAGCGACGACAGGTGCACCATGCCGTTTTCCGACCAGCTGTTCTTCAGCTCGGGCAGGTTTTCCGAAAGGTCGTCGAAGATCTCGATGATCATGCGGTGGTCTTCGGTGGCGAAGGGCGTGAAGTAGGTCACGTTCTGCAGAGGCATGTTAGCCCCTTCCCAGACCGTGCCGACCATGCCCACGTCGACGATGCCGTCCATCACGGCCTCACGCGTGTCGGTGAACTTGTAGAGCGTACCGGCATAGGACTCGACCCAGTTGACCTCGTATTCGCCGGTCTCGCCGAGGATGCGGTTCACCTCGGGCTGGAACGTGTTCTTCATCGCGTAGACCCAGATGTTCTGTTCCGGGTGCGACGATCCGATGTTGACGGTGATCTGCTCCTGCGCGAAAGCAGTGCCACCGAGTAGGACGGCCGTGACCGTCGTGAGGGCTGTCAGTTTCATTGGGTTCCTCCCTGTGTTGGGCGCCACTCCCCCGGCGCCCCTTTGGTTCAGTCCTGTATCTTGCTGAGCGCCCGCAGGATGCGTTCCGGGGTGAAGGGCATCTCGGTGACCTGCGCGCCCATCGGGCGCAGGGCGTCGTTGATCGCGTTCATCACGGCGGCGGGCGCCCCAGCGGTGCCGGCCTCGCCCGCGCCTTTGGCGCCCAGTTCGCTTTCGGCGGTGGGCGTCTCGACGTGGCCGACGACCATGTCGGGCATCTCGCCCGCCATCGGCACGAGATAGTCGGCCATCGACCCGTTCAGCAGCTGGCCGTCCTGGTCATAGTGGATTTCCTCGAAAAGCGCACCGCCAAGGCCCTGCACGATGCCGCCGCGGATCTGTTCGTCGACGAGCTGCGGGTTGATGATACGCCCGCAATCCTCAACGCACCAGTGCTTCAGCAGGGTGACGACACCGGTATCTGTATCCACCTCGAGGTACGACGCCTGCACACCATTGGTGAAGGCGAAGGGATATTCGGACGTGATGTAGTGCCGTGTCTGGACCAGCTCGCGCGGCAACCCCTTGGGCAGCGTATCGCCGCGGAAATAGACGATGCGGCCCAGTTCCTCCAGCGGCATGCGCTCGATGCCGGTGTCGGCGTCGACGATCTGACCGTCGCGGATGTCCAGCCCCGACTGGTCGGCCTGCAACATCGCCGCCGCGACTTCGAGGATCGAGTCGCGCAACGCGCGCCCCGCCTGCAACGCGGCTTCGCCGCCGATGCCCGCCCCGCGCGACGCCCAGGTTCCGCCCCCGTAGGGCGTGACCTGCGTGTCGCCGGTGATGATGCGGACCCTGGACGGAGAGACGCCAACGCCTTCGGCGACGATCTGGGACAGCATCGCCTCGGTGCCCTGCCCCTGTTCCGTCACGCCCGACATCGCCACGACCGACCCGTCCGGGTCCATCCGCACGGTGCAGCCGTCCTGCGCCGAGATCCGCGCGCCGCCGATGCCGTACATGAACGGCGAGGGGTTGGTCAGTTCGATGAACGACGCGATCCCGATGCCGCGATGTTTGCCCTGCTTGCGTGCCGCTACCTGATCGGCGCGCAGCGCGTCGTAATCCATAAGCTCCATCAGCTTGTCCATCGAGGCGTGATGCGACAGCCCCTCGAAGCGCATCTTGGCCGGCGATGTCACCGGATAGGCATCGTCGGCATACATGTTCCGGCGCCGGATCTCGACCGGGTCCATGCCGATGGCGGCGGCCGCCAGATCCACCAGCCCCTCGGTGATCGCGACGGCGATGGGATGGCCCACTGCGCGGTACTGGCAGGTCGGCGTCTTGTTCTGGAACACCACCGTCGTCTGCGCCCGGTAATTGGCGAAGTCGTATGGCCCGCCGCACAGGTTCACCACCTGGTTGCCCTCGATCGCCGAGGTGCGGGGATAGACGGAATACGGCCCGATTCCGGTCCAGTCGTCGACGTCGATGGCGAGGATCTTGCCGTCTTCGTCCACCGCGATCTTCGCCTCGATCTCGTGATCGCGGGCGTGGATGTCGGTGGTGAAACTTTCCAGCCGGTCGGCGATGAACTTGACTGGGCGGCCCATCACCTTGGCGATGGCGGCGGTGGCCACCTCGTCGGGATAGACATGGACCTTGATACCGTAGGACCCGCCCACGTCGTCGCAGATCACGCGCACGCGGCCCTCGGGGATGGCCAGATGCTCGGCGAAGACGGTCTGCATCATGTGGGGCGCCTGCGTCGCGTGATACGCAGTCATCTGCTCTTCGGCTGGGTTCCAGTCGACGAGGATCGAGCGCGGCTCCAGCGTCACGCCGGTGTGGCGTGCGGTGCGGAACCGGGCGGAGACGACCTTGTGCGCGCCGGCCTTGGCGGCCTCGACGTCGCCTTCCTCGTGCAGCCGGCGGAAGGCGAGATTGTCGCCGAGATCGGGATGGATCAACGGCGTCTCAGGGTCGAGCGCGGTCATCGTGTCGGTGACGACGGGCAGGTCGTCGTAATCGACCATGACCAGCGACGCGGCTTCCTCGGCGGCTGCCCGCGTCGTGGCGACAACGGCGACCACGGGCTCGCCCACCCACGCGGCGCGATCCACAGCCAGCGCGTGCTGCGGCGGCGACTTCAGCCCCTTGAGATGCGCCAGAACGCCGACCCATGGCGTGCAGATTTCGGCCAGATCGGCGCCGGTGAAAAGACGCAGCACGCCCTTGACCGCCTTCGCCGCCTCAAGGTCGATGCCGGTGATCCTGGCATGGGCCACCGGCGAACGGGCGAAGGCCACATGAACCATGCGCGGCAGCACAATGTCATCGACATAGCGCCCGCGCCCCTGTACCAGCCTTTCGGCGTTGGGGCGTGGAACGGTTTTGCCGATGTAGGAATTGGGCCGGTCCGGGTTTCCGAATGCGATGGTCATGCCGCCCCCTCTCCGGCGCGTGCGCCTTTCCCGTCCTGCGCGCGGGCGCGGGCCACGGATTCGACCGCGTCCACGATCGCCTCGTAGCCCGTGCAGCGGCAGTAATTGCCCGACAAGTGTTCGCGGATCTGCGCGCGCGTCGGGATGCCGCCACGGTTCAGAAGGTCATTGGCGGCGACGATCATGCCCGGCGTGCAGAATCCGCATTGCAGCGCGTTGCGCGCCACGAAGGCCCGTTGCAGGTCGGTGCAGGCGCCCTGATCGGTCAGGCCCTCGATGGTCCAGACGTCGGCCCCGTCCGCCTGCGCGGCGAGCATCAGGCAGCCCCGCACGGCCTCGCCGTCGACGCGCAGGGTGCAGGCGCCGCAGACCCCATGTTCGCATGACGCGTGCGCGCCAGTCAGCCCCAGGTCCAGCCGCAGGAAATCCACAAGATGCCGGCCGGCAGGAACGCGCGCCTCGACCGGCTCGCCGTTCACTGTGACTTCGATATCAACCTTTTCCGAAAATTCGCCCGTCATGCCTGCTGCTCTCCGATCCGGGCCACGGCCCTGCGCAGCAGGACCCCGGCAATATGCTTGCGATAGGCCGCGCTGGCCTGCGTGTCCGACGGCGGGTCAAGCGCATCGGCAAGCGCCGCCACGGCGCCGTCGAGGTCGCCCGCGTCTAGCGCGGCCATGGCGGCGCCGGCCAGCAGCGGCGTCGGCCCAGCCGAGAACATTACGATGCGGTGGCCCGACGCGCGCTTGACCAGGCACAGCCCCGTCAGCGCGTAATCGCCCGAGCGGCGCGCGATCTCTTCGAGGATCTGCGCCTCGCCCTGTCCCGCCTTCGGCACCGACACCGCCGTCAGGATCTCGTCCTCGGCCAGCGCCGTTGTGAACACGTCCTCGAAGAAATCCTCGGCCGCGATCTCGCGCGGGCCGAACGGCCCCTCGGCGTGGATCGTGGCGCCAAGCGCCACGGCGCAGGCGGGAAACTCGGCCGCCGGGTCGGCGTGTGCCAGGGCGCCACCGATGGTGCCGCGGTTGCGGATGGCGGCGTGCGCGATGTAGTCCACGGCGTCCGCGAGCAATGGCGCATGACGGCGAATGAGTGGATCCGCGCCGACCGAGGCGTGGCGCGTCAATGCGCCAATTCGCATGCTGTCGCCCTCGTCGATGACGCCGCTCAGGCTCAAAATCCGCGATATGTCGATCAGCATGTCGCCTTCGGACAGGCGCATGTTCATGGCCGCGATCAGGCTCTGCCCGCCGGCCAAAATCCGCCCACCGCCGTCGGACGCCGCCAGAAGATCCAGCGCGTGCGGGACGTCCCTTGCCCGAGCATATCCGCCCGCCAAAGCCTTCATGTCAACTCCTC
>JAIVHI010000170.1:50915-56495 GCA_020201155.1 Loktanella sp. | reverse complement strand
GATCGACGCCTCGATGCCGGGGCACCCCATTTCCGCGATGACGGACATGCAGGCGATCGGTGCGACCGATCCTGCGTCGCAGGCCGTCTGGGCCGCGCATGTCGCCCGCATGGAAGAAAGGGCGCGTTCGGCAAAAGCCACGGCGCCCAATCTCAAGGTGTCCGACCGCGACCCCTACGGTCTGCGGTTCATCGCGCTGCTGTTCTTCGTTTGCGCCCTTCTCTTCGGGTCCATCTTGCGCGTCGGGACCGTGGCGGAAATCGCGCAGACGGGACAGACCGATGCCTTGGCCAGCGGCCCTGTCTGGGAAGGCTGGGTGGCACCGCCGGCCTACACCGGAAAGCCCACGATTTACCTCAACGACATCGCCCCCGGCGCGCTGCGGGTTCCGGAAGGGTCCGAGGTCACACTGCGCCTATACGGCGAGGTAGGCGCGCTGACCGTGACGGAAACGGTATCGGGGCGGACGGAAGATCTGGATGCCGCGTCCGAGCCGCAGCAGACGTTCACCGTGGCCGGGTCTGGCACTGTTTCGGTCATCGGTGACGACAGGGTCACCTGGAACATCATCGCCGTGGGCGATTCGCCCCCGATGGTAGAGCCGACGGGACCGGTCGAGGCGGATGCCGAAGGTGAAATGACCCAGCCGTTCCGCGCGATGGATGACTACGGCGTGGCCAGCGGAACCGCGACCATCACGCTCGATCTGCCATCGGTCGACCGGGCGTACGGCTTGACGATCGACCCCGACGGTTTTGACCCTCTTGTTCTCGACCTGCCGATGCCATTCACCGGCAATCGCGACGATTTCGACGATTTTCTGGTGGCGAACCTGTCCGAACATCCTTTGGCGAATCTGCCTGTCATCCTGACGCTTGAAGCAGAGGATGACGCCGGGCAGGTCAGCACTGCAGAACCCGAATCGATCACCCTGCCGGGCCGTCGCTTTTTCCAGCCGTTCGCCCGGGCGGTAATCGAGCAGCGCCGCGACCTGATGTGGTCGAAGGCGAATGCACCGCGGATCGCCCAGGTTCTGCGCGCGATCAGCAACCGGCCCGAGGGCCTGTTCAGCAACGAGACGACCTACCTGCGCTTGCGTGCCATCATCCGCCAGATCGAAGGTGCGGCCGGTGACATGGACGACGATACGCAGGCCGAGGTCGTGCAGGCCATGTGGGACCTTGCGATCCAGCTTGAGGACGGAACACTGGCCGATGCCCGCGAACGCTTGCGCCGTGCGCAGGAACGGCTGGCCGAAGCGATGCGCAACGGTGCGTCGGAGGAAGAAATCGCCGAGTTGATGGACGAATTGCGCGCCGCCACCGACGACTACATGCAGATGCTGGCCGACCAGATGGAGCCGGGCGAAAGCGGCACCGATCAACCTGAGATGTCCGAGAATACGATGGAGTTCTCTCAGGACGAACTGCAGGCGTTGATGGATCGGATCGAAGAGCTGATGAACGAAGGGCGCATGGAAGAGGCGCAGGCCCTGATGGAGCGTCTGAACGAGATGATGGAGAACCTGCAGATCACGCAGGGCGAAGGCGGGGAAGGCGGTCCGCGCACACCCGGGCAGCAATCCATGGAAGACCTGCAGGACACGCTTCGCGATCAGGAGCAACTGTCGGACGATGCCTTCCGCGACCTGCAAGAGCGGTCGAACCCCCGCGAGGACGGCAACGAGCAACAGGGTCAGCAGGGCCAGCAAGGTCAGCAGCAAGACGGAGGTCAGCAAGGCCAGCAGCAGGGTGAAAGCCAGCAGGGCGAGCAACAGGGCCAGGGCCAGGGCACCGGCGAGGAGGGCCAGCAAGGCCAGCAATCCGGTGAGGGTCAGGGTGGTGAAGGCTCGGACACGGACCAGGGCAGCCTTTCTGAACGGCAACAGGCCCTGCGCGAAGAGCTGGAGCGTCAGCGCGGCAATCTGCCATCGCTCGATGGCGAGTCGGGTGAAGCCGCCGAAGGCGCCTTGGACCGCGCAGAGGGCGCGATGGAGAATGCAGAAGGTGCGCTGGAACGCGGCGATCTGGCCGAGGCCATCGACCAGCAGGGCGAGGCGCTTGACGCCCTGCGCGACGGCATGCGCGAGTTGTCGCAAGCCTTGGCCGACAACGAGCAGGACCAGCAACCCGGTCAGGGCAACGAGCAGGGCGAAGCCACGGGCCGCGTCGAGCCATCCCAACGTGACCCGTTGGGGCGCGAGTTGGGAAACACCGGTCAGTTCGGCACGGACGAAAACCTGCTGCAGGGTGAAGACGTCTATCGTCGTGCAGAGGAATTGCTGAACGAACTGCGCCGCCGTTCGGCCGATCAGGAACGGCCCGAGATAGAGAAAGATTACCTCAGACGCCTGCTCGATCGCTTTTAAGCCTGCTCAGTTGGTCGTTGCCGGCTCTGCGTTATCGTCACCCAAGGCGGACAAGAGGTTCTGCAACTGCAGGTCGACCCAGATGCGGGCGCGATCCACGGCTTCGACATAGGCTGTCATGACGGGTTCGAGGCTGGGCACGGCAGCGGAAATGTCACCCGCAAAAGCGTAGAGCGCCCAAAGAACGGCGAACACTGCCAGCACCGTCAGGAAACCGAAGCGAAAGCCGCGCCGTTGTTCGGCCTCGCTGGTGAAGTCCTCCGGCGCAGGCCTGCCATTGGTGTCGCGTTCCGTTTCGGAACGAAGCGTCGAATTGATCTCTTCGATGTCCGGCAAGAGTTCGCGGCGAGAGGCAGGGCTTTCGGTGGCCGTCGTCTCGACTGGGCCGGCGCCCTTGAGGCGGCGAATGCGGGCCGAGGATTCAGCGTCCCTTTCGGTGGGCTCTGGTGACGGGGTCGGCGCAGGATCGGGCAGGCCAAGATCGCTTTGCGTTTCCAGCGGTTCCTTCCGGCCCTGCCGTGCGGCTTCTTCGCGGGCGGCTTCTTCACGCAGGATTTCGGCGACAGAGGCATCGATCGCAGGTCGCGCCATGCGGGGCGGAGCGGCAAGTTCCGGATTCGGGGTCGTGTCGTCCGCGCCGTCTTCGTCTGCAACCGTAGCAGACACATCTTTCGACGTGTTGTCCCTTGCCGGTGGCACCATCGCCTCTGCAGGGTCGGCCCAGCCTGCGTCTTGACCTTGCCGGCTGGTTTCGTCTTCCTCGACGGTCGGCTCGTCAAAGCTGGCGCTGTCGGGGTCTTCATCGGCAACCGAGGATCCGGGCTTTTCAAACCAGGTATGTCCACAGTTGGAGCATTGCACATCGCGACCTGCGGCGGGAATGACGTCGTCGTCCACCTCGTATTGGGCCCCGCAGTTCGGGCATATCAGTCGTGTCATGTCGCTGGCCCTTTGCCCGGTGACCCCGGTTTGCCCGGTCCTTTGTTTGCCAAACCATAGCCTTTGTGACCAAGCTGACCAAGCCCCGCTCGTTCGCGGGTTGCAGGATGATTGTAACCTGTTGCCTTTTTGGGCAAAGAGGAAACGAGTGGCCGTTGGGGGCATCTGTGATCGAACTTGAAAATGTGGCCTATAGCTACGGCGGAACCGAGCTTTTCTCGAACCTGTCGCTGTCGTTGCCACAAGGATCGTTTCATTTCCTGACGGGTCCGTCCGGCGCGGGCAAAACGACCCTTCTGAAGCTCTGCTACGGCGAGTTGCACGCGACGCGGGGGGAAGTCCGGCTGTTCGACAAGCCCGCCCAACAGATGGACCGCGACGCGGTCGCCAGCGTGCGGCGGCGGATCGGCGTGGTGCATCAGGATTGTCAGTTTCTGGACCATCTGACCGTGACCGAGAACGTGGCGCTTCCCTTGAAGGTGGCGGGGCGAGAGTCCGAAGGCGAGGGCGATATCGGAGACCTGCTGGCTTGGGTCGGTCTCAGCCGGCAATCCCAGCAAACGCCGCCGCAATTGTCCGGTGGCGAACGCCAGCGCGCGGCCCTTGCCCGGGCAGTGATCATGTCGCCGGATGTCATCATCGCGGATGAACCGACCGGCAACGTGGACTGGGACATGTCCCAGCGCTTGCTGTCCTTGCTGATCGAGCTGAACCGCATGGGCAAGGCCGTGCTGATCGCGACCCATGATCTCAACCTGATCCGGGCCGCCAAAAGCCAGGTCTCATCCCGCGTCCTGCGGCTGAAGGGCGGCCAGATCCAGCAGGCGGGGGCCGACCTGTGATCGACCGCCTGCGCCCTGTTCTGGCCCTGATCAAGGGCGACCCGCAGGCCGACCGCGCTGTGCCGCCGACAGGGTTCACCGCCCGCCTGACGGTCTTCACCGCCGGGGCGATGGCGTTCTTGGCGGTCTTTGCGCTGGCCCTGTCGTTTGCGACGGGACGTGTCGCGGATCGCTGGGCCGAGGAACTGGCCCGCACGTCGACCCTGCGCATTTCGGCGCCCGAAGGTCAGGCGGCCGCGCAGCTTGCCACCGCCATCACGGTCCTTGAGACGACACCGGGGATTGCCGAGGCGCGGGCGCTGACAGCCGATGAACAGCGCGCCCTGCTGGAGCCCTGGTTCGGTCCCGACCTGCCCATCGAGACGCTGCCGATCCCGCAACTGATCGAGATCATCGAAGAGGGCGAGGGCTATGATACGACCGGTCTGCGCGCGCGTTTGCAGGCCGAGGTGCCCGGTGCCGTCCTTGACGATCATACGCGCTGGCGCGCGCCTTTGGTCGATGCGGCGGAACGGCTGCGCGCGCTGGGCTGGCTGGTGCTTTTGCTGATCGGTGCCGCGACCGCGGCGATGATCACGCTTGCGGCGCAATCAGCACTTTCGGCCAATGCGCAGGTGATCCGCGTCATGCGCCTTGTCGGGGCAAAGGATACCTATATCGCCCGTGCCTTCGTGCGCAGATTCACGGTGCGGGCCCTTATCGGTGCCGCGATGGGGGTCTTTGCGGCCTTGGCGCTTGTCTTGCTGATGCCGGACTCAGAGGTGGCAGGCGGGTTCCTGACGGGGCTGCGGTTCAGGGGCGTCGAATGGATATGGCCGCTGCTGGTGCCGTTGCTTGCCGCTATCGTGGCCTTTGCCGCAACGCGCCATGCGGCTTTCCGCACCTTGAGGGAACAGTCTTGACCTACGCAATCCAATGGCTCAGATCGCTTGTCTTCGCGGGGCAGATGTACCTTGCGATGTTGGTGATCGGTGTTCTCTACCTGCCTTGGGCCATCCTGTCGCCCGACGGTGCGGTCGCCGCGTGCCATGCGTACTGCCGCTATGTGCGCTGGTCGGCACGTTGGCTCATCGGGTTGCGGACGGAAGTGCGGGGCGAGATCCCGACAGGAGAGGTGATGGTCGCGGCCAAGCACCAGTCGTTCCTCGACGTGCTCCTGATTTACGGTGCCGTGCCGCGCGGCAAGTTCATCATGAAAAGCCTTCTCAAATGGGCACCGGTTCTGGGCTGGTTCGCGCTGCGTATCGGTTGTGTCCCCGTCGACCGTGGCAAGCGGGGGGTGGCGGTGCGCAAGATGCTGGCCGACGTGGAGGCGGGCCGGACCAAGCCCGGTCAGTTGATCATCTATCCCCAAGGCACCCGTGTCGCCCCCGGTATCGCCTCGCCCTACAAAAAGGGGTCGATCGCGCTTTACACGCAGTTGAACAAGCC
>JAIVHI010000170.1:0-50843 GCA_020201155.1 Loktanella sp. | reverse complement strand
TCACAAAGGTCACGGACCATCTGACACCCGCCTACAGCCGCTGGATCGCGGCATCACGGTTCTGCGTGCTGACCACGGTCGGCCCGGACGGGACAGACGGCAGCCCGCGCGGCGACGATGGCCCCGTCGTGCGGCAACTGGATGCCCGCACCCTTGCGATGCCGGACTGGCGCGGCAACAACCGGATGGACAGCCTGCGGAACATCGTGCGCGACGGGCGTGTCAGCCTGATGTTCATGGTGCCCGGTTCGCAGAACGTCATGCGCGTCAATGGAACGGCAGAGGTCACCGTCGCCGGGGACATGGTCGCCCGTTTCGACGACAAGGGCCGTAAGCCACGCAGCGTCATCCTTATCCAAATCGCCGAGGTCTATCCCCAATGCGCGCGCGCCGTCATGCGGTCGCGGCTTTGGGATGCAGGCGACGAAAGCGCCGATCTTCCGACTATCGGAGAGATGGTGGCAGAGATCGACGCGGGCTTTGATGCTGAAGCCTATGATCTGGATTGGCCAAAGCGGGCGAAAACCTCGCTCTGGTAACAGCCGCGGATGACGGATCAGGACAGGGGGCAGTCGCCCACATCGATGGCAATCGTCAAACGGTCGTCGCCCGAGAACGGTATTGCGCTGACATTGACCGCCAAGCTGCCGGGCGTGATCGTCAGGTCCTCATCCGTCATCGGAAATGTCGTTTCCGATGCAACGATCTCGGCCCCGGCGATCAGGACGCAGTCGGTCAGAAATGTCAGGACGTAGCCGTTGAAATGCCCGGGCGCGAACTGACCCGGACGATTGCCGGAATAGTCGAAGCGGATCACGCGGTCGCCCACGTCGATGGCCACCGGCACGATGTTGAGCCCGCTGTCGCCCTCGGGCCCCAGTTGAAACTCCACGCCATCGCCGACGGTCGCGATAAAGTCCCGCGACCGGTCTTCGCGGGCCGCTTCCGTTGGAATTGTCACGACGTTGAACTGGACCTGCCGCTGCATCAGCCCGTCCGCAAAGGCGGGCTGCGCGCTCATGAGCAGGACAAGGGTGCTAAGCCGCAAGACCTTTGGACCCAAGGTCGAGATACTTGCGGCGGCGTCCGTCGCGCAGGGCTTTCGCATCGGAATCGCCAAGCTCTGACAACATGCCCTTGAGCGCCTTGCCAACGGCATCGATGGCGGCGGCAGGGTCACGGTGCGCCCCACCCAGCGGTTCCTTCACGATCTTGTCGCATATGCCAAGCTCGCGCAGGTTCTGCGCGGTCAGACGCAGGGCTTCGGCAGCTTCACGCATCTTCTCTGCGTCTTTCCACAGGATCGAGGCGCAGCCTTCGGGCGAGATGACCGAATAGATCGAATGTTCCAGCATGGCGACGCGGTTGGCGGTGGCGAAGGCCACAGCCCCACCCGACCCGCCTTCACCGATCACGACCGAGATCAGCGGCACGCCGAGATCCAGGCATTTTTCGGTCGACCGCGCGATGGCTTCGGACTGGCCACGCTCTTCCGCGCCCTTTCCGGGATAGGCGCCGGGCGTGTCGACAAGCGTAATGACGGGCAGGCCGAAACGGTCGGCCATGTCCATCAGCCGGATGGCCTTGCGGTAGCCTTCAGGCCGGGCCATGCCGAAGTTGCGCTCGATGCGCGACTTGGTGTCGTTGCCCTTTTCATGGCCGATGACCATGACGGGGGTATCATCCAGCCGGGCAAGTCCGCCCATGACGGCATGATCGTCTGCAAAGTTCCGGTCGCCGGCCAGTGGCGTGTATTCCGTGAACAGCCGGTCGATGTAGTCCTTGCAATGCGGGCGCTGGGGGTGCCGCGCGACAAGGCATTTGCGCCAGGGCGACAGGTCGGCGTAGAGACTTTTCAGAAGGTCCGCGGCCTTGGCGTCCAGCTGGGACGCCTCTTTCAGCACATCCGTGCCCTCTTCGCCTGCGGCCAGTGCGCGAAGCTCTTCCGCCTTGGCTTCGATCTCGGCGATCGGTTTTTCGAATTCGAGATATTGGGTCATGCACCGCTCCGGCCTGCGTTTCCCGCATATAAGGGGGGCAGGGCCCGTTTTGCAATGGAGGCCGGGTCTAGCCTGCCAGCATCTCGGCCTGTTTCACGATCACCTCGGCCTGCTTGATGCTGGCAATATCCACAAGCCTGCCCTTGTAGACCGTGGCCCCCGCGCCGGATGCTTTCGCGTCATCCATCGCGGCCAGGATTTCGCGGGCTTCGGCTACGGCCTCGTCCGACGGGGTGAAAACTTCATTGGCCAGCGCGATTTGCCTGGGGTGGATGGCCCACTTGCCGACCATGCCCAGCGTGGCGCTGCGCCGGGACTGCGCGCGGTAGCCTTCGTCGTCCGAGAAGTCGCCGAAGGGGCCATCGACAGGCAGGATGCCGTGGGTCCGGCAGGCCGCGACGATGGTCGTCTGCGCCCAGTGCCATGGGTCCGAATAATGCCGCGTCTCGCCTTGCAGCATGTAGTAATTATCCTGCGTCCCGCCGATGCCCGTCGTCTGCATCCCCATGCTGGCGGCAAAGTCGGCGGCCCCGAGGCTCATCGCCTGCAAGCGGGGTGAAGCTGCGGCGATTTCGTTCACGTTCACCAGACCTGCGGCGGATTCGATGATGACCTCGAAGGCGACGGGTTTGTTGCGTGCCTTCGCAGCCTCGACCGCCGTGACCAGCGCGTCGACAGCGTAGATATCGGCGGCGTTGCCGACCTTGGGGATCATGATCTGGTCGATCCGGTCCGATCCCTGTTCCAGCAGGTCCACCACGTCCCGATACCAGTAAGGCGTGTCGAGCGAATTGATCCGCACCGACAGATGCTTGGTGTTCCAGTCGACGTCATGGCTGGCCGCGATGATGTTGGCCCGCGCCTGATGTTGCAGGCGGAAGGACATGATCGGGCCAGTTCGATTGTTTCGTTTCAAGCCCGATCACGATTAATAAATTGCTTCTGCAGTCGCAAGCCTCATTTCGCAAATGCAGAAACCGGGTGCCGCTGGTTCAGTCTCAGACGCCCGCGTCGATGATCGCCTTGGCAAGAATCGGCACGGTCCGTTCGTTCAGCCCCGCGATGTTCATCCGGCTGTCGCCCACCATGTAGATGCCGTGGTCAGCGCGCAGCGCTTCGACCTTGTCGGGCGTGGTGCCCAGCCGGCTGAACATGCCGCGATGATCCGCCAGAAAATCGAACCGGTCGGAATTGGACCGCTGACGCAATTCGTCCGCCAACTGCCTGCGCAGGCCCAGCATGGTGTTGCGCACCTCTTCCAGTTCGGCCTCCCAGTCGGCACGGAGGGAGGGGTCGGTCAGAATCTCGGTCACGACACGTGCGCCGTGATCCGGCGGAAAGGAATAATTCTGGCGGTTGAGAAAATTCATGTTGTCCTGCGCGACTGCCGCCTGATCCGAGTCTTTCGACACGGCCATCAGAATCCCCGTCCGCTCGCGGTAGATCCCGAAGTTCTTGGAGCAGGATGCGGCGATAAGCACGTTCTCGAACGCCGCCACCACCTTGCGTGTCGCCGCACCATCGGCGTCCAGACCGTCGCCGAACCCCTGGTAGGCGATGTCGACGAAGGGCACCGCACCGCGCGCGTCCAGCAGGCTGATGACCTGATCCCACTGATCCAACGTCAGGTTCGCGCCCGTGGGATTATGACAGCAGCCATGCACCAGCACCACGTCGCCCGCCGCCACGGTGCGCAAGTCGGCCATCATCCCCTCGAAATCGACACCGCGCGTCGCGTCGTCGAAATAGCGATACTCGGCCATCTCCATCTTGAGGTATTTCACGATGGACGGATGGTTCGGCCACGTGGGTGCAGACAGCCAGATCCTGGCTTCGGGGTTGGCCAGCCGGATCAGCTCCAGCCCCTGACGGATCGCTCCCGTGCCGCCCGGCGTCGCCACGGCCGCGACACGGTCGTGGGCCACGCTGTCGGCCAGCACCAGATCCTTCATCGCCGCCCCGAAGGCGGGATCACCCGCCAGACCGACGTATGACTTGGTCGTCTGGTTCGCCTGAATGCGCTTTTCGGCCTCTTTGACCGCCCGCATGACGGGGGTGTTGCCCTCGGCGTCCTTGTAGACCCCGACGCCCAGATCGATCTTGGTGTCGCGGTCGTCTGCTTTGTAGGCGCTCATCAGCGCAAGGATCTTGTCGGCGGGTTGGCGGTTCAGGCGTTCGAACATCAGGTGTTTCCAGTTGCGATGGGAAGATCGTCGTACATGCCCCATTCGGACCACGATCCGTCATAAAGCGACCAATCGGTCTTGCCGATCCGGGTCAGGGCCAAGGCCAGGATCGCGGCGGTGATGCCCGATCCGCAGGTCGTGATCGCGGGCTTTGTCAGATCCGCAGGCGCGAAGGCGGCACGCAAGCCGTCCGTCTTGCCCATCAGGCGAAACAGCCACCAGACGCGGGCGGCTGAAAACAGCCCCTTGCTGTCATACACCACGACTTGATGGCCGTCGCCGACGCCCATCTTGCGCATCCGGGACATGAACTTCTCGGTCGAAGGCGCCATATGCGGCATCTCTGACCGGGCATCCGAAATGTCGTCGATATCGAAAAACCGCGCACCCGGAATATGACTTTGCGCGTACTCCGCCCGGGCATCGCGCCCCTCTGCCGGCATGTGCCAGCTGGCGTCGAGGATACGCAGGTCAGGGTCTTTCAGATGCGCTGCCAGCCAATCGGTGCTGACGAGCGTCTTCGGGTCGTCACGTTCGCTTGCGGCCATGGGTCGCCTCTTTTCTCATACCGCTTGCGCGGATACGCCTTTGGACAGGATTAGGCAAACACTGTGCTGCCGGGGTCAAGAAAAAACCCGCAGGGTTCAGCACAAGGGGTTGCCCGCCCGCGCCAGATCAGACGTCGTGCCTCAGCAAGCGTGCTTTCTGACGCTGCCAGTCACGCTTGGCATCCGTCTGGCGCTTGTCGTGGTTCTTCTTGCCCTTGGCGGTGGCGATCTTGACCTTCACCATGCCGCGGTCGTTGAAATACATCACCAGCGGGACAAGCGTCATACCCTCGCGCTTGGTCGCGTTCCACAGGCGCGCCAACTCCTTGCTCTTGACCAGAAGCTTGCGCTTGCGGCGCTCCTCGTGGCCGAACATCGCCTGCTCGTAGGGCGCGATATAGGCGTTCGTCAGCCACAGCTCACCGTCATCGACCGAGGCATAGCTGTCCGCGATGTTGCTTTGTCCGGTGCGCAGTGACTTGACCTCCGAGCCGGTCAGGATAATGCCGCATTCGATATCGTCCCCCAGCGCATAGTCGTACCGCGCCCTCCGATTTTCGGAGATCACCTTGTAATTCGTCTTTTCGGGTTTCTTTGCCATGCGCCCCAGATATGGCGGCAGAGGCCGGTGGGCAAGGCATGGCGTCCGGTCTAGGATCGCGTGATGAGCGTTCCTGTCCTGACGAACCGCGCCGCGCGCGCCATTTTCCTTGATCGCCACGGCCTGGCAAAGCGGCCTGTGGGTCCGGGCAAAGGCGCAGATCTCGCGGATGTTCTGGACCATCTCGGCTTCGTGCAACTGGACAGCGTGAACACCTTCGCCCGCGCCCATGACCTGATCCTTCACGCCCGCCGCCCGCGCTACAGGCCGCAGGCACTGGAACTTGCATTATCCCGCGACCGGGCGGTCTTCGAACACTGGACTCATGATGCCGCGGCGATCCCGATGGCGGCCTATCCGCACTGGAAACTGCGGTTCGCGCGGGACAGGGCCCTGTTGCAGCGACAGTGGTCCGCCTGGCGTCGCGGCGATTTCGCCAGCCAGATCGAGCAGGTCCACCGCCATATCGCGGATCATGGGGCCAGCGGGTCGCGGGACGTGGGCCGGGATGAGGCGAAGGGGTCAGGCGGCTGGTGGGACTGGCATTCGTCCAAGACGGCACTCGAATTTCTCTGGCGCAGCGGCGAACTGGCCGTGTCCCGCAGAGAGGGGTTTCGCAAGGTCTACGACCTGACGGAGCGTGTGATCCCGGACGCGGTCCGCCTCCCGACACCCGACCCCGAAGAGACGCTCGATTGGCTCTGCGCGGGTGCGCTGGACCGCCTCGGCTTCGCCACCTCGGGCGAGATCGCGGCCTTCTGGGCAACCGCCACCCCAGCCGAGGCCAAGGCGTGGTGCAGCCGGGCAGCTTCACACGGTGCGATCGTCGAAGTTGACGTGCAAGGCGTCGATGGCAAGCGGCGCCGGTCCTTCGCACGGCCTGATCTGCTGGATGCAGCGCCGCCGCCCGTCTACGGCGGCCTGCGTATCCTCTCGCCCTTCGATCCGGCCCTGAGGGATCGCGCCCGCGCTGAACGGCTCTTCGGTTTCACCTACCGGATCGAGATCTTCGTCCCCGCCCCGAGGCGCCGCTACGGCTACTACGTCTTTCCGGTGCTCGAGGGTGACCGCCTGATCGGCCGGATCGACATGAAGCGCGATGGCGCTGTCCTCGCCGTGCGTGCCTTCTGGCCAGACAGCAGGGTTCGGATGGGCAAATCGCGCAAAGCAGCCCTGCTGGCTTGCCTCGAACGCGCCGCGACATTCGGGGGCTGCACGTCCTTGTCCTTCGAAAACGGCTGGCTGAGGCCCGCATCTTCATCCGAGTGAAAATATGCCGGGGGGAGTCCGCAGGACGGGGGGCTGGCCCCCCTCCGCGCCCGCCGCAGGCGCTAGTTGATCAGACCCGCGTGGATCATCGCATCCTTGATGGCCAGCTTGGTGCCATCGGACAGGGGGGTCAGGGGCGACCGCACGTCCTCGCGGCATAGACCCAGCAGCGACAGCGCGTATTTCGCACCACAGACGCCCGGCTCCATGAAGATCGCCTCGTGCAGCGGCATCAGCCGGTCCTGATAGATCAGTGCCTTGCTGTAGTCGCCCGCAAGCGTAGCATCCTGCATCTCGGCGCACAGACGGGGCGCTGCATTGGCGGTGACAGAAATGCAGCCCGTCCCGCCGCCCGCGTTGAATGCCACGGCGGTCGCGTCCTCGCCCGAGATCTGCGCGAAATCCACACCACAGGTGCGCCGCTGCTTCGGCACACGCGCCAGATCGCCGGTCGCGTCCTTGACGCCCACGATCATCTCGTGCCTGGCCAGCGTGCCCATGGTCACGGGCGTCATGTCAACGGCGGATCGGCCCGGAATGTTGTAGATGACGATCGGAAGGCCGCAATCGGCGGCGGCGGTGAAATGCGCGATCAGACCCGCCTGTGTCGGCTTGTTGTAGTAGGGGGTCACAACAAGCGCTGCATCGGCGCCGGCAGCCTTCGCGGCCTTGACCAGCCGCACGGTTTCCGCGGTATTGTTCGATCCGGCCCCGGCGACGACGGGCACCCGACCCGCGACATGGGTAACGACGGTTTCGACCACCAGATCATGTTCCGAATGGGTCAGCGTCGGGCTTTCGCCGGTCGTGCCGACGGGCACCAGACCGTGCGATCCCTGTTCGATCTGCCAGTCCACCAGCTTTTTCAGCGTATCAAGGTCCACCTTGCCGTCCGTGAACGGCGTGACGAGTGCGGTGAGGGATCCTTTGATCATGCGACGCTTCCTTCAAACTGGCGGCCTGCCGTCTATCGGCGGCTCGGCGCTTGTCCTAGACGTGATTCCGACGGATGCCAAGAATGTGCGTTGAGCGTTAACCCATGTCCGCTATCCTGCGGCAGAATTGATCCAGCCCGTCCGGAGCCTGAAGCTATGTTCGCCCGCCTGTCGCGCCACCTGACATTCGTCCTGTGGCTTTTCGTGCCCATGCCTGCCCTTGCCCAGTCCGATCAGGCGGTCGAGGCGATCCGCCTTGCGTCGCAGCAGGGGTATACCGTGGCCTATGCCGCGGTCGATGAAAGCGACGCGGTGACGCGCGACGTCCTGACATGGCTGCGACTGAGCGAGGGGGGGCAGCCCTTTGCGGATTACGCGCCCTTCCTGAACAGCCGCGCGGACTGGCCCCGGCTCGACCGGATCAGGTCGCGCGGGGAACGGGCGATGCCCGCCGGTCTGCCCGCCGAGACGGTGATCGACTGGTTCGGCGACACTCCGCCCGAAACCGGCGAAGGCGCGGTGCATCTGGCGCGCGCCCTGATGGCGGTCGGCCAACAGGACCGCGCAGAGGCCGTGCTGATGGATGTGTGGACGCGCTACGGCCTGTCGGGCAGCGATCAGGCGATGATGGTTTCTGCCTTCGGCGATTTGCTGACCCCGCTGGCGGCGGTGCGTGCGGATGCCATGCTGTGGCGGTGGCGGACGGAAGACGCCGAACGTCTCGTGCCGCTGCTGGATGACGACATGCAGAAACTCGTGGCGGCCCGTATCGCCCTGATTCGTGACAGCGCCTCGGCCGCCGACCGGATGGAGGACGTGCCGGAGCCACTTTCGGACAACCCCGGCCTTGCCTACGACCGTTACAACTGGCTGGCCGACAAGGGCCGCCGCGACGATGCCATTGCCATCCTGCTCGCTCAGTCGACCTCGGCAGATGCGCTGGGCGAGCCGTTTCGCTGGTCGGGATGGCGGCGCACGCTGACACGGTGGGAAATGCGCAACGGTGACCCGGCGCGGGCCTACCAGATCGCAGCCAACCACTTTCTGAAAGACGACGAAGGCTCGGCCTACACCGATCTCGAATGGCTCGCGGGCTATATTTCCCTGACCTATCTGGACGCGCCGGAGCAGGCGCTTGCCCATTTCGAGAACGGCATGGCGATCGCGGCAACACCGATCACCCTCAGCCGCATGGGGTATTGGATCGGCCGCGCCAACGAAGCGCTGGACCGCGCGCCAGAGGCCGAGGTCGCCTATACCATGGCGGCCCCCTTTCAGACCGCCTTTTACGGGCTGCTGGCCGCCGAAAAGCTTGGTCACGCGATCGACCCCGCGCTGACCGGTGCGGCTGACGCGCGCGACTGGGCTGGCGCCCCGGTCCTGAGCGACGATCTGGTGCGCGCGGCGCTGACCCTGATGGAAGCGGGCCGTCGCAGCGATGCCATCGCGTTTTTCGTCGCAGTCGTCGAAAAACTGGATGCGGCTGATCTGGGGCGTCTGGGGGCCTACCTCGAAGCAAAGGACCAGACCTATTACGAGGTGCTTCTCGGCAAATCGGCCGTGAACAACGGCATCATCGTGCCGTCGATCTATTTTCCGATCCACGACATGGCCGAGATGGAACATCCCGTCGACCCCGCGCTCGCGCTGGCCATTGCCCGCCGCGAAAGCGAATTTCTGACCGGTGCAGGCTCGCCCGTGGGCGCACAGGGGCTGATGCAGTTGATGCCCGCCACCGCGCGCGAAGTCTCGGGCTGGGTGGGAGAGCCCTACAGCGCGGACCGGCTGACGGGTGATTGGGTCTACAACGCCACATTGGGATCCCGCTATCTGGCGGAACTGGAACAACGCTTCGGCAAGTCGCCGGTCATGGTGGCGGCTGGCTATAACGCGGGTCCATCGCGACCGATCACATGGATGAACGAACGGGGCGATCCGCGCACCGGCGACGTCGACGTCGTGGACTGGATCGAACACATCCCGTTCAGCGAGACGCGAAACTACGTCATGCGCGTCACCGAAAGCCTACCCGTCTATCGCGCCCGTCTGCGTGGCGAATTGGGGCCGGTGCGCTTTACCACGCTTCTGAACGGCCAGTTGCCGGTGATCCGCCCGATACCGCGCCCCGACCTAGCGGTCACGGTATCGACCTCGGAAAACACGGTGACACCGCTGCCGGTCGAAGAGGCAACGACACCCTCCGAGCCTTTGCGCGCCATCGCCCGCCCGGAAATCCCGCTTGCCCCGGAAGAGGCCACCCCCACCCGGCCCCAGTCCCGACCGGTGGAATAGCGTTCAGGGCTGGCGTGGGACGATCATCTGGCGGCGGCTGCGCAACAGCGTGAAGACCCCCGCCCCGATGACGATCGCCGCCCCGATGGCGACGTTCAGCCTGAGCGTCTCACCGAAAATCAGAAGTCCGATGGCACTGGCGAAGACAAGTTGCAGGTAAGCAAAGGGCTGGACCGCGCTGGCCTCTGCGATCTCGTATGTTTTGATCAGCAGGTAGTGGCCGCCTGCACCGGTCAGGCACAAAAGGCTCATCCACGCCCAATCCGGTGGCGTCATCCCTTCCCAGAACCAGACCCCCACGACCGTCATCACCACCGCGCCGACGGTGCCGGTCCAGAAAAAGCTGGTCGCTGCCTTGTCGGCCCTTGCCGCGTAGCGCGTCAGCAGGCCGTAAAGCGCGAACATCGTCGCTGCAGCCAGCGCCAGAAGCGCCGCAGGCGCGAAGACGGTGAAACCGGGCTGCAGGATGATCAGCACGCCGACAAAGCCGATCGCGATGGCGATCCAGCGGCGGGGTCCGACCTTTTCGCCCAGGATAGGGCCGGAGAGGGCCGCGATGATCAGCGGGTAGCAGGCAAAGATCGCGTGGCTTTCCACAAGGCCGAGATAGAGGAACGCCAGCACCATGACACAGATTTCGGCAGCCAGCAGCGCGCCGCGAAAGGCCTGCAGGATCGGCTGGCGCGTTGCGGCAGCGGCCCTGACCGACCCGGCTTGACGCCGCGCAATGGTGATGACGAAAGCCGCGAAGAACCAGTAGCGGACCATCACGACCATCAGCACGTTGTATTCCGCGGCCAGATGCCGGGAAATGCCGTCCTGCGCTGCGAAAACGAAGGTGGTGGCGATCATCAGAAGGGGGCCGAGGCGCGCAGGATCCATGGCGCCATCTGCGCGTGAGGTGGCGACAGGGTCAAGGGCCATCGGCCACGCGGAAGGGTCAGCCCCGCGCGGTCAGGACGCCCCGTGTCATGTGCCGCTTGCGACCGAAACCCGGCCAGCGTTCGACGGTAAAGCCGCTTTCGGCCAGCGCGCGACGGACGAAGCCGGCGGCGGTATAGGTGGCGAAGCTGCCGCCCGGTGCGGTATGATCCGCGACCGCCTGCATCAGGGATGTCTCCCAAAGTTCGGGGTTCTTGGCGGGCGAAAAGCCGTCCAGGAACCATGCATCCGCCTTGCCGGTCCACTTGGGGACCACGTCACGGGCATCTCCGATCAGCACGGTCAATGTGAAATCCGCACCGACAACATGCGTCGCCCCCTTGGCTGCGGTGAGTGTCTCCGTCGGCAGATCCGGATGCGCGGCAAGTGCGCGGGACAGGTCCGCCGGGGCGAGCGGGAACGCCTCGAAGCTGGTGAAGTGAAGCTGGCCGGGAACCCGCGCGGCACGCCATGCCGCAAGCGCGGTCAGAAAGTTCAGACCGGTGCCGAACCCCAGTTCGGCAATGTGAAAGCCGTCGCGAAAGAGGTTCGGCAGGTCATTGCCCGCCAGAAAGACGTGTTCCGTCTCGGCCCGCCCACCGACGAGGCTGAAGTAGGGGTCGTCGAAGGCGGTTGAGACAGGAACGTCGCCGCGATCCGTCTCGCGCCATGTCAGGCGGGCTGTCTGGTCGGTCATCGCGGTTTGCCTTAGGACGGGTCCAAGCAGGAATCTTCGGAAAGGGTCGGAATGGCAAGCGTGGATGTGACCGTGCGCGGTGCGGGAATCTTCGGGTTGTCCGTGGCCTGGGCCTGCGTGCAGCGCGGCGCGCGGGTTCGGGTGATCGACCCCAATGGCGTCGGCGCGGGCGCCAGTGGCGGGATCGTCGGCGCACTTGCCCCGCATGTCCCCGAGCAGTGGAACGCCAAGAAACAGTTCCAGCTGGACAGCCTGTTGATGGCGGAAAGCTGGTGGCATGCGGTGGCCGAGGCGGCGCAGGACGACCCCGGCTATATCCGGGCGGGGCGCGTGCAACCCCTGGCGGACGATGCGGCGGTCGCATTGGCACGGCAACGTGAAGGCACCGCGCAAGAGCTATGGGGTGACAAGGCCGTCTGGACGGTCATCGAGCAGCCCGGTACGGATTTCATGACGGCCTCGCCCACTGGCCTGATCGTGCATGACACGTTGTCCGCGTTGGTGCATCCGCGCCGTGCGGTGACCTGTCTGGCCAAGGCGCTAGCGGCCAGTGGCGTCGCTTTCGAGGCCGACGCCGCGGAGGAGGGCGCCGTCGTCTGGGCGACGGGCTGGGATGGGCTGGAGGACATGACACGCGCGCACAGCCGCATGATCGGCGCGGGGGTCAAGGGGCAGGCGGCCCTGCTAGGCTATGACGCCGCCGGTGCGCCGCAACTGTTCGTCGACGGGCTGCACATCATCCCGCATCGCGACGGGACGGTCGCTGTGGGGTCCACCACCGAACGCGCGTTCGATGATCCGACGGCGACGGATGCCCAATGCGACGTCCTGATCTCGCGTGCCGTCGCTGCGGTTCCGGCGCTGGCGGGGGCCGGGGTTGTCGCGCGTTGGGCCGGGGTGCGCCCGCGCAGCCGTTCGCGCGCGCCGATGTTGGGGCGGCATCCGTTCCGGGATGGTTTCGTGGCGAACGGCGGTTTCAAGATCGGTTTCGGCATGGCCCCCAAGGTGGGGGAAATGATGGCGGCGCTTGTGCTTGACGGGCAGGACGATATTCCGCCTGACTTTTCAGTCGCGGCAAATCTCTAGGTCAGAGCCCGCAGGTTTTCCATCAGTGCATCCAGCAGCTCTTGCGCCATTTCCACCTTGAGCTTGCCCTGGTCGTCGAACTGGTTGCCACTGTCCGCCAGCAGCATTTCCGGCCCCATC
The DNA here is from genome assembly GCA_020201155.1 of Loktanella sp. GTDB lineage: Bacteria > Pseudomonadota > Alphaproteobacteria > Rhodobacterales > Rhodobacteraceae > JAIVHI01. Next base: position 38,188 of record JAIVHI010000170.1, on the reverse strand, counting down.
AGAAGACGCGGACGAAAGGGCACCATGCAAAGGCGCAGCGCGAACTGCGTGCGTTCACCGCCCGCGCGGCCAGCGGTTGCGGACATGATCGCAAGCGGTTTGTCGGCCCAGGGGTTGCCATCGGTCCGGCTGATCCAGTCCAGCGCGTTCTTCAAGACGCCGGAAATCGACTTGTTGTATTCCGGCCCCGAGATGACCACTGCGTCGGCGGCCGCGATCTGGTCGGCCAGCGTCTGCACCTCGGCCGGGATGCCCTTGGCTTCGAGGTCGCCATCGTAAAGCGGAAACCTGAGATCCCCCATGATGAAGTCGTCCGGCGCAAAGGACTCCGCCGCGCATTTGACCAGCTTCGTGTTGGTCGAGGCCGCTCGGAGCGAGCCCGAAATTCCGAGGAGTGTGGTCATGTGGCGTCCCTTTCTGCTTTGCAGCGAAAGCTAATCCGGCAGCGGTTCGGGACAAGCCTGCTTGCCTCTCCATCGGGGCTGGCACATGGTCGCGCTGTAATAAAGCAGCAGGACGACCCATGCGACACGGCGGAAAGATACTGACGGACCACCTTGAAAGTCTCGATGTGAAACGCGTTTTCTCGGTTCCCGGCGAAAGTTATCTCGCGGTGCTGGACGGGCTGCACGACAGCGGCATCCACAATGTCGTATGTCGTCACGAAGGGGGCGCCGCGATGATGGCCGAGGCCTATGGCAAGATGACGGGCCAGCCCGGCATTTGCTTTGTCACGCGCGGGCCGGGGGCGTGCAACGCCAGCGCGGGCGTTCACGTGGCCATGCAGGACAGCACGCCGATGGTTCTGTTCGTCGGCCAGATCGACAACCGCCAGACCGACCGCGAAACCTTTCAGGAGGTCGACTACAAGGCGATGTTCGGTGATCTGGCCAAATGGGTGGCGCAGGTCGATCACATCGAACGCCTGCCCGAGTATATCGCCCGCGCCTTCCGCATCGCGCTGACCGGTCGCCCGGGGCCCGTGGTTATCGCACTGCCGGAAAATGTGCTCAGCGATACCTCGGACGTGCCGAATCACGGGGGTGGCCGGAACGTGACGGTGCCCACCGACAAGAAGGCATTCGAGGCGATGGTGGCCGAATTGCAGACGGCCAAGCGCCCCTTGATCGTCGTCGGTGGATCGTCATGGGACAAGGGGGCGTCGAGCGTGCTGGAACAGTTCGCCGAGACGACCGGCCTGCCTGTGGTGGCCAGTTTCAGGCGGCAGGATTACCTCGATAACCGGCACTCGCATTATGCGGGCGATCTGAACGTGGGCGTGAACCCCAAGCTGGCGCAAAGGGTGCGCGATGCAGATTGCCTTTTGCTGCTGGGCACACGTTTCGGTGACATCGATACGCAGGGATATACGCTCGTCAATCCAGCCGACCCGCAAAAGACGATCCTGCACTGCCATGCCGCCCCGGGCGAAGTCGGGCGCGTCTACGGCGCCGACGTGGGCATCGCGGCCCCCGCGACGATCGGGATACATACGCTGTGGCAATGCGTCATGAACGACGATCCCTGGGACAACCACCGCGACTGGACCGCATCGGCCCGTGCGGACTACGAGGACTGGATCACCCCGCAGGAAAGCCCCGGTGCGGTCAAGCAGGAACAGGTGATCCGCTGGCTGTCGGACAACCTCCCCGAGGATGCAATCCTGACCAATGGTGCGGGCAACTATGCCGCATGGCTGCATCGCTACTTTACCTACAAACGCTATGGCACGCAGCTTGCGCCGACTTCGGGGTCGATGGGCTACGGCTTTCCGGCCGCGATTTCCGCCAGCCTTCAATATCCCGACCGGACCGTCGTCTGCCTTGCCGGTGACGGCTGCTTCCAGATGACCTTGAACGAAATGTCCACGGCGGTGCAGCACGGCGCCAAGCCCATCGTCATCGTGATGAACAACGGGCGCTATGGCACGATCCGCATGCATCAGGAAAAGACCTACCCGGGCCGCGTGTCGGGGACGGAACTGGCGAATCCCGATTTCGCGGCACTGGCGCAGGCCTATGGCGGCTTCGGCGCGGTGGTCGAACGTCAGGAGGACTTTGCGGCGGCATTCGAGGCCGCACAGGCCTCGGGCACTGTCGCAGTGGTCGAATGTCGCCTTGACCCTGATGTTCTGTCCACGGGGCAATCGCTGAGCGAGGCACGCGCAAAGGCGATGTAGTCACCGTGCGGCGACGCGGCAGGGCAGAGAGCCCCCTTGATCCGCTGACCGCGCCCGTCTATACGCCGCCGGTGTTCTGCATGCAGAGCCGAATCCAATTGTAACGCCGTGTCTGGCCGCTCCCGTCGCTGGGGGCCAGTTCCGGCAAAGGAGTAGCGACAATGTTTAAACTGAATGAACTGTCCGAAAACGAAGGCGCCGCAAAGCGCCGTCAGCGTGTCGGACGTGGCCCGGGTTCGGGCAAGGGCAAGACCGGTGGCCGTGGTATCAAGGGTCAGAAATCCCGCTCGGGCGTGGCCATCAAGGGCTACGAGGGCGGCCAGATGCCGATCTACCAGCGTCTGCCCAAGCGTGGCTTCAACAACATCAACGCCAAGACGTTCTCGGTCGTTAACATCGGCATGATCCAGAAGTTCATCGACGCAGGCAAGCTGGACGCCAAGGGCGACATCACCGAGGACACGCTGATCGCCAGCGGTCTGGTGCGTCGCAAGAAGGACGGTATCCGCCTTCTGGCCAAGGGCGATCTCTCCGCTTCGGTGAACCTCACCGTGACCGGCGCCTCCAAGGGTGCGGTCGAGGCGGTCGAGAAAGCCGGCGGCAAGGTGACGGTCGCAACTCCGGCATCTGCCGAGTAAGCGCTTGTGAGCGGGCGCAGGCTCGCTTACATGACGTAGTGGATTTCCAGACGCCGCCGAACGGGGAACCGCTTGGCGGCGTTTCAATGACAAGAGGGCCTACCGATGGCATCCGCAGCAGAACAAATGGCCGCCAACATGAGTTGGGGCGCCTTGGGCAAAGCCACAGAGCTTCGTCAGCGCATCTTCTTTACCATCGGGCTTCTGATCGTTTACCGACTTGGGACCTATATTCCCGTGCCCGGGATCGACGGCGTCCAGTTGCGTTCTTTCATGGACGACGCGGCAGCGGGCATCGGCGGTATCCTGTCGATGTTCACCGGTGGCGCGCTTGCGCGGATGGGCATCTTCGCGCTGGGGATCATGCCCTACATCTCGGCCTCGATCATCGTGCAGCTGCTCTCTGCCATGTGGGAGCCTCTCAAGCAGCTCAAGAAAGAGGGCGAGCTGGGTCGTCGCAAGATCAACCAGTACACCCGCTACGGCACCGTGGTGCTGGCGACGGCGCAGGCCTACGGTCTGGCCGCATCGCTTGACGCCGGCGGACTGGCCGCGAACCCCGACCTCTTTTTCTATGCGTCCTGCATCATCACCATCGTCGGCGGCACCATGTTCCTGATGTGGCTTGGCGAACAGATCACGGCGCGCGGTATCGGCAACGGGATCTCGCTCATCATTTTCGTAGGCATCATTGCCGAAATCCCCGCGGCCATCGCGCAGTTCCTAAGCCAGGGCCGGTCGGGTGCGATCAGTCCGGCGGTGATCATCGGCGTGATCCTGATGGTCGTGGTCATCCTGACCTTCGTGGTCTTCATGGAGCGCAGCCTGCGCAAGATCCATATCCAGTATCCGCGTCAGCAGCGCGGTATGAAGGTCTATGACGGCTCGTCCAGCCACTTGCCGATCAAGGTGAACCCCGCTGGCGTCATCCCCGCGATCTTCGCCTCGGCGCTCTTGCTGCTGCCGACCACGGTCAGCACTTTCTCGGGCGGGTCAACCAGCCCCGTGATGTCCACGATCCTCGCCTACTTCGGGCCCGGTCAGCCGCTTTATCTGATCTTCTTCGCGGCGATGATCATATTCTTCACCTACTTCTACACCAAGGAAGTGGCCTTCAAGACCGACGAGGTCGCAGAGAACCTCAAGAACCAGAACGGTTTCGTGCCCGGCATCCGGCCTGGCAAGAAGACGGCTGAATTCCTTGACTACGTGCTGACGCGTATCCTCGTGCTCGGCTCCGGTTATCTGGCTTTGGTGGCTCTTCTGCCCGAAATCCTGCGGGCGCAGTTGTCAATTCCGTTCTACTTCGGCGGTACGTCGATCCTGATTATCGTGTCGGTCGGAATGGACACGATTCAGCAGATCCAGTCACATCTTTTGGCCCATCAGTACGAAGGGTTGATCGAGAAAAGCCAACTGCGCGGGAGGCGTGGTGGCGGTACGAAGCCGAAAAAGAGGGGGCCGGCGCGTCGATGAATATAATTTTGTTGGGACCGCCGGGGGCGGGCAAGGGGACGCAGGCGCGTAACCTTGTGGAGGAACGCAACATGGTGCAGCTATCGACCGGCGATATGCTGCGCGCGGCCCGCACATCGGGCACCGAAATGGGCAAGAAGGTCGCCGCCGTCATGGATGCGGGTAACCTGGTCACCGACGAGATCGTGATCGGCCTGATCCGCGAAAAGCTTCAGAACGACGACGGTGCCGACGGCTACATCTTTGACGGTTTTCCAAGGACATTGGCCCAGGCCGATGCACTCGGAGAGCTTTTGGCCGATCTGGGGCAGGACCTTGATGCCGTGATCGAGATCCGGGTCGACGATGACGCCTTGGTCGAAAGGATCACCGCCCGCGCGACCTGCGGCAACTGCGGCGAAGTCTATAATGACCAGACCAAGCCGATCCCCGCAGACGGGAAATGTGAAAAGTGCGGCGCCAGCGATTTCCAGCGCCGTGCCGACGACAATGCAGACAGCCTTCGCACGCGTCTGATGGCCTACTACAAGCAGACCTCGCCGCTGATCGGTTACTACTATGCCAAGGGCGAACTGCAGATCGTCGATGGTATGGGATCCATGGATGAGGTCGCGGGCGAGATCAAAGCTGCGATCGAAAGCTGACTTGACGACAGATCTCTGTGCCGGATCGTCCGCACAGAGACTTTCGCGGCAACACGCTTGAGCCGCGTGCGGGGGGTTGACCCTCTGTTCACCACGCCCTAGATAGCCGCAGTCCCGCAAGGGAATCGCTGGGGCCTGTGCGTCCCGAATGACTACCTCGATATGACAAAAGCCCGGCGCCAATCGCACCGGGCTTCGGTTGTGAAAAAAGGGTCTGGAATGACGGACCCGCAACAGACAAAGGATACCCCACCTTGGCACGTATTGCAGGCGTGAACATCCCCTCCGGGAAGCGTGTTCCGATCGCCCTTACCTATATCACCGGCATTGGTCCCACCAAAGCTGACGAAATCTGCGAAGCCGTCGGAATCGAACGGTCCCGTCGCGTCAACGACCTGTCGGACGCCGAAGTCCTGAAGGTCCGCGAGTACATCGACGAAAACCTCACCGTCGAAGGCGACCTGCGCCGCGAAGTCCAGATGAACGTCAAGCGTCTGATGGACCTTGGCTGCTACCGTGGCCTGCGTCACCGCCGGAACCTGCCCGTTCGCGGTCAGCGCACCTCGACCAACGCACGCACGCGCAAAGGCCCTGCAAAGGCCATTGCCGGCAAGAAGAAATAAGGAGCGCTACAGATGGCACGCGATACTCGCCGCGCTACCAAGCGCAAGGTTTCCAAGAACATCGCCGCAGGCGTCGCTCATGTAAACTCGTCCTTCAACAACACCAAGATCCTGATTTCCGACGTGCAGGGCAACGCCATTTCATGGTCGTCCGCCGGCACGATGGGTTTCAAAGGCTCGCGGAAATCCACACCTTATGCTGCCCAGATGGCCGCAGAGGATGCGGGCCGCAAAGCGCAGGAACATGGCGTCAAGACCATCGAAGTCGAAGTTCAGGGCCCCGGTTCGGGCCGTGAGAGCGCGCTGCGCGCCCTCGCCGCAGTCGGCTTCAACATCACGTCCATCCGTGACGTGACGCCGATGGCTCACAACGGCTGCCGTCCGCCAAAGCGCCGCCGCGTCTAAGCAGACTATTCAGGAAAGGGGTCGTGGCATTTCCACGGCCCCCTTCCGTCATTTTGAAACCTCGGGCGTCTGCCCTTTTGGACATGAAAGGCAGACAGGAATGGAGGGACGTATGATCCACAAGAACTGGGCTGAGCTGATCAAGCCGACACAACTGGACGTGAAACCGGGAAACAACCCCGCACGTCAGGCGACCGTCATCGCCGAACCGCTCGAGCGTGGCTTTGGCCTTACGCTGGGCAATGCGCTGCGCCGCATCCTGCTGTCGTCGCTTCAGGGCGCTGCCATCACCGCCGTGCAGATCGACAACGTGCTGCACGAATTCTCGTCCATCTCGGGCGTTCGTGAAGACGTGACAGACGTGGTGCTGAACCTCAAGGGTGTCGCGATCCGCATGGAAGTCGAAGGCCCCAAGCGTCTGAGCGTTCAGGCCAAAGGCCCCGGCGTCGTTACTGCCGGTGACATCTCCGAGACCGCGGGCATCGAGATCCTGAACAAGGACCACGTGATCTGCCACCTCGACGATGGTGCCGATCTCTACATGGAACTGACGGTCAACACCGGCAACGGCTATGTCGCTGCCGACAAGAACAAGCCCGAGGACGCGCCCATCGGCATGATCTCGATCGATGCGATCTACTCGCCGGTCCGCAAGGTCAGCTACGACGTGCAGCCCACCCGTGAGGGTCAGGTGCTGGACTATGACAAGCTGACCATGAAGATCGAAACCGACGGGTCGATCACGCCGGATGATGCCGTGGCCTATGCCGCCCGCATCCTGCAGGACCAGCTGTCGATCTTCGTGAACTTCGACGAACCCGAAAGCGCCTCTGCCGGGTCCGACGACGACGGGCTGGAGTTCAATCCGCTTCTCCTCAAGAAGGTGGACGAGCTCGAGCTGTCCGTGCGGTCGGCAAACTGCCTGAAGAACGACAACATCGTCTATATCGGCGATCTGATCCAGAAGACCGAGGCCGAGATGCTTCGCACCCCGAACTTCGGCCGCAAGTCCTTGAACGAGATCAAGGAAGTGCTGTCGGGCATGGGTCTGCACCTTGGCATGGACGTCGAGGACTGGCCGCCAGACAACATCGAAGATCTGGCGAAAAAGTTCGAAGACCAATTCTAAGCGATCTGGGCGGGGGCTTCCCCGCCCGATCACGACCCGGGCATGGTGCCCCAATAACGAGGCCGTCGCCATCGCATCGGCGGCCCGCCCATAATACGAAACGGAGACTATTCACATGCGCCACGCAAGAGGCTACCGCCGCCTGAACCGCACACACGAGCACCGCAAGGCGCTCTTTGCGAACATGTCCGGCTCGCTCATCGAACATGAGCAAATCAAGACCACCCTTCCGAAAGCCAAGGAACTCAAGCGCGTCATCGAAAAGCTGGTGACCCTTGGAAAGCGCGGCGATCTGCACGCCCGCCGTCAGGCCCGCGCCCAGCTCAAGGAAGACAAGCACGTCGCCAAACTGTTCGACATTCTTGGCCCGCGCTACAAGGACCGCAACGGCGGCACCGTCCGTGTCCTCAAGGCGGGCTTCCGCTATGGTGACATGGCACCCATGGCGATCATCGAATTCGTGGATCGCGACGTCGACGCCAAGGGCGCCGGTGACCGTGCGCGTCTGGCCGAATACGAGACCGCCGACGAGGCATAAGCCCCGCCGCAATTGATGTGCGAAAGGCCCCCCTGCGGGGCCTTTTTGCTGTCAGGCGTCCTGACAACCGCACCAAAACACCCTAGATTGCCCCAATGTCCGACCTTTTCGACAGCTCCACCGATGCCCCCAAGGCCAGCGGCCCGCGCCCGCTGGCGGACCGTTTGCGCCCGCAGACACTGGCCGAGGTGATCGGGCAGGAACAGGTGCTTGGGCCGGATGCGCCGCTGGGCGCCATGCTGAAGGCGGATACCCTGTCGTCGCTGGTTCTGTGGGGTCCGCCCGGAGTCGGCAAGACCACGATTGCCCGGCTTCTGGCGGATGAGACGGACCTGCATTTCGTCCAGATATCCGCGATCTTCACCGGGGTGCCCGATCTGCGCAAGGTCTTCGACGCCGCCAAGCTGCGCCGCGCCAATGGCAAGGGCACGCTGCTTTTCGTCGACGAGGTCCATCGCTTCAACAAGGCGCAGCAGGACAGTTTCCTGCCGCATATGGAGGACGGCACGATCCTTCTGGTCGGTGCCACGACCGAGAACCCGTCGTTCGAGTTGAACGCCGCCGTCCTGTCGCGCGCACAGGTTCTGATCCTCGAACGTCTGAGCCTTGCCGATCTGGAGCGGTTGGCGCAGCGGGCGGAACAGGAACTTGGCGCGAAACTCCCTCTGGATGGCGAGGCGCGCGACACGCTGCTCGAGATGGCGGACGGCGATGGCCGTGCGCTTCTCAACCTGATCGAACAGGTGACGGCATGGGGCGACGGAAAGGTCATGTCACGCGCAGACCTTGGCAAGCGGTTGATGAAGCGCGCCGCCAAATACGACAAATCCGGTGACGAGCACTACAACCTGATCTCGGCTCTGCACAAATCGGTGCGCGGGTCCGACCCCGACGCAGCACTCTACTGGTTTGCCCGGATGCTCGAAGGCGGCGAAGACCCACGTTATCTGGCGCGGCGCATCACACGCATGGCGGTCGAGGACATCGGTCTGGCCGACCCGCAAGCGCAGTCCGTGTGTCTGCAAGGCTGGGAGACCTACGAACGGCTGGGCTCGCCCGAAGGTGAACTGGCGCTGGCACAGGCGGTGACTTACCTCGCACTCGCGCCGAAATCCAACGCGGCCTACGTGGCCTACAAGGCGGCGCGCAAGGGCGCCAAGCAGACAGGATCCGAGCCGCCGCCGATGCATATCCTCAATGCGCCCACGTCGATGATGAAAGAACACGGCTTCGGGGCGGGCTACGATTACGACCACGATGCCGAAGACGCCTTTTCGGGGCAGAACTACTTTCCCGAGACCATGAAGCGCGGGGTCTACTACACGCCGGTCGACCGCGGCTTCGAACGCGAGTTGAAAAAGCGTGTCGCCTACTTCGCCGGCCTGCGCGACAAGCGCGGCACGCCGTAGCGGAGCGAGCGCCACGCCGCCAGAATTGACAACACGTCCGCCAAGGTCCAATCCACCCCAATGTTCACGACACTGATCCAAGTCGCCCTCGGAGGGGCCATCGGAGCATCCGGCCGCTACCTTCTGGGCATGGCTCTCTTTCGGCCCACTGCGGCCTTTCCCGTCGGCGTGCTCAGCGCCAATGTGATCGGCTGCTTCCTGATGGGCGCTGTCGTGGTCCTGCTGGGCCAGAAGGGTCTGACCCATCTGAATCCTTTCCTGCTGACTGGCGTTCTGGGCGGGTTCACCACATTTTCGGCCTTCTCGCTCGAGGCGATGACGCTTTACGAACGCGGAGCTCTGGGCCTTGCGGCACTTTACGTGGCCCTCTCCGTCATCCTGTCGCTTGCTGCACTGGCAGCCGGTATTCACATAGCCCGAGGAGCCCTCTCATGAGTGGTGTTCAGCAACGCACGATCGGCCCCGATGACGGGGACCAGCGGCTTGACCGTTACCTGCGGCGGATGTTCCCGCACCTGACGCAGGGCCGCATCGAAAAGATGTGCCGCAAGGGCGAAATCCGCGTCGACGGTGGCCGGGTCAAGTCGAACACCCGGCTCGACGTGGGGCAGGTGGTCCGTATTCCGCCTCTGCCGACCGAAGAAGAGGTCGAGCGTCAGCGCAGGCTTGCCAGCCACGACATCACCAAGGCCGATGCCAAGATGATACAGGGCTGCGTGATCTACCGCGACGACCACATCATCGCGATCAACAAGCCTGCCGGACTGGCCACCCAAGGCGGGTCCAAGACGACGCGGCACGTGGACGGCCTGTCCGAGGCGCTGATGTACGATTATGACGAAAAGCCACGTCTGGTGCATCGTCTCGACAAGGATACCTCTGGCGTGTTGCTGCTGGCGCGGACGCGGATGATGGCCAAGGCGCTGACGGATAACCTGAAACACCGCGCGACCCGCAAGATCTACTGGGCCGCCGTCGCGGGCGTGCCGTCGCCAAGGGCAGGCACCATCAAGTATGGTCTGGTCAAGTCACCCGGCCACGGGCGTGGCGGCGAGAACGAAAAGATGCGCTGCGTCCACCCGCGCGAGGTCGACAGCACCGAGGGCGCGAAGCGCGCGGTAACCGACTACATGACGATGGAAGTGCTGGGAAAGCGCGGCGCATGGATGGCCCTGACGCCGATCACGGGCCGCACCCACCAGCTGCGCGCGCACATGGCCGAGATCGGTCATCCGATCATCGGTGACGGTAAATACGGCGGGTCGCAGCAGGAAAACCTTGGCGACGGTTGGGGCGCCGGCATGGGCGAGGATATCGGGCGCAAGATGCACCTGCATGCCCGCAGCCTGACCATCGAACACCCCGAAACCGGGGCAATGCTGCACCTGACGGCCCCGCTGCCCGAACACATGCAATCCACGTGGGATTATGTCGGCTGGCATGCCCACAAGGCGCCCGTCGATCCGTTCGATCTGGACGCATGAGACGCGGGACCGACCGCACTCCGGACAGAGACATCAAAAAGGTTCCGCAATGACCGAATGGAAAGCCAAGCGTTTCTGGAAAAAGACGGCCGTGACCGAAGACCGGGACGGTTTCGGGATCGCGCTTGACGACCGCCCGGTGCGGACACCCAACAAGAACCACCTGATCGTACCCACGCAGTCCATGGCGCAGGCCATCGCCGCTGAATGGGATGCGCAGGGTGAAGACATTGACCCGTTGTCCATGCCGGTCACGCGGGGGGCCAATTCCGCGCTTGAAAAAGTCGCACCCCAACGCGACGCGGTCGTCGCGGGTCTCGCGGAATACGGCGACAGTGATCTTCTGTGCTACAGGGCTGCGGGACCGGCGGGACTTGTCGCGCGGCAAAGGGAAGCCTGGGATCCGCTTCTGGACTGGGCGGCCAGAGAATTGAACGCGCCTTTGATCAGCGCCGAAGGCGTCATGCACGTGGCCCAACCGCCCGAATCGCTTGCCCGATTAGAGCGCCGCGTGGCCGACCTGAGCAATTTCGAGATCGCCGGGTTTCACGATCTCGTGGCCTTGTCGGGCTCTTTGGTCATGGCGCTCGCTGTCATCGACGCCCATCTGGCACCTGAAGTCGCGTGGGATATCAGCCGGATCGACGAGGACTGGCAGATCGCCCAATGGGGCGAGGACGAGGAAGCAAGCGTCTTGACAGAGCGTAAAAAAGAGGCATTCGTTGCAGGATCTGCCTTTGTTTCGCTTGCACGGGGCTGATTGACGCAGGGGCAGGTGCAATTTTCCGGGCACAAGCCCCCCAGATCGGCGACATAGACGCAAGTCAATATGGGCAGCGCTCTTGACCTCGCGGCGTGTTTTCGCACACTCTCAGCGGTCAAGGGGGTCAGCCCCCGACGCCAACGCCGCTTCCAAAGAGAAGCGGGACAAGAAAAGCCGGCTCACCTCCGGTGGAAACTCAGGAAGAGGTAACTATGACTAAGACACTATTTCTCGGCGCATTGACCGTAGCAGGTCTGTCCGCTGCAGCGGCTTCGGCCGCGACACTGGACGACGTGAAAGAGCGCGGCAATCTGAACTGCGGCGTCTCGACCGGCCTGACGGGCTTTTCCGCACCCAACGCAAGCGGTGACTGGGAAGGTTTCGACGTCGCAGTGTGCCGTGCCGTCGCCGCCGCCGTTCTCGGTGATTCCAGCGCTGTCGAGTTCGTTCCCACCACTGGCGAGACCCGCTTTACCGCCCTTTCGTCGGGCGAAATCGACTTGCTTGCCCGCAACACAACCTGGACCTTCAGCCGCGACAACGATCTCAAGTTCGAATTCGTCGGCGTGAACTACTATGACGGTCAGGGCTTCATGGTCCCGAGAGAACTGGGCGTGTCATCCGCCCTTGATCTCGACGGCGCAACGGTCTGCATCCAGACCGGCACGACGACCGAGCTGAACCTCGCGGACTTCTTCCGTGTCAACAACATCAGCTACGAGCCGGTGCCGATCCAGACCAACGCCGAGGCCCAGCAGCAGTATCTGGCTGGTGCCTGCGACGTTTACACCACGGACGCGTCCGGCCTTGCCGCGACACGTGCAAGCTTCGAGACCCCCGGCGACCACGTTCTCCTGCCGGAAATCATCTCGAAAGAGCCGCTTGGCCCGCTCGTGCGTCACGGCGACAACGAATGGGGCGACATCACCCGTTGGACGCTCAACGCCCTGATCGCCGCCGAAGAACTTGGCGTGACCTCGGCCAACATCGACGACATGGCATCGGAAGCCGGGAACAACCCAGAGATCAACCGTCTTCTGGGGACCGAAGGCAACCTGGGCGAGATGATCGGCCTCGAAGCCGACTGGGCCAAGAACGCCATTTCCGCAAACGGCAACTACGGCGAGATTTTCGAGAAGAACATCGGTGAGAACACACCGATCGGTCTTGCTCGTGGTCTGAATGACCGACAGTCCGAAGTCGGACGGCTTTCGTCTGAGCCAACTTATCTACGACACGCGCTATCGTTCCATAACAATTCAGTTCATCACGCTGGCACTTGTCGCCGCCGGGATCTGGTGGCTTATAGCCAATCTGCTGCAAAATCTTGCTGCACTGGGTCTGACGCCGAACTTCTCCTTTCTGTTCAACCGTGCCGGATACGATATCGGCACGACCCTCATTCCGTTCACCAGTGCTGATACGCACCTGCGTGCCGCCTACGTCGGCATCCTGAACACCCTTCTCGTCGCCTTCCTCGGGATCGTGCTTGCCACGATCCTCGGTGTGATCGGTGGCGTCCTGCGGCTGTCCAAGAACTGGATCGTTCGCAAGTTGATGGCCGTCTACGTCGAAGGCTTTCGCAATGTGCCACTCTTGCTGTGGATCGTCGCGATCTATGCGCTGATGACCGAAGGCACGCCGCAGCCGCGCGATTTCCGGGTTGCCGAGGATGGCACCGCGGCGGCTTCGATGATTTTCGATGCCTTTGCGATCACCAACCGCGGTGTCTATATACCCGCGCCCGTCTGGGGCCCCAATGCGGTGTTCCTTCTGGCGATCTTCGTTCTCTCGATCGTCGGGGCCTTCGTTTACCGGTCCTACGCCAAGAAGGTGCTGTTCGACACGGGCCGGCTTTTGCCGATGGTGTGGCCGGCGCTGCTGATCGCCATTGTCCCCACCATCCTGATGTACTTCATCCTCGGTCGGCCCATCGGTCTCGACTATCCGGAACTCGGCGGGTTCAACTTTCAGGGCGGCACCCAGATATCCAACCCGCTGACCGCACTTTGGCTGGCCCTGTCTCTCTATACCGGCGCATTCATCACCGAGATCGTCCGAGCTGGCATCCTTTCGGTATCGAAGGGGCAATCCGAAGCGTCTTTCGCCTTGGGGATGCGCCCGAACCGCACGATGAACCTTGTGATCCTGCCGCAGGCGCTTCGGGTCATCATCCCGCCGATGACATCGCAGTATCTGAACCTGAGCAAGAACTCGTCACTGGCCATTGCCGTGGGGTATCCCGACGTGCGCGCCACCTTGGGCGGCATCACGCTGAACCAGACAGGACGTGCCCTGGAATGCATGCTTTTGCTGGGGCTGTTCTATCTGGGTCTGTCGCTGATCATCTCGTTCCTGATGAACATCTACAACAATTCCAAGAAGCTGCAGGAGCGCTGAGATGTCAGACACCGATAGCGAAGTCATCAGCTTCTTTGTCCGCGAGAAGATGTTGGAAGAACAAGAGCCGCCGTTGACCGAACGGGGCGCCGTCAAATGGCTGCGCGAGAACCTGTTCTCGTCCTGGCTGAACGGCCTGCTCACCATCGTCTCGCTCTATGTGATCTGGTACATCCTCAGTGGCATCGTTCCGTGGCTCTGGTCGCCGACATGGTCGCTGGGGTCGCTCAGCGAATGTCGTGAAGTCCTCACAGGACTTGGCGAGACGACGCATCAGGCCTGCTGGGGCGTGATCCGGGACCGTTGGCAGCAGTTGCTCTTTGGTTTCTACCCAAGTGACGCCTACTGGCGCCCGACACTGGCGCTGGTCATCCTGCTTGCAGGCCTTGCCCCGGTGCTTTTCGGCAGCATCCCGCGCTGGTTCCTGCTCTTTTCGGCGGCGACACCCTTCGTTCTGTTCCTGCTGCTTTGGGGCGGGCCCATCTGGACACCCCTGCTGGTCGGTGTCGGCCTTGTTCTGGGCGTCGTCGCCTTCCGCTATCTCGTCGGGGTCAACCAGATCGTTGCCGTTCTTGCGGCCATTATCGTACCGGTTCTGTTCTGGCTTTTCCTTGTCGAGCCGATCGCGTTCGAGCTGACGTACACCGCCCCGATCGGGTTGGAGTTCATCCCGTCAAAGGACTTTGGCGGCTTCATGCTGTCTGTCGTCATCGGCGTCGCGGCGATCATCCTGTCTTTGCCATTGGGCATCATGCTGGCGCTGGGGCGCGCGTCGGACCTGTTCATCGTGACCAAGCTGTCGGTCATCTTCATCGAGATCATCCGCGGCGTGCCCCTGATCGTCTGGTTGTTCACCGCATCGCTTCTGCTGAACTACTTCCTGCCCCCGGGCACCAGCTTTGATTTGACCCTGCGCGTCATCATCATGGTGACGCTCTTCTCGGCGGCCTATATCGCCGAGGTCGTGCGCGGCGGTCTCGCCGCTGTTCCCAAGGGCCAGTACGAAGGCGCGGACTCGCTGGGTCTGAGTTACTGGCAGTCGATGCAGCTGATCGTGCTGCCGCAGGCGCTGAAAATCTCGATCCCCGGCATCGTGAATACCTTCATCGGTCTGTTCAAGGATACGACCCTGGTGGTCTTCATCGGCCTGCTGGACCCGCTTGGTCTGACCAGCGCGATCCGTGCATCAACGGACTGGAACGGCATCTACTGGGAGCTTTACGTCTTTATCGGCGTGTTGTTCTTCATCGCCTGCTACGGCATGGGCCGCTATTCTCTCTGGCTGGAGACGAAACTCCAGCGTGAAAACCGCTAAGGAGACATCTGATGTCAGTTACTGAAAACATCCCAACACGTCAGATCGACCGCAGCCAGATGAAGGTCAGCGACGAGATCGCTATCGAAATCACCGGCATGAACAAATGGTTCGGCACATTCCACGTGCTGCGTGACATCAATCTGACCGTGCAACGCGGCGAGCGGATTGTCGTTTGCGGCCCGTCGGGCTCGGGCAAGTCCACCCTGATCCGCTGCATCAACCGGCTGGAGGAACACCAGAAGGGCACGATCATGGTGGATGGGACCGAACTGTCGTCGGATCTCAAGAACATCGACAAGATCCGGTCGGAGGTCGGGATGTGCTTTCAGCACTTCAACCTGTTTCCCCACCTGACGATCCTCGAAAACTGCACCCTTGCACCGATCTGGGTGCGCAAGACCCCCAAGAAGGAAGCCGAAGAGACGGCGATGAAATTTCTTGAAAAGGTCAAGATTCCCGAACAGGCCAACAAGTATCCCGGCCAGTTGTCAGGCGGTCAGCAGCAGCGCGTCGCCATTGCGCGATCGCTTTGCATGAAGCCCCGTATCATGCTGTTCGACGAACCGACATCTGCGCTCGACCCCGAGATGATCAAGGAGGTCCTGGATACCATGATCGAACTGGCCGAAGAGGGTATGACCATGATCTGCGTCACGCACGAAATGGGGTTTGCGCAGGCCGTCGCCAACCGCGTGATTTTCATGGACCAAGGTCAGATCGTGGAACAGAACGAACCGAAAGAGTTCTTCAACAATCCCAAGTCTGAACGCACCAAGCTCTTCCTCAGCCAGATTCTTGGGCACTGAGGGGCGTCAGGGCTAAAGATCGCGCGGCACGACGAAGTGGGTGATGGTGCCTTCGCCCTCGTCAAGCCACCCCTCGAACCCGAGGACGGTCACCGCTCCTGTCGGATAGTCCGCAAAACGCCCGTGCGGGGCTGGCTCGCGTGCCATCAGCGCGGCTGTGCGACCAATCCCGGGGTTGTGGCCGACAATCGCCAGACAGTCCGCCTTGGCCTCTCTGGCGGCGGCGATGATCCGGCCCGGCGTGGCATGGTAAAGCTCTGCCATTGTCGTCAAAGGGCTCTCATCGCCCGCAGCCTCGCGCATGCCCAGTGCCGTTGCCCTCGTGCGCAGCGCGCTGGACACCAGCCAGAGGTCCGGGCGTAAAGCGTTTGCAGCCATCCATTTTCCCAAAGCGGTGGCGGCGTCCTG
Organism: Loktanella sp.; assembly: GCA_020201155.1. Taxonomy (GTDB): domain Bacteria; phylum Pseudomonadota; class Alphaproteobacteria; order Rhodobacterales; family Rhodobacteraceae; genus JAIVHI01. The sequence goes on along the minus strand of JAIVHI010000170.1, from coordinate 21,968 downwards.
ACCGCGCCTGTTCAGCGGGCGGTCGTGGTCGTCGACTCCCGTTTCCCAGTCGGACTTGCAGTGGCGGATCAGGATCAGGCGCATCAGGCAAAAGCCTCCATGTGAAATCGGGCGTGGTCCGGCAGGCGTAGGCCCTGACCGACAGGGCAGGCCCGTCGTGCACGGCAACCCCGCGTCAGGCAGTCCCGCCCTGCGGGTGTAGCGATATGCGCCTTGCAGGCCGCAACATCATATCCGTGACGAAAGGCGTCAACCGGGCAGGCCACAGCGCAAGGGGCCGGGCAGTCCGGACAAGGGGACGTACCAACAGGCGCGGGCCGCGCCACCGGCAAGCGGATCGCCCCCCTGAACGATACGAAAAGTCCGCGCGTTTGATGGACAAGGAACCCGATTGGCGAAGTCCAGAACTGTCCACTTGCAAGTGCCCAGCTTTGAAACGGTTCAAAAGGCGGCCCACCGAAGGGGAAGACCGCTTCTCCCTCCACCTGCGTGGCGATGTCGGTCAAGACCCGCCTTGACCAACGGTTCATCGGGTCAGCTTCCCCGTCGCGATACTCGGGGCTGTCCGTGAACCGGTCCCAGAAGGCGGGCTCGTCCGGGCCGATCAACGCCAGCGTTTGCGGCCCATCGCTGGTGTGGCCCAACACGGTCAGGGCCAGCGGTTCAAGCAATTCCGAAAGGTGTGCATAGCGGCGATCAGGTCGGGCACTTGGCCCACGTCGATTTCGGTAAGGATGTTCTTTTCCTTGTCCAGCACGCCGGGCACATCGGTCAGCAAAAGCAGGCGGTCGGCCCGAAGCGCGCCTGCAATCGCGCCGGCTGCGGTGTCGCCGTTCATGTTGTAGGTCTCGCCGTTCGCGCCCATGCCAAGCGGGGCGATCACCGGAATGGCCTTGGCGTCGGACAGGTCGCGCAGGATCGTCGTGTCGATCTGCGTCGGTGTGCCGACCAGCCCGAGAGCGGGGTCGGTCGGTTCGCAGTGGATCAGGTTCGCGTCCTTGCCCGACAGACCCACGGCCTTGCCGCCCTGATCGGAAATCGCCTGCACCAGACGGTTGTTCACCTGCCCCGACAGGACCATTTCGACGACTTCCATCGTCGCGGCGTCCGTGACCCGCTTGCCGTTCACGAAGTTGCTGACGATCCCCAGCTTGTCCAGAAGCTGGTTGATCATCGGTCCACCACCGTGGACGACGACGGGATTCATGCCGACCTGCCGCATCAGGACCACGTCGCGGGCAAAGCTTTGCATACCCTCGTGGCTGCCCATCGCGTGGCCGCCCAGCTTGATGACGACGGTGGCCCCGTTGTAGCGCTGCATATAGGGCAAGGCTTCCGACAGGGTGCGGGCCGTGGTGGTCCAGTCGCGGGTCATGTCTTGAGTCCTCATCATCGTCCCTATGGTTGGGTGACGCCGGTGGTATCCCAAGCGTGCGGGTGGCTCAACTGCCGTCACAGCCAGCGCGGTGCTTTCAGATCGAGGCGATCACGGCGCGCAGCGTGGCGATGCCGTCACCCTTGTCAGAGGACGTGAGGATGATCTCGGGGTGGGCCGCCGGATGCCGGGCCAGCGCGGTCCGCGTCTTGGCCAGACTGTCGTCCAGCGCCTTGCCTTTGACCTTGTCGGTCTTGGTCATCACGCACTGGAAGGTCACGGCGGACCGGTCGAGCAGGGCCATGATTTCTTCGTCGACGGCCTTGGCGCCGTGGCGGGCGTCGATCAGGACGAAGACCCGGCGCAGGGTCTGGCGCCCCGACAGGTACTGCTTCAACAGGGCCTGCCATTTTGCCACGATTGCGACCGGCGCATTTGCAAAGCCGTAGCCGGGCAGATCGACGACATAGAGATCGCCAGCGGTGAAATAGTTGATTTCCTGAGTCCGCCCCGGCGTATTCGACGCCCGCGCCAGTCCCTTGCGCCCCGTCAGCGCGTTGATCAGGGATGACTTGCCTACGTTTGACCGGCCAGCAAAGCAGACTTCCAGACGGTCGGCGGGGGGCAGGCCTGACATGTCGACCACGCCCTTGAGAAACTCGGTCTCGCCCGCAAAGAGGAGGCGGCCCTTTTCCAGGGCCGCCTCGTCCGGTGTCTCGACTTCGGGGAATTTGAGTTCCATCGTGATCCCTTTCCAGCCCGCCGCAGCGGCGGGGTGGAGGTTACTTCTTGCCCTTCGGCGCGTCGCTGTCGTTGGCGGCCGCCTGTTTGGGCGTGCGCTTGAAGCCTTCGCGGATGTTGCCGAAAAGATCGGGGCGCGAACCATGGCTCCACATGATGGCATACTGCTGCATGAACGTGATCGTGTTGTTCGCGATCCAGTAGAGGACCAGACCCGAAGCGAAGCTGCCCAGCATGAACATGAAGACCCATGGCATCCACGCAAAGATCATCTTTTGCGTCGGGTCGGTCGGCGTCGGGTTCAGCTTTTGCTGCAACCACATCGACACGCCCAGAACGATGGGCAGGACCCCGATCCCGATCAAGGCCACGATCGACCCCGGTTCGGGTGCCGCATAGGGCAACAGACCGAAGAGGTTGAACAGCGACGATGGGTCGGGTGCGGAAAGGTCGTTGATCCAGCCGATCCAGGGCGCGTGACGCAGTTCAAGCGTGACGAAGATCACCTTGTAGATCGAAAAGAAGATCGGAATCTGAAGCAGGATCGGCAAACAGCCCGCGGCGGGGTTCACCTTGTTCTCCTTGTAAAGCTTCATCATGCCCTGTTGCAGCGCTTGCCGGTCGTCGCCGACCCGCTCTTTCATCGCCTCCATCTCGGGCTGGATTTCCTTCATCCGGGCCATGGACACATAGGACTTGTAGGCAAGCGGAAGGACCAGCAGCTTGATGCAGACGGTCAGCAGGATGATCGACCACCCCATGTTGCCGACAAAGACGTTGATGTTGTGCAACAGCCAGAACATCGGCTTGGTCAGGAAGAAGAACCAGCCCCAGTCGATGCTGTCCAGAAAGCCCGTGATGCCCTCGGACTGGTAATCGCGGATGGTGTCCCATTCCTTGGCACCGGCGAAAAGCTGGGTATCCACCGTCGTCGATGCGCCTGCGGCCACGGATGCGATCGGCAGGATCGCCTCGGCCTGATAGATGTCGCGCGCGGGGATGTATTTCGCAGTCGACCGGAAACCGGCGGATTGATCGGGGATCAGCGTGGTCATCCAGTAGTGGTCGGTCCAGCCGATCCAGCCCTGGTCCTGCACCTCGATGCGTTCGGCGGGGACCTGTTCACGGTCGTCCACTGCGTAATCCGCAACGCCGTCGTAGTCGATTTCCTCTAGCGTGCCGTCCGACATCCGCACGAGACCCTCGTGCAGAATGAAGAAGTTCTTGAGGTCTGAAGGAACGCCCTGGCGGCGGATCAAGCCATAGGGACGCAGTTCGATCGCGTTTTCGGTGACGTTTTCGACCGACTGCGACACGTCGAACATGAACTTGTCGTCAACGCTGATGGTCGTGCGGAAGACCTGACCGGCGCCATTGTCCCAGACCAGCGTGACGGGACTGTCGGGTGTAAGAGTCTCACCCTCTTCAAGGGTCCACGTCGTATCGGGCCCCGGCACCGCGTCGGCGTCGATCCCGTCGACGGCGGCCCAGCCGAAGGCCGCGAAGTAGGCGGCGGCCGTTCCCTGCGGTCGGAACAGCGTGACTTCGTCGCTTTCCGGATCGACCGTGTCGCGATAGTCCTTGAGGTAGAGTTCGTCGATCCGTCCGCCTTGCAGCGAGATGGAGCCGTCGAGTTCCGGCGTCTCGATCGTGATCCGGGCGGCCTCGACCGTTTCGGCCATTTCCTCCTGCGGGGTCACCGTCGTTGCCCCGTCGACCGAAGGCAAATCGGCCTCGTCGATCTGTTCCTCGACGGCTTCCGCCGTCGCCGGTGCCTGTTCTTCGGGCGGGAAAAGCGTGAACCATGCGAGCATGACGGCCATGCTGAGCGCGATGGCCAAAATCAGGTTCTTGCCGTCACCTTGTTCCATGAAAAATGCCGTTTCCTGCCGTTTGAAAGGTGGCTTGCTTCAACCCGTCCCTGCCCGGAAGGTCAAGGGTTTTCCGGATCACGATGCGGGGCGGCGGTCCGTGCGAGCCCTGCGAAATCGAAGAGTTTGGGGTCGAGCAAGTGCGAGGGTCGCGCGTTCATCAGGCTGCGGAACATCACCTGACGCCGTCCGGGGCTGTTCTTTTCCCAGCCGTCGAGGATCTGTTTGACCTGTTGGCGCTGCAAACCGTCCTGCGACCCGCACAGGTCACAGGGGATGATCGGGTAGTTCATCGCCGTCGCGAATTTTTCGCAATCGGCCTCGGCGACATGGGCAAGAGGGCGGTAGAGGAACAGATCGCCCTCTTCGTTCACGAGCTTTGGTGGCATCGTGGCCAGCCGACCGCCGTGGAAAAGGTTCATGAAGAAGGTTTCGAGGATATCGTCGCGGTGGTGGCCCAGCACGACGGCTGAACAGCCTTCTTCGCGGGCGACGCGATACAGGTTGCCGCGGCGCAGACGCGAGCATAGCGCGCAGAAGGTCCGGCCCTGCGGGATCTTGTCCATGACGATGGAATAGGTGTCCTGATATTCGATCCGGTGCGGCACCTGCATCCGTTCCAGAAACTCCGGCAGCACGGTCGCGGGAAAGCCCGGCTGACCCTGATCGAGATTGCAGGCCAGCAGCTCGACCGGCAGCAGCCCGCGCCACTGCAATTCATACAGGATCGCCAGCAACGTATAACTGTCCTTGCCGCCAGAGAGGCAGACCAGCCATTTCGCACCCCGTTCGATCATGCCGTATTGTTCGACCGCTTCGCGCACGTCGCGCACAAGCCGCTTGCGCAGCTTCTTGAATTCCGTGGTGGTGGGTGCGCCTTGGAAGAGCGGGTGAATCTCGCTCGTCTCGGGTGCGTCGGGGGAGTCTTTGTCCAGCATGGCGCCTGATACACCCGCAGTGGGGCAGGGCGCAACGGGTGGTCCCACTAGTCCGGCACGTTGTCGATGCCCGACCCGCCCCACGGATGGCAGCGTCCGATTCGGCGCGCCGTCAGCCAAGCGCCCTTGATGCCGCCGTGCTTTTGCAGGGCTTCCAGCGCGTAGGCCGAGCAGGTCGGCTGATAGCGGCAACCGTGCCCGACCCAAGGCGACAGGACAGCGCGATAGACATGGACCGGCGCGGCCAGGATATGGGCGAGGGGGGTCATCCGTGCACCCTGCGCAGGGCGCGGACCAGATCGTGTTGCAGTTGGTCGAAAGGCAGCGTGGCTGTCACGTCCTTGCGGCCAACCAGCACATAGTCCCAGCCGTCGCGGCCATGATCGGGCAGCACAAGGCGTGCGACCTCGCGCAGACGGCGCTTGGCCCTGTTTCGGGCCACGGCGTTTCCGACTTTCTTGGAACAGGTAAAGCCGACGCGGATTCCGTCGGCTTCGTCGTCCGACCGTTTCCGCGCTTGCAGATGAACCCCGGGCGTGCCCTGACGCCTTGCGCCTTGCGTGCGCAGAAAATCGCTGCGCTTTTTCAAGACCTCAAGACGAACGGAAACCGCCGGTGCGCCCTGCGCGACCGGCGGTCCCAAGTTCTGGTCATCCCCGAAGGGAATGGCTTACGCGCTCAGCTTGGAGCGACCCTTGGCCCGACGGGCGTTCAGGATCTTGCGGCCCGCCTTGGTGGCCATACGGGCGCGGAAACCGTGGCGGTTCTTGCGAACCCGGTTGGAAGGCTGGAACGTGCGCTTCATAGCGTCTCTCCGGTCTTGGGGCCAAACCCGACATGGATTCGAGGCCCGATACAATTCAGACCCGTCCTTTAGGCGGCTGGTTGTGGTCTGTCAACGGCAGCCGTCCCCTGTTTGTGCAACAATCGACCCGCGCAGGCGCGCGGATTGTTACAGCATCCCCGCTTGCGACACCGAAACACCCGTCACAACCCCCCAAGGATCAATGCGCCGTGAAGCGGGGTGTGACAATCGTGCCTTTCGGTCCATCTAGGCTGCGAAAGCAGAAAGAGTATCAATGTCCGACAGCACCACGAATCCCGTCACCAAGCGGCTTCCGCTTATCGTCATCGCAGTGGTTGCCGTTTTGGGCTTCTTTTTCCTGCGCGATTACCTGACCTTCGACACGCTCAGCGCCAACCGGGACCGGTTGCTTGCGTTTCGGGACGACAATTACGTCCTGACGGTCATGGCTTTCATCGCCGGCTATGCCGCGATCGTGGCCTTCAGCCTGCCGGGCGCGACCATCGCCACCTTGACGGGCGGGTTTCTCTTTGCGTCCGTGCCTGCGGTCTTTCCATTCCTGCCCGGTGCGATCTTCAACGTAGCCGGGGCGACCCTTGGGGCCATGGCCCTGTTCCTTGCGGCGCGTTGGGGGCTTGGCGATGCGCTCTCTGCCCGGATGGATGCCTCGGACGGGACGGTCAAGAAGCTCAAGTCCCAGATCGACGACGAACAAAGCCAGTGGTCGATGCTGTTTTTGATCCGGCTGGTGCCCGCGGTTCCCTTTTTCGTGGCCAACCTCGTGCCGGCGCTGGTGGGCGTGCCGTTGCACCGGTTTGCAGTCTCGACCTTCTTTGGCATCATGCCCGGTGCCATTGTCTATACGAGCGTCGGCGCGGGGCTGGGGCAGGTCTTTGACCGGGGCGAAAGCCCTGATCTGGGCATCATCTTCCAGCCGCAGTTTCTGCTGCCGCTGCTGGGGCTTTGTGTGCTGGCAGCGATTCCCCTCGTCCTCAAGGCCGTGCGCGGCAGGAAAGGCATCTGATATGAAACGAATAAAGACGGATATCTGCGTGATCGGAGCGGGATCGGGCGGGCTTTCGGTCGCGGCGGGGGCTGTGCAGATGGGCGCCAAGGTGGTGCTGATCGAAGGGCACAAGATGGGCGGCGACTGCCTGAATTATGGCTGCGTTCCGTCCAAGGCCCTGATTGCCAGTGCAAAGCATGCCCAGGCCGGGCTTGAGAACCCCGCCTTCGGGATCGAGGAGGTGCGGCCAAAGGTCGATTATGCAGCCGCCAAGGATCATGTCGCCCAAGTCATCGAAACGATCGCCCCCGTGGACAGCCAGGACCGGTTCGAAGCGCTTGGCTGCACCGTCATCCGCGACTTCGCGCGTTTCATCAGCGAAACCGAGGTGCAGGCCGGCGATACCGTGATCGAAGCCCGGCGCTTTGTCGTCGCGACGGGGTCCAGCCCGCTGGTGCCGCCCATCGAGGGGATCGAGGATGTCGAAGTTTTCACTAACGAAACCATCTTCGAGCTGCGTGAAAAGCCGGATCACCTGCTAATCGTCGGCGGTGGTCCCATCGGTATGGAAATGGCGCAGGCGCACCGGCGTTTGGGTTGCAAGGTGACGGTGATCGAGGGCGCCAAGGCTCTGGGCAACGACGACCCCGAACTGACGGCGGTCGTTCTGGACACGCTGCGCGACGAAGGTGTCGAGATCGTGGAAGAGGCCAAGGCCGAACGGATTTCGGGCGGCAAGGGCACTGTCACGGTTCACACGCCCAAGGGCGATTTTACCGGATCGCACATGTTGATGGCAGTGGGCCGCAAGGTGAATACCGAAAGGCTCGATCTGGACGCAGGCAACGTGGCCCATGACAGGCGTGGGCTGAAGGTTGACGACAAGCTGCGGTCAACGACGAACAAGCGTGTCTACGCGGCAGGTGACGTGGCGGGTGGGCTGCAGTTCACCCATGTCGCGGGATACCACGGCGGTGTGCTGGTGCGTGCGCTTGCCTTGGCCTTGCCCGCCAAGGCAAGGACCGACCACATCCCGTGGTGCAGCTACACACAGCCCGAGCTTGCACAGGTCGGCCTGACCGAAGCGCAGGCCCGCAAGAAACACCGCGAAAAGCTCACGGTCGTGCGGGCCGCGTTCGATGACAACGACAGGGCGATTGCCGAGCGCAAGACGAAAGGCTTCATCAAGGTCATGGTGGTCGGGGGAAAGCCCGTCGGCGCGTCCATCGTCGGTCCCATGGCAGGCGAATTGATCGGCGTCTGGTGTCTGGCCATCGCCAACGGGCTCAAGATGTCTGCGATCTCGAATGCGGTCTTGCCTTACCCCACTATCGGAGAAATCAACAAAAGAGCGGCAGGAGCCTATTTCAGCCCTAAGTTATTCGAGAGCAATCTGGTCAAGACGGCTGTCCGTTTCGTCCAGAAATGGATACCCTAGCGGCCTGGAGGGCCTGAATGCTAAACACCCTATCGGGACGTTTCCTGATTTTGACCGTCATCTTCGTGATGCTGGCCGAGGTGTTCATTTTCGTGCCTTCGGTGGCGCGGTTCCGGCAGGACTACCTTCTTGATCGGCTCGAACGGGCGCAGATCGCATCGCTTGCGCTGGAAGCGGACGAGATGCTTGCGCCCGCGCTCGAAGCCGAACTGCTCCGGAATGTGGATGTCTATAACGTCGTCCTGTTGCGCGATGAGATACGGCAACTGGCACTGTCATCGCCGATCCCCCAGCCGATCGACGCGACCTACGACATGCGCGACCCGTCGGGCATGACCCTCATCGGTGATGCGCTCGGCACTCTTTTTCATACCGATGAAAATGTCATCCGCGTGATCGGCAATCCCGTGCGCGGGGGCGGGATTCTGATCGAAGTCACAATGCGTGAGGCGCCATTGCGCGCCGCGATGCTGGAGTACGGACGGAACGTGCTTGCACTTTCAGCCATCATTTCGGTCATCACAGCAAGCTTGCTGTTCTTTGCCGTGCGCATCCTGTTGGTCAGCCCGATCAAAAGTGTGGTCCGGAACATGCAGCGCTACGCCGCGGCCCCCGAAGACGCACGCGCAACTGGGCGGCGCCGTCGCCAAGGTCAGTCACGACCTGCGCAATATCCTCACCAGCGCGCAGCTTTTCACCGATCGGATCGAAGGGTCGGACGACCCGACGGTCAAGCGCATGGCCCCCAAGCTCGTGGGCTCGATCACCCGCGCCGTGAACCTCTGCGAAACGACGCTGGCCTTCGGTCGGGTGGACGAACCGGCCCCGCGCCTGACAAGGGTCAATCTTGCCCAGATCGTGGGCGAGGTGATCGACAGTGAACGGCTGGCCGCCGGAGACTACGAACTCTCTTTCTCCGAGGACGTTCCGGCCACGATGATCCTGCGCGCCGACGACGAACAACTGTTTCGCGTGATCACCAACCTCGTGCGCAACGCCCGGCAGGCGATCATGGCGACCGGAAAGCCCGGTGAGATCTGCCTGCATGCCACGGAAGACGATGCCATGTGGCAGCTTAGCGTGTCCGATACCGGCCCCGGACTACCGCCCAAGGCGCGCGAACACCTGTTTCAGGCCTTTCAGGGTCGCGCCAGCAAGGGCGGCTCTGGTCTTGGCCTCGTGATCGCGTCCGATCTGGTGCGCGGGCACGGCGGGCGGCTGGAGCTGCGTGAAACCTCGGCTGCGGGGACGACCTTTGCCATCGTCCTTCCCAAGGGCGACCTGTCGCTTGACCCGGCGTCGTCCAATGCAGAAAATCCGCAGAAGGCCCTTGCATCGACGAACGCCCCCGTCTAAAGCCGCTCCTGACGGACTGGTAGCTCAGTTGGATAGAGTACCTGACTACGAATCAGGGGGTCGGGGGTTCGAATCCTCCCCAGTCCGCCACCTCCCCCAGACGATCTTGATCCGCGATGCCTGTGACAGGATCAATGTGGGTCCGACAGGCCAAAGTCTCTGCCATATTTGCTTGGGCGTGCCACGTTTGGTGCCGGTTTGCGCCGAAAAAAATCTTATTATGTTCACTATTTAGACGGGAAGCATTGGTACCCATCAGGTCTGCACACCTGAGGAGACCCCAATGCGCCCCCTTGTTTCATTAGCGATTTGCCTGACACTCGTCGGCTGCGGCGGGTCGGCGTCGGTCGGCGGTGCCACTGCGCCGACTGGACAGCCCCAGCCGGACCAGCCGGAAGTTCTGGGCAACGGAAAGTTCTACAGCGAACCCTACACCCTGAGAGACGACGAAATCATCGCCACCCCGTCGGGTGACGCAAGTTTCGGGGACATGCTGAACAATGTCCGCCTCGATGCCGGTGCGGGCGAGGTTCGTTATGATGCCCGCCTTGATTCCGCCGCACAGGTTCACGCCGAGGACATGATCACGCGCGGCTACTTTGCCCACAGATCGCCTGAAGGCCTCAGCGCGGGCGACCGAATGATGGAAGAAGGTTACAATCCCAGATTCTGGGGTGAAAATATTGCCGCACGCCAACAGACGGCGGAGGAAGCGTTGGTTGGGTGGCAAAACTCGCCAAGCCACAACGATATGATGACCGCCGAAGTTTTCGAGGATTTCGGTTTTGGCTATTCCGCCGATGGTCGCGAAACGCGCTGGGTGCTTGTCATGGGCACGGAAATGGAATGACGGCCACGAAGCAATTGCCCGGACCGCCGCTTTCTCTTATGGAGCGGCTAGCGGTCCGGTAGCTCAACTGGATAGAGCAGCTGACTTCTAATCAGCAGGTTCGGGGTTCGAGTCCTCGCCGGATCGCCAATTATCGTAAGCTTACTGAGATAGTCCTGAGCCCGCTCATGGTGTCGCCTTGGGGCCGTTGCGTCGTGGTGCAACGAAAAAGCGGCCAAGTGTCGGGCTGACCTCAATCGCGCTTGACCGGGGCACCCCCTTCAAAGGCATTGGGGCCGTGGTAGCTGATCGCGTCCTCCTGCATCTCGAGGTGCAGCCCGCAGCCGGTGTAGGGGTGGGCGCGGGCCAGATCCTCGTCGAACCTGATGCCCAGACCGGCACCCGTCGGTACCGGGATCATTCCGTTGTCCACCGTCAGCGCGCCGCCGATCAGGCGGTGGTGAAAGTCCGTCTCGATGGTTTCGCACATCAGGATATTGGGCAGGGTCGCTGCAAGCTGCACGTTGGCGGCCCATTCAACCGGGCCTGCGTAAAGATGCGGTGCCACCAGCGCGCCGTAAGCCTCGGCCAGCGTCGCGATCTTCTGCCCCTGCCAGAGCCCCCCGCTGCGCCCCAGCGCGGGCTGTACGATGGCCGCGCCGTTGCGCAGGGCCGCGTGAAACTCGACCAGTGTCGTCAGTCTTTCGCCGGTGGCAACAGGGATCGGCTGACCAGCGGCGACCTGCGCCATGCCCTCGGGGTTATCCGGCGGGACCGGCTCTTCGAACCACAGCGGATCGGTGTGGGCAATGGCGTTGCCCAGGCGGATGGCACCTGCGGGGGTGAACTGCCCGTGGCTGCCGAAAAGCAGGTCGGCGCGGGGTCCGATGGCCGCGCGCAGGGTCTCGCAAAAGCGCACCGTCGTGTCGATATCGTGAAGCGACGGCATGTGCCCGCCCCGCATCGTATAGGGACCGGCGGTGTCGAACTTGAGCGCGGTATAGCCCTTGTCGATCAAGGCAAGGGCGACGTCCACCGCCATCTCGGGGCTGGTCCAGAAGTCGGGCAGCGGATGGTGGTTTTGCGGGTAAAGGTAGGTATAGGCCCTGATGCGGTCGTTCAGCAGGCCACCCATCAGGGCGTGGACCGGCCTGTCGCGATCCTTGCCGACGATATCCCAGCACGCCATCTCCAGTCCGGAAAACGCGCCCATCACAGTCAGGTCCGGCCGCTGCGTGAAGCCCGACGAATAGACACGCCGGAACATCCTCTCGATGTTCTCGGGGTTTTCGCCGGCCATGTGGCGGGCGAAGACATCCGCGATCACCGGTTTCATCGCTTCAGGGCCGACCGACGCGGCATAGCATTCGCCGTAGCCGGTCACACCGGTATCCGTGGTCAGCTTGACCACGATCCAGTAGCGCCCGCCCCAGCCCGGTGCGGGGGGTGCGATGCTGAAGATCTCGATATCGGCAAGTTTCATGTGGGCACCAAAGGTTGCGGGACTGTCAGTCGAAGACGATCACGTTGCGTTTGGCCGATCCGGACCGAGTGTCCGCGATGGCGTCGTTGATCCGGTCCAGCGGCCAGCGGCCCGAGATCAGACCGTCCAGTTCCAGCCGCCCTTGCGCATACATGTCCACCATCCACGGAATGTCGCGCGAGATCACGACGTCGCCCATCTTGGACCCGGTCATGCCCGTTCCGACGGCGGCCATCATCACGGGCTCGTAGGACGAGGTCGCCCCGGTGTGCGGCATGCCCACCATGATGACCTGTCCGCCGGGGGCCAGATAGCGCGGTGCGCTGTCATAGGCGGGGATCGCGCCCACGGTCACGATCACCGCGTCAGCGCCGCGCCCCATCGCGTTGATGGCTTCGCGCCACGGCTTGTCGGCGCTGGCCAGAACGGTGTCGGTCGCGCCGAAGTCGCGGGCGATGGCCAGCTTGTCCTCGGTCATGTCCACGGCGACGATCCGGCGGGCACCGGCGATGCGCGCGCCTTGGATCGCGTTCAGCCCGACCCCGCCCGCGCCGATCACGACAACGTCTTGGCCGGCGCGAAGCTTGGCTGCGTTCACAACGGCACCCACGCCCGTGATAACCCCGCAGGCCACCAGCGAGGCTGCGACAAGGTCCATGTCGGGGGGCAGTTTCACCACCTGGCTTTGATCCACGACGACCCGTTCGGCGAACCCCGCGCAGTTCATCGCCTGCACGATCGGCGCGCCTTCCGCATCGGTCAGCGGGGACCGTGTGCGGCTGGGGGTTTCGCAGATCACCGGACGGCCCGACGCGCAGGACGGGCATGTGCCGCAGGCGCGGATCAGGGTCACGACCACCGGGTCACCGACGCTCAACCCCTGAACACCCTCGCTGACCGCGCTGACGTGACCCGCCGCCTCGTGCCCGAAGATCGCGGGCAGGGTGCCGCCCCATCCGCCGTCAGCATAGGTGATATCCGAATGGCAGATCGCGCAGGCCTTCAATGTAACCTCGATTTCGCGGCCTTTGGGTGCGTCGAGGGTGACGTCCTCGATCACCAGATCGGCACCGAATGTCCGGCATACTGCCGCTTTGATTGTGGTCATGTCGCCTCCGGTTTTCGGGGACCATGCGACACCCGTTCCGGATTTGATAGGGGGGGTGCGTCAGCCGTCCAGCTTTTCGGCAATTGTCTGGCGGGCGGCACGGAACACAAGGATGCAGCCCACCGTCAGCACGGCGGACAGCAGGAATGGCGCACCCGGCAGGTAGATCGGATTTTCGGGCGCGGTAAAGAACCAGAAGGTCTGGGTCAGCAAGAGCGGCGCGACGATGGTGGCGACCGCGTTGAGCGATGCGATGACGCCCTGCAGTTCACCCTGCTGATTGTCCTCGGCGGCGCGGCTCATGATGCCTTGCAAGGCGGGGCCCGCAATCGACCCCAGCGCCGTCAGCGGCGTCAGGGCCAGCGCGATCCAGCCGTTGGTCACGAAGCCCAGGGCAATGAAAGCGAACACATCTATGGACAGGCCAAGGATCACGGCGGACCGCTCTCCGATCCGGCGCAGGATCGGCCTGATCAGCAGACCTTGAACGATGGCGATCCCGACACCGAAGATGCCAAGCGACACGCCGATCATCCCCGGTCCCCAGCCAAACCGTTCTGCGCCGAAATAGGCCCAGACGCCGGGATAGACGAAGAAGGCCACCGCATAGATGAAGATGATCAGCATCAGACGGCGCAGGCCGGGCAGCTCCCCGATATGCTTGAATGCGCCCAAGGGATTGGCGCGCCGCCACGAAAAGGGGCGGCGGATCGCGTCGGTCACGGTTTCGGGCAGCACGAAGTAGCCGAAGACGCAATTGGCGGTCGCAAGACCCGCGGCGGCCCAGAACGGCGCGCGGGTTCCGTATTCGGCCAGAACACCGCCGATCAGCGGACCCAGAACGAAGCCCACCCCGAAGGCCGCGCCGATCAGGCCGAAGTTGGCGGCCTTTTCGTGGGGTTTGGATACATCGGCGACATAGGCCGCCGCCGTTGCCTGGGTCGCGGCCGTGATCCCCCCGATGATACGTCCGATGATCAGCAGCCAGATCGTGCCCGCCACCGCCATCAGGACGTAGTCGAGCGCCATGACGGCAAGCGAGATCAGCAGGATCGGCCTGCGCCCGTAGCGGTCGGACAGGCTTCCGATGGTGGGGCCGAACCCGAATTGCATCAGCGCGAAAATGGTCGCGAGGATGCCGCCCCAGACCGCGGCGGTGCCCAATCCTTCGCCTTCCACTTCCTGAATCAGGTCCGGCATCACCGGCATGATCAGGCCGATGCCCATGCTGTCGATCACGACATTGATCAGAATGAATGTCAGGGCGAGACGGTTGTTCATGTCACAGCTTTAGCCGCGAACACCGGGTCTGCCTAGCGGATGTGCCCCGTCTCGCGCAGGAACCGCGTGACGTGGCCGGCGTAGCCTGCGGGATCGTCCAGACAGGGCAGGTGACCGGCGCGGCGCATCAGGGCGAACCGGCTGCCGGGGATAAGGTCGACCGTCTCGCGCACCAGATCGGGCGGGGTCGACCTGTCTTCGGACCCGGCTATGCCAAGTGTGGGCAGGCGCAGGCCGGAGGTGGGCGTGTAGAAATCGGTGCCCGCGATGGCGGCACAGGTGCCTGTATATCCCGACAACGGCGTCGCCGTCAGCATGGCGGTCAGGGCCTTGGCGTCATGGGGCAGTTTGCCGAACCAGCGCGACAGAATGGAAGGGGCGAGGGCCGAAAGTCCGTCGCGCGCGACCGCCGCGATGCGGTCTTCCCATAGCTTGGCATTGCCGATCCTGGCGGCGGTGTTCGACAGGATCAGCGCCCGCACAAGATCGAGCCGCTTGATCGCCAGCCCCTGCGCGATCATGCCGCCGACGGACAGGCCCAGAAAGGCGGCGTCTGTCACGCCCAGATGGTCCATGACCGTCTCGGCATCGGTAATCAGGCGACCCATGCTGTAAGGCGCGGGCGGCGCATCGGACTGGCCGTGCCCGCGCAGGTCGTAGCGGATCACCCGCAGGTCGTCGGGCAGATGCGGCAGCAGGCCGTCCCAGACGTGCAGGTTCGTGCCCAGCGCATGGGCCAGAACCAGCACGGGGGCGGCGTCCGGGCCCGAGGTGACGGCATGAAGCGTCGCACCGTCGTTGGTGGGGATGGTGTGTGCTGTCATGCTGTCTGCCGTCAAAGGGGGGTGTCCAGCGCCTGCTTGAATGTCTCGGGATCGACGTTGCCGCCGGTGCAGACGGCGATGACGGCATCGCCTGCGAAGCGGTCCGGGTGGAACAGCGCCGCTGCCAGACCGACCGCCCCGCCGGGTTCCACCACGATCCGCAACCGTTCGAAAGCCACGCGCATGGCGCGCAGCGCATCCGCGTCGCTGACCGCAATCGCAGGACCACACAGACGCTGCATGATCGGAAAGGTCAGATCGCCGGGCGCGGGCGTGATGATCGCGTCGCAGATCGACCCGGTCAGCTGCGCGTTCCGCTGGACGGTCCCTGCCGCCATGGAACGGGCGACGTCGTCGAAGCCTTCGGGTTCGACGGGCCGCGCCCGAAGGCCTGTGTTTTCGGTCGCAAGCGCGATGCCAGACGTCAGACCGCCACCGCCGCAGCAGACCGCGATATCGGCGGCGGTGATCCCGGCCTCGCCGGCTTGTGCCGCGATTTCCAGCCCGCAGGTGCCTTGCCCTGCGATGACCTGCGGTTCGTCATAGGGGCGCACCAGCGTCAGACCACGCTCTGCGCTCAGACGCTCGCCGATCTCTTCGCGGCTTTCGGTGGCGCGATCATAGGTCACGACCTCGGCGCCAAGCGCGCGGGTGTTGGCGATCTTGATGGCGGGCGCGTCCGAGGGCATCACGATCACGGCGGGCGCGCCGTGCCTTCGGGCAGCGAGTGCCACCCCCTGTGCGTGGTTGCCGGAGGAGAAGGCGATGACGCCAGCCTCGCGCTGTGCGGCGTCCATCGCCGACAGCGCGGACCAGCCGCCCCGGAACTTGAAGCTGCCGGTGTGCTGCAGGCACTCGGCTTTGACGAAGACGCGACGGCCCGCGATCTCGTCGAGAAATGGCGATGTCAGAAGCGGCGTTTGGCGCACGTGGCCCTGCAGGCGATCGGCGGCGGCGTGGATCATGTCGAGGTTCATTGAAGGCGACTTTCAAGGCGGTTGAGAAGGCGGGATGCCTCCGGCGGGAGTTTATTTGGCAAGATGAAGGTGGTTCAGGGCAGGCGGGCGACCCAGTCGGTCAATGCGCGGAGCGCGGTCGGTTCGTCAAGGAAGGGCACGTGACCGCGGTCCGGCACTTCGGCGTAAATCATGTCGGGGTTGCGGCGGCACATTTCGGCAGCGGTCTGGGCTGTCAGCAGGTCGGAATTCGCGCCGCGGATCAATGCGACGGGCAGGCCCGACAGCGCGTCGAAAAGAGGCCAGAGATCGGGCGCGGGCTGTGCCCCGTCCGCGAGCACGGCATCGCGCAGCTTGGGGTCATAGCGCAGCTCGAGACCTTGGGGAGATTCCTTGTACTGCTGTTTGACCTCGGCCAGCCAGCGGTCATCCGGCACATCGGGGAAGTGAAGCCAGTTTCGCGCGCGAAACGCCGCGGCTTCGGCATAGCTGGTCTGCGCCGGTTTGCGACCGATGTAGGTCTTGATGATGTCGAGCCCTGCCGGCGCGATTTCGGGGCCGATGTCGTTCAACGCCACGCCGGTCAGCCTGTCCCGCGCCGTCGCGGCCAGCACCATGGCGATCAGCCCGCCGCGCGAGGTGCCGAGGATCGCCGTCCGATCAAGGCCGAGATGGTCCATCAGCGCCAGCGTATCCTGCGCCTCTTGCGCGATCGTATAGGTCGCGGGATCAGCCCAATCCGATTGCCCCCGCCCGCGGTAATCGAGCCGGATCAGGCGCACGGGCAGGTGGGGGGCCGTGTGGTCGAAATCAGCGCCGTTGCGCGTGAGCCCGGCGAGGGCAATGACCGGCGGACCATCCCCCTGGTCAGTGTAATGGAGACGGGTCCCGTCTTTGGCGGTGAAGTGGGGCATCAGGCCAGCTCCGGTATGGATGTCAGGTCGGTGAGGATCTTGGTCGGTGTGGCATAAAGCCGGTCCAGCGGGTCGCCCGCGCGATTGACCCAGACGGTGCGGAAGCCGTAACCGGCGCCACCCGCCGCGTCCCAGCCGTTCGACGAGACGAAAAGCACATCCGCCGGGGTGCCGCCGAAGCGCGCGTTCACCATGTCGTAGACGGCGCTGGCGGGTTTGAAGATTCCCACCTCTTCCACCGAAAGCGTGGCATGAAGGACATCGCCGATCCCCGCGGATGACACCGCCGCCGAAAGCATAGCGGGCGATCCGTTCGAGAGAATCGCTGTCGGGTGCCCTTTTTCGGCCAGCCTGGCCAGCATGTGCGGCACTTCGGGAAAAGCGGGCAGCCGCCAGTAGAGCGCAAGCAGGTTTTCGCGCAATACCGGATCGTCCAGACCGGCCGCCTCGAGCGCCCAGTCAAGACCATCCTGTGTCACCTGCCAGAAATCGCAGTGCCGGCCAGCCACGGCCCGCAGCCAGGTGTACTGCAATTGCTTTTGGCGCCAATCGCTTGCGAGACGCGGCCAGACCTGTGCCAATGCCTCGTTCCCCGGCTCTTGGGCGGCGAGACGTGCAGCGCCCTTCACGTCGAACAGCGTGCCGTAGGCATCGAACACACAGATGGTCATCAGCCCCTCCCTTTGGGTGCACTCAAGCATGTGGAAGGGGTGGAGGAAAGCCGTTTGCATCCCGCGAACAGGCTGGTTAGGCCTGACCCTTTAGTGACGAAACGACGAGGAAAAACCGATGAGCACCGTGAAACAAGGCGATACCGTCCATATCCATTACACCGGAACCCTGAAAGACGGGACCGTTTTCGACAGTTCCGAAGGTCGCGATCCGCTGGCCTTCGAAGTGGGCTCGGGCATGATCATTCCGGGTCTCGACGAAGCCATGCCGGGTCTGGCCGTGGGCGACACCAAGCGTGTCGAGATTCCGTCCGAAAAGGCCTATGGTCCCGTGAACGACGCCAACAAGCAGGACGTCCCGCGGTCCGAGTTCCCCGACAACATCCCGCTCGAGGAAGGCCTGCAGCTGCAGATGCAGACCCCCGATGGTCAGGCCGTTCCGGTGACGGTGGCCGAGATCAAGGAAGAGGCGGTCACGCTTGACGCCAATCACCCGCTTGCGGGCAAGGACCTGATCTTCGACATCGAAGTGACTGCGATCAAGGCGGAGTGATCCTCGGATCAGGCCCCGAAAGACGAAACAGCCAGCGGCATCCCCGTTGGCTGTTTTGCTTTGGGGACTGGCACGATCGGGTCAGATGTTTTCGCCCTGTGGCATCCCCAGAATGTGATAGCCGCCATCGACATGGACAATCTCGCCTGTCGTGAAGGCGCCGGCGTCGGATGCAAGGTAGACCGCCGTGCCGCCGACAGCCTCGAGCGTGGCATTTTCGCGCAGTGGGGCGTTCATCTGGGTGTGTTTGAAGGTCTTGCGCGCGCCGCCGATCGCCGCACCCGCAAGCGTCTTCATCGGGCCCGGCGACACGGCGTTGACGCGGATGCCCTGCGGTCCCAGATCGTTCGCCAGATAGCGCGTGGCACTTTCCAGCGCGGCTTTGGCCACACCCATCACGTTGTAATTCGGCGTCACCGCATTGCTGCCCTGATAGGTCAGCGTCAGCAGGGTGCCCCCGTTCGGCATCAGTTCAGAGGCGCGACGGGCCACGTCGATGAAGCTGTAGCAGGAAATCGACAGCGAATTCTTGAAGTTCTCGCGGGTGGTGTTGATGAAGCGCCCCGTCAATTCGCCCTTGTCGGAATAGGCGATGGCGTGGACCACGAAATCAAGCGTCCCCCACTTGTCCTTGATGGCCGCGAAACAGGCGTCCATCGAAGCGTCGTCGGTCACGTCCACGTCGACCATCAGGTCGCTGCCCACGGATTGCGCCAGCGGCTCAAGCCGTTTGCCGAACGCTTCGCCCTGATAGGAGAACGCGAGTTCTGCACCGGCTTCGGCCATGGCCTTGGCGATGCCCCAGGCGATGGACCGCTCGTTGGCGACCCCCATGATCAGGCCGCGTTTGCCGTCCATCGAAATTGTCATCGTCTTACCCTTTGAACTTGCTCAGCAACATCGATCCGTTGGTGCCGCCAAAACCGAAGCTGTTGGTCATCACCGTGTCCAGCCCCGCGTTTTCGACCAGTGCGCTGGCGATTTCTTCCGGCTTCAAGGCGGGGTCCAGCGTTTCGACATTGATGGAGGGGGCGATGAAGTCGTCCTTGAGCATCAAAAGGCAGTAGATCGCCTCTTGCGCGCCGGTGGCCCCTTGGGAATGGCCGGTCATGGATTTGGTCGATGAGACGGGCGGCGTGCTGCCTTCGCCGAACACGCGGCGGACCGCTTCGATTTCGCCCACGTCTCCGACGGGCGTCGATGTGCCATGGGCGTTGATATAGCTGATCTTGCGATCCTCGGGCAGCGTCTTCAGCGCGCCGCGCATCGCACGCTCGCCGCCCTCGCCCGAGGGGGCGACCATGTCGGCACCGTCGGATGTGGCCGAAAACCCGGTGATTTCCGCGTAGATGTGCGCGCCGCGCGCCTGCGCGCTGTCCAGCGTTTCCAGCACGACCATGGCACCGCCGCCCGCGATGACGAAACCATCGCGGTTGGCGTCGAATGCGCGCGAGGCCTTCTCGGGTGTGTCGTTAAACTTGGAGGACATCGCGCCCATCGCATCGAAAAGGCAGGACAGCGTCCAGTCCAGTTCTTCGCCGCCGCCCGCGAACATGATGTCCTGCGTGCCCAGTGCCACCTGCTGCGCGGCCATGCCGATGCAGTGCAGCGAGGTCGAACAGGCGCTGGTGATCGAAAAGTTCATGCCCTTGATCTTGTAGGCCGTCGCAAGGTTCGCGCTGACGGTAGACGACATGGTCTTCGGCACGGCAAAGGGCCCGATCCGCTTGGTCGATCCGCTTTTCAGCACGGTCTGGTGAGCCGCCAGCATCGCACTGGTCGAGGGTCCGCCCGAGCCTGCGATGACGCCGGTCATCGGGTTCACGACCTGATCCTCGCTCAGGCCGGCATCGGCAATCGCCTGACCCATCGCGATATGGGCGTAGGCCGCGCCCGGCCCCATGAACCGCAGCGTGCGCTTGTCCACATGTTCGGACACGTCCAGTTTGAGGGTGCCGGCGATCTGGCTGCGAAAGCCGTGCTCGGCCATTGCGGGGACGAACTCCACCCCCGAACGTCCGGCTTTCAAAGCGGCCGCAACCTCTTCGACAGTGTTCCCGATGGGCGAGACGATCCCCATCCCGGTGACGACGACACGACGCATAGTCGCTCCTTCCAATGGTTCATACTCTCTGTAGTAGAGACGGGGGAAGCGGGGCAAGGGCGATCAGCGAATTAGCCAAAGGTCGATTTGGGCTGTGACGATCCACATTGCATTAACAAATATGGATTAGGCACACAGTCGATCAAACTGGATAAAGAAGATGACTGCGCGCAAAACCTGCAAAGCCTGCCGCGACGGGGCCACCTTTGATACGCCGATCACCATGGCGTTCCAACCGATGGTGAACCTGCGAACGGGTGACGTCTTTGCCTATGAAGCCCTGTTGCGGGGGCAGGATGGCACCGGCGCCGGCGAAGTTCTGTCGACCGTGACGGAAGCCAACCGATATGCCTTCGATCAACGCTGCCGGGTCACCGCAATCGAGCGTGCCACTGCATTGAATCTGGCACGGGACGGTGCGCTTTTATCGATCAACTTCCTACCCAATGCCGTGTACGAGCCTTTGGCCTGTATCCGGCTGACGCTTGAAACGGCCCGGAAAACCGGATTTCCGCCTGACCGGATCATGTTCGAATTCACGGAAGGTGAATACCTCGATTCCGGCCATGTCCTGAACATACTGCAGACTTACCGCGATCTGGGGTTCAAAACGGCGATCGACGACTTCGGTGCAGGGCTCGCCGGGTTGGACCTGCTGTCGCGCTTTCAGCCTGACGTGGTCAAGATCGACATGGCCTTGATCCGCGGCATCGACACGTCCCCCGTGAAGCACAAAATCCTGACCCATACCGCCGGGATGCTGCGCGATCTGGGTATTGTGGCCGTTTGCGAAGGTGTGGAAACCCAAGCGGAATGTGCGGTGCTTTCGGACATCGGCATCGAGCTGATGCAGGGCTATCTGTTCGCGCGGCCCGAAGTGGGCCGCCTGCCATTGCCGCGGCTACCACCGCAGACGCCGGGTTCCCATGCGTCCGCTATGCGCGGTTGAGCGGGGCCGAAGGTAGCCGCGCGCGTCAGCTTTCCGACAGGGCGACCTTCATGTCCTTGACCACATAGATCACATCGCCGTCCGCCTCGACGATCCCGTCGGCCACGCCCATCGTCAGGCGACGCGTCTGGACCGCCTTGGTGAAATCCACCTTGTAGGTCAGCATCTTGCGGTCGGGGCGCACCATACCGGTCAGCTTGACCTCGCCCACGCCCAGCGCATAGCCGCGTCCCTGCCAGCCGCGCCAGCCAAGGTTGAAACCGGTCAGCTGCCACAGCCCGTCAAGGCCAAGACAGCCGGGCATGATCGGGTTGCCGGGAAAGTGGCAGTCGAAAAACCACAGGTCGGGCGTGATGTCGAATTCCGCCACGACATGACCCTTGCCATGCAAACCGCCATCGCCGGAAATGTCGGTGATCCGGTCCATCATCAGCATCGGGGGGGCGGGAAGCTGGGCGTTGCCGGGGCCAAAAAGCTCGCCTCGGCTGCACTTCAGCAAGCCCTCTTTATCGAAGCTGGTGGGATAATCGGCCATGTGCGTCGGGTCCAGTCCTGTTCTGTCTGCGTCCGCGATCTCTATCATTTCGTCAAACCGCAGGGCAAGGGCGGCCGTTTTGGGCGTTCATCATTGATCTATGGGCGCTTTTCACCATATTAGAAGGAACAGGAGGGCCATATGGCTGACGTGCAGACGAAACGATCCTCGGACTGGCTGGCGCAGGCCGGTCTTCGCCCGACCCGGCAGCGTATGACGCTGGCGGGTTTG